>NZ_CP127385.1:2811647-3117977 GCF_030378205.1 Bradyrhizobium sp. NP1
GCGGGCTGATCATGCTGCGCAACATCTTCTGGAAGGTCGGCGTGCTCGGCGATTATCGCAGGGTGTTCTGGAAATTCGCGCTCGGTCGGCTGCGGCGCGGCGATATCGAGGGGTTGATCTCCTGCTCCATGATCGCCCATCACCTCATCATGTTCGCGCGTGCGGCCTCGACCGGAAAGCAGAACGCCTCGAACTACTCGGTGCGGCTGCGCGAGGCCTCTGTTCCCGCCGAGTAGGGCCATGAAGCCGCCGGCGCCGTCGCCTTCGATCACGGATCTGCGGTCCATGACGCCGGCCCGCGTCGCGCTGGGGCGCGCCGGCGCGAGCCTGCCGACCAGCGCCTTGCTCGCTTTCACGCTCGACCACGCACGCGCCCGCGATGCGGTCCACGCCGTTTTCGACGCTGATCGCATCGTCGCCGAGCTCGGCGAGCTGGGCCTTGCGGCCTGGCGCGTGCAAAGCCGCGTCAACAACCGGCAGGACTATCTGAGACGTCCCGATCTCGGGCGGCGCCTCGACGAGGCCTCGGCGCGGCTGCTCGCCGAGCGCAGCGCGGGCGCATCTCGGCTTGCACTGGTGATCGGCGATGGCCTGTCGCCCACATCAGTGCACGCGCACGCACTTCGATTGCTTGGCCATCTCGTGCCCGAGCTCGTCGCACGAGACGTCCCGGTCGGCCCTGTCGTGGTCGCCAGCGGCGCGCGCGTCGCGCTCGGCGACGAGATCGGCGCGATCCTGGCCGCGCGGATGGTCGTGATGCTGATCGGCGAGCGGCCGGGCCTTTCGGCGCCCGACAGTCTCGGCGCCTATCTGACCTTTGCGCCGCGGGTCGGAGTGACCGATGCCGGGCGCAATTGCGTCTCGAACATCCACCGTGCCGGGCTGGATTATGCCGAGGCGGCGCACAAGATCGCCTGGCTCGCCGGGGAGGGGCTGGCGCGCGAGCAGACCGGTGTGGCGCTGAAAGATGAAAGCGGCGACCGAACGTCGCGGCTGGTCACCTGAGTGCTTCTGCAGGTTCGGCGGTGGCGAATCGGCGGCTTCGGTGGAAATGGCTCGGATAGCCGATTTGCCGAGCCGGCCGCGCTTGCGAGGCGCGCCTCTGACCTGCTAAAGCGGTGTCCGATCATTTTCCACGTGTTTTCAAGGGGTAGTGGTCCGATCCTGACATTCGGTCCTCGCTTTGGGAGGTACTTTTGTGGATGTTAGAATCAAAACTTCGCTGGCGCTGATCGGGAAGGCTCAGTGCCGTCGTTTCGGCCACTCTTTGGCTTTTCCTTGAACCGCTGCACCGCGGCCTCAATTGCGCCCCAGGAAACAAGCTGAACCTGAGCTATAAGCCTGCGACGCGAGAACTGGACAGAGCATGCTCGAAAGAACGCGCGACAACGAAATCCACGTCGAGATGGTCGAGGCGCCCCCGGCGAAAAGCATCGCTTTCGGGATCGAGCGACTCGGGCTGATCCCGATGAAGGCGCCGATCGTCTCCTGCATCGTCCTGGTCGGCCTGATCATCGCGGCCATCTTCGGCATCCAGCGAATCAAGATCGATGATTCGCTCTCGCAGCTGTTCCGCTCCAACACCAAGGAGTTCCACCAGTACGAGGAGGTCACCAAGAAATTCCCGGCCGAGGAATTCGACGTACTGGCGGTCGTCGAGGGCAAGAACCTGCTGGCCCGCGACAATCTGGAGAAGCTGCGCGATTTCGTCACCGATCTGCAGCTCGTCGAAGGCACCCGCGGCCTGATCTCGCTGTTCTCGGCGCGGCAGGCGCCGGCGCCCGGCAAGCTGCCGGCAGCCCTGTTCCCGGCGGAACTGCCCGAAGGGGCCGACTACGACAAGTTCATCGAGACCGTGAAGGCCAACGAGATCATCCGCGGCAAGCTGTTGTCCGAAGACGGCACGCTGGCGCTGATCGTGCTGTCGCTCGAGCCTGAGGTGGTCGCCTCCAGCAAGCTTTCCAAGGTGGTCGGCGACATCCGCAAGCTGATGAAGGACGATCTCGGCGACACCGGGCTGAACGCGGAATTGTCCGGCGTGCCGGTGATGCAGCTCGAGATCCGCAACGCGGTCGAGCGCGACGGGCTCACCTACAACGTTCTCGGCATCCTGGCCGGCTGCATCATCGCGATCATCTTCTTCCGCAAGATATCGTTCATGGTGGCCGCCGCCTTCCCGCCGCTGATCGCGATCCTGCTGGCGCTCGGCGGGCTCGGCTGGGCCAATTTCAATCTCAACATGTTCCTCAACGTGATGACGCCGCTCATCATGGTGATCAGCTTCTCCGACTCGATGCAGCTCACCTTTGCGGCGCGCGACCGCCTGATCGCGGGCCAGGACAAGTTCACCGCGTTCAAGAATGCCGTGCTGGTGGTGGGTCCGGCCTGCGTGCTCACCCACGGCACCGCCGGCATCTCGTTCATCGCGCTGCAGTTCTCCGATTCCGACCTGATCCGCAAATTCGGCGAGGCGGGGCTGGCCGCGACCATCATCGCGCTGATCGCGGTTCTGTCGCTGGTGCCGGTGTTCGGCGTGCTGCTCGTGCGCAACGAGAAGGTCTTCGCGGTCAAGTTCAAGAGCGCCGATTTCGGCGTCCAGGCGCTGCGCAATTTCTGCTACTGGATCGCGGTGCGCATGGTCTCCAGGCCCGGCCTGTTCAGCCTGATCGCCGTGCTGCTCGTCGGCGGCCTCGGCATCATCTACGCCAATCTCGAGCCGCGCTACCGGCTGGCCGACCAGGTGCCGGACAAGCGGCAGGCGGTTGCGGCCAGCAACCGGCTCGACGCAAAGCTGACCGGCGCCAACCCGGTCAACGTCTTGATCACCTTCCCCAAGGGCGAGTCGCTCTATTCGCCGGAAACGCTGCAGACGATCGCCGATGTCCACGCCACGGTGGAAAAGACCGCAGGCGTCGGCAACGTCTGGTCGATCGAAACGCTGCGGCGCTGGCTGGCGGAGAAGGCCGGCTCGAGCGACGTCGCGACGCTGAAGGAATATGTCAACCTGATCCCCGAGCATCTGGTGCGGCGCTTCATCGACGCCCAGCAGGATGCGGTCGTGGTGGCGGGCCGGGTGCCGGACCTCGATTCCAGCGAGCTTCTGCCCGTCGTCGAAAAGCTCGACCACGAGCTCGATGCGGTGCGCGAGAAGCATCCCGGCTATGAAGTCGCCGTCACCGGCCTTGCCGCGATCGCCGCGCGCAACTCGGCCAACATGATCGAGAAGCTCAACCGCGGGCTGACCGTCGAATTCGCGCTGGTCGCGATGTTCATTGGGCTCGCCTTCCGCTCCTGGGTCGTGATGTTCGCCTGCATCCTGCCGGGCATCTTCCCGGTGGTGCTGTCAGGCACGCTGTTGTGGGCCATGGGGGAGGGGCTGCAATTTGCCAGCGTGGTGGCGCTCACGGTGTCATTCGGCCTCGGGCTTTCCGCGACGATCCACTTCCTCAACCGCCTGCGGCTGGAGAGCAAGCCGGGCGTCACCTCCGACGTCGCGGTCGAACGCGCCACCGTGCTGGTCGGGCCGGCGCTGATCCTGACCACGGTGGTCCTGGCCTGCGGCCTCGTCGTCACCGTGTTCTCCGATCTGCCGTCGCTCCGCCTGTTCGGCTGGCTCAGCGCCTTTGCGATGGTTGCGGCCCTGGTCGCGGACCTCTTCATCCTGCGGCCGACAGCGATGTTCCTGATCAATCTGTCGGAGCGGATTCGCGGGGTGCGCGGCGGCGCGCTCTGACGCACTTTGCAATCACACAGAAAAGCCCCGGTCCTGCTCGGGCCGGGGCTTTTCCTTTCGATCCGCCGTTTTCGTCTTCGCAGCTATCCCTTGACCATCGTGATGTTGACGCCGCGGATCTCGCCCTTGGACGAGATCTGGACGGTCTGCCGGGTGCCGTTGGTACGCAGCGTCAGGTTGGCGGCAAAGCCGTTGGCCTCGACGAAAACCTCGATCTGGCCGCCGCCGGCGGTGCCCTGGAGGTTGCCGAAGATGTTGCGGCTCGCCTCGCTCCAGTTGCCGGAGATTCGGTCGCCGTTGGAGGTGACGTCGCTGGAGAGGTCGAATTTGTAGCTGTCGCTGGCGCAACGCAGCTGTTGCTTCAGGCCCATGCCCGTGCTGTTGACCCTGTAATCCGCCTTGCAGCGGATGCGCTCGGTCGAACCGTCCGAGAGCGACACCGTTCCGGTCCCCGACCAGGCGCCGTCGAAGCCGGCAAACGGTCCGGATTGCGCGTGGCCGATCGACACCGACAGCAAGAGTGCGGCGCCGGCGCCCGCAGCCCTGATCGCCTGTCCATAGAGGCTGGAACCAAACCGTTTCATATCAGGTTTCCCATTCAGATTTGACGCACGTATCAGACGCGTCTCGCCACATCGAGGGGTTAGTGTCTCCGGCGCATGTTAGGTTCAAATGACCGCTTGACAACGGCCTCGGTGCGCGATCGGTCCCTTGTCCTGTCCGATTGATTTGTTTTTTCGCGAAGTCAAAACAGGCCTTTGCGCGAATTTTCTCGAATGCTTTCAGCCACCTCGGAGTGAAATTGATTCGCGATTACTGCATGCGAAAAATCGTGAACGTAGTAAAAATGAGCAATATCAGCTAGTTATAAGAGCGTTGCGATCTAGCGGTGGAAGCCGGGGCTGTCGGCGCCTTTCGTCGTAAATTTGGCCGCATTTACCAGCGCTCTTGTTTGCTCGATGCTGCGCTTTGCGGCAACTGCAACCGAGTAATCCGTCCCGGTCCGTGCGTAGGGTTGTCGGGAAAAGGAATTCCTCTGCCGTCGAAATGAAGGAACAAAATGCAAAAGTATTTCCTGGCACTCAGCCTGTTGTCGCTTTCCCTGTCCACCGCGGCGATCGCGCAACCGGCGCAGCAGCGCAGCGGCACGCCGGAGGAGCAGAAGGCCTGTTCGCGCGACGTGCAGCGTCACTGCCGTTCTGTGATCGACCAGGGCGATTTCACGATTCTGGCCTGCCTGCAGCAGAACCGGCCCAAGATCAGCGCGGCCTGCGATGCGGTCCTGAAGAACCACGGCCAATAACGACGGTGTTCGCCTCCGGCGCGGCCGTTGCAGCCATGTGACGGCCGTCGCCCGATCTTCGAGGGCCGCGCCGCGGGGTGCCCGATAGCATTGGTTTTGGCATCGTAATCTCCTATATGGGGGCTGCGATGCCTTGGCGCGTGCATGAAAATTCACGCGCGGGCGGGCCTTTGCATTGGACGATGACAGTCAATTCCTGATGAGCAGCGCGAGCGAATTGCGATCCGGTAAGACCCACCGCGACGAGAATTTTCCAGTCGCGTCGTGGCTGATTCATCCGCGCCATCGGGCGCTGATCCTCGCCTTCTACAATTTCGTCCGCACCGCCGACGACATCGCCGATCATGCGACGCTGTCGGCCGACGACAAGCTCGCCTATCTTGACCTGCTCGAAGCCGAACTGTTGGGCAAGGGTGACACCCAGCGCGAGGCGGTGGAGCTGCGCCGCGCGCTCGCCGAGCGCGCCATGCCGCCGCGCCATGCGCTTGATCTCTTGACCGCGTTCCGGATGGACGTGACCAAGCTCCGCTACGAGAACTGGGACGAGCTGATCCACTATTGCCGCTATTCGGCGATGCCGGTCGGCCGCTTCGTGCTCGACGTGCACGGCGAAAGCAGCGCGACCTGGCCGGCGAACGATGCGCTCTGTGCGGCCTTGCAGATCAACAACCACCTTCAGGACTGCGCCAAGGATTTTCGCAACCTCAACCGCGTCTATCTGCCGCTCGATGCGTTGAAGGAGGCGGGCGCCACGGTCGAGATGCTCGGCGAGACGAGGGCGCCGGTGCCGCTTGCGCGCTGCCTCGAGGCGCTTGCCGCGCGTAACGAGGGATTGCTCGGCGAGAGCCGGTCGTTCAGCGGCGAGGTGAGGGATTTCCGGCTTGGGCTCGAGATCGCGGTGATCCAGGCCTTTGCCGAGCGGATCGTGCGCCTGCTTAAGGCCCGCGATCCCCTGAGCCAGCGCGTTCATCTCAACCCGATCGAGCTGCTCGCCTTCACCTTTGGGGGCATTGCCGGCGAGACCGCGCGGCGCGCCGCGGGCCGGCATCCCGTATCCCGACCGGCGGCCGGCGCATGACGATCGAGGCGACCGTGGCCGAGACGAACTATGGAACGACCGCCTCCGGCAGCTCGTTCTATGCGGCGATGCGCATCCTGCCGCGCGCGCAGCGCGAGGCGATGTTCCAGATCTACAGCTTCTGCCGCAAGGTCGACGACATCACCGATTCCGGCGGCCCGCGCGCCGAGCGGCAGGCGGCATTGCAGCAATGGCGTGACGACATCGACGCGCTCTATCAGGGCCGGCCGCCGGCGCGGCTTGCCGACTACGCCGCCTCGTTGCGCACCTTCGGCCTCAAGCGCGAGGATTTCATCGCCATCATCGACGGCATGGAAATGGACGTCGTGGCCGACATCCGCGCGCCCGACCTCGCGACGCTCGATCTCTATTGCGACCGCGTCGCCAGCGCCGTCGGGCGGCTGTCGGTGCGGGTGTTCGGCCTGCCGGAGGATGACGGCATCCAGCTCGCCTATCATCTCGGCCGCGCGCTGCAGCTCACCAACATCCTGCGCGATATCGACGAGGACGCCGCGATCGGCCGGCTCTATCTGCCGCGCGAGGGCCTGCTGCATGCCGGCATCACCGGCGACGATCCCGAACTCGTTGCCGCCGACCGTGCGCTGCCGAAAGCCTGCACTGCGCTGATCGCGCGGGCGCGGACGCATTTCGCCAAGGCCGACGAGATCATGGCGCGCAACTCGCGCCGCGTGGTGCGCGCGCCGCGGATCATGTCGAAATATTACGGCGCGATCCTGGAGCTGCTGGTCGCCAGGGGATTTTCGCCGCCGCGCCAGCCCGTTCGCCTCAACAAGTTCGCACGGCTCGCCATTATCCTTCGCCACGCCTTCATCTGATGCAAAAATCCGTTCACATCATCGGTGCCGGAATATCCGGCCTCTCGGCAGCCGTGCGGCTTTCGAACGCCGGCTACAGCGTGCACGTGCACGAGGCCACCCAGCAGGCCGGCGGCCGCTGCCGCTCCTATTTCGACGCCGCGACCAGTCTCACGATCGACAACGGCAACCATCTCATGCTGTCGGGCAACCATCACGCGCTCCGCTATGCGCGCGCGATCGGCAGCGACGCCGGCCTGGTGGGACCGCAGCGGGCGCAGTTTCCCTTCGTCGACCTGACCACCGGCCAGCGCTGGCAGCTCGACCTCGGCGATGGTCGCCTGCCGCTGTGGGTGCTCGACGAGGGCCGCCGCGTGCCCGACACCGGGCTCACCGACTATCTCGCGCTGGCGCCGGTGCTGTGGGCCTCGACCGAGAAGCGCCTCGGCGACACCATCGCCTGCAAAGGAACGTTGTACGAGCGTCTCGTGCATCCGCTATTGCTTGCGGCACTCAACGTCGATCCGCCCGAGGGCTCCGCCGGCCTTGCCGGCGCCATCGTGCGGGAAACCTTGCTGGCAGGCGGGCAGGCCTGCCGCCCGCTGATCGCACGCGATGGGCTGAGCGCCGTGCTGATCGAGCCCGCGATCAAGCTGTTGCAGGAACGCGGCGCCAGCATCCAGTTCGGCCATGAGCTGCGCGAGCTCCTCGCTGGATCCGACCGCGTCAGCGGCCTGAACTTCGGCGGCGACACCGTCGCCATCGGCTCTGACGATGCAGTCGTGGTCGCGGTCCCGCCGCGCGCCGCTGCCGCGCTGCTGCCCGGGTTGAAAGTGCCGTCGCAGTTCCGCGCCATCGTGAACGCGCATTTCCGCTTCGATCCGCCGCGCGATGCGCCGCCGATCCTGGGCGTCGTCGGCGGGCTTGTGGAATGGCTGTTCGCCTTTCCCCAGCGGCTGTCGGTGACCATCAGCAACGGCGACCGCCTGGTCGATATGCCGCGCGAGGAGCTCGCGCAGGCGATCTGGCGCGACGTCTGCAGGGCCGGCGGCGTCAGCGGCGAATTGCCGCCCTGGCAGATCGTGCGCGAACGCCGCGCCACTTTTGCCGCAACGCCCGAGCAGAACGCGCTGCGGCCAGGGGCCGTCACGGCGTTCAAAAACCTGTTCCTTGCCGGCGATTGGACTGCTACCGGGTTGCCCGCAACCATCGAAGGGTCGGTGCGTTCAGGAGACCGCGCCGCAGATCTGGTTCTCGCCATGCACTAGTGGAGTGGATGTGACATTCGCTACCCATGTAACCGCCGGCTCGCAAAGCGAATGTCAAATCGAAAACTCCACTAGAAACTTATATTTGCTAGTGGTCCTCGATTCCAGCATTCGCAAACATGCCTGCCAAAACGGGATGCGAATGTTGGAATCGGACCACTAGGCGTAAGCGAAGGATGTTGAGCACCATGCAGGAGCACCGCAGCATCGCAGTCGACCCGGCCGCGCTGGAGAAGACCATCGCTTCGGCGACCAGTGCGCTGCTGGACTACCGCCAGGCCGACGGGCACTGGGTGTTCGAGCTGGAGGCCGACAGCACGATTCCGGCCGAGTATGTCCTGCTGCGCCACTATCTCGGCGAGCCGGTCGATGCCGTGCTCGAAGCCAAGATCGCCAACTACCTGCGTCGCACTCAGGGCGCGCATGGCGGCTGGCCGCTGGTCGCCGACGGGCCGTTCGACATGAGCGCCAGCGTCAAATCCTATTTCGCGCTGAAGATGATCGGCGATTCCACCGACAGTCCGCACATGGTCCGGGCGCGCGAGGCGATCCATGCCCATGGCGGCGCCGCCAAGAGCAACGTCTTCACCCGCTTCCTGCTCGCGCTGTTCGGCGTCCTGACCTGGCGCGCGGTCCCGGTGCTGCCGATCGAGATCATGCTGCTGCCGATGTGGTCGCCGTTCCACCTCAACAAGATCTCCTACTGGGCGCGCACCACGATCGTGCCGCTGATGGTGCTGGCCGCGCTGAAGCCGCGCGCGAAGAATCCCAAAGGCGTCGGCATCGACGAGTTGTTCCTGCAACCGCCGCACACGATCGGCATGACGTCCAAGGCGCCACACCAGAGCTGGGGCTGGTTTCTGCTGTTCCGCACCCTGGACCGCGTGCTGCGCGCGATCGAGCCGTATTTTCCGAAGAAGCTGCGCGCGCGTGCGATCGACGCCGCCGTTGCGTTCATCGAGGAGCGGCTGAACGGCGAGGACGGCATGGGCGCGATTTTTCCGCCGATGGCCAATATCGTCATGATGTACGACGCGTTCGGCAAGCCGGCCGATTATCCGCCGCGCGCCATCACGCGCCGGGGGCTCGACAAGCTCTTGGTGATCGGCGAGCACGAGGCCTATTGCCAGCCCTGCGTGTCGCCGATCTGGGACACCGCGCTGGCCTGCCACGCGCTGGCGGAGGTCGGCGGCGAGGCGGCGGTGGCGAGCGCGACGGCCGGTCTCGACTGGCTGAAGCCGCGGCAAGTGCTCGACCTGAAGGGCGACTGGGCCGCGAAAAGCCCCAATACGCGCCCCGGCGGGTGGGCATTCCAGTACAACAACGCCCATTATCCCGATCTCGACGACACCGCCGTCGTCGTGATGGCCATGGACCGCGCCCGCCGGCAGTCGGGAAGCGCCGACTATGACACCGCCATTGCGCGTGGCCGGGAGTGGATCGAGGGCATGCAGAGCCGCGACGGCGGCTGGGCGGCATTCGACGTCGACAATCTCGAATACTATCTCAACAACATCCCGTTCTCGGACCACGGCGCGCTGCTCGACCCGCCGACCGAGGACGTCACCGCGCGCTGCCTGTCGATGCTGGCCCAGCTTGGCGAGACCGCTGAGACGAGTTCGGCAGTCGCCCGGGCGATCGACTACCTGCGGCAGACCCAGCACCCTGAGGGCTCCTGGTACGGCCGCTGGGGCATGAACTACGTCTACGGAACCTGGTCGGTGCTGTGTGCCCTGAACATCGCCGGCGTCGACCATGGCGATCCCATGGTCCGCAAGGCGGTGGACTGGCTGGTGTCGGTCCAGAGCGAGGACGGCGGCTGGGGCGAGGATTCCGTCAGCTACCGGCTCGACTACCAGGGGATGGAATCGGCCCCCTCGACCGCCTCGCAGACGGCATGGGCCTTGCTCGGGCTGATGGCGGCCGGGGACGTGGACCATCCGGCCGTGGCGCGGGGGGTGGAGTACCTAAAAGCCACACAGGCTGAAAATGGCTTGTGGGACGAGGCTCGATACACGGCCACGGGCTTTCCGCGGGTGTTTTATTTGCGTTATCATGGCTATCCCAAGTTCTTTCCGCTCTGGGCTCTGGCGCGGTATCGAAATTTGAGGAGCACCAACAGAAGGGTGGTAGGGGTCGGGATGTGAGGTTGGGGGCGGCGTTTACCGGAACCGTGGGACACGTGGTTGACCCTCGGCCGGTGCTAATTGTGACTGGTCTGGTGCAGGAGGCGCGCATTGCGGCCGGCCCGGGCATGTTCGTTATCTGCAGTAGTAGCGATTCCAGCCAATTGCGGGCGCTTCTGGCCACGCTGGATTCGACCACGTTCAGGGGCGTCATCAGCTTTGGCGTGGCCGGCGGGCTTGATCCGGCGCTGCGGTCCGGCGACGTGGTGGTGGCGACCGAGGTGATGGCCGGCGACACGCGCTGGCTGGCCGGGCTGTCCTTGAGCGAGGAAGTGATCAGGAGCGTCGCGATGCGGCGCCGTCGGGTGGTTCGCGGCGGCCTCGCCGGGGTTGAGCATGTTGTCGCAGCGCGCTCCTGCAAGGCGGCGCTGCGGCTCGAGACGGGCGCCGCCGCCGTCGACATGGAAAGCCATATCGCGGCCGCCTATGCGGCCGAGGCTGGCCTTCCGTTTGCCGCGCTGCGCGTGATCAGCGACCCCGCCACTCGCGCCTTGCCGGCCGTCGCCCGCAACGCGATCAAGCCCAATGGCGATATCGATCTGCCCAAGGTGTTCCGCAGCATCGCGCGCAACCCGCTGATGCTGCGTTCGCTGGTATCGACCGGTATCGATTTCAACCGGGCGCTGCGGTCGCTACGCGGCTGTCGAAGCTTTCTGCTGGGCAGCGAGAGTCTCGTCCCGGCGAATTTCTGAGAGCTTCTTCTGGACCTGCTCTGAGAACACGTACTGCGCCGGGCGCTGCTTCGAGAGATCGATCTCCGGCGCCATCGGCCCCTTGGTGCGGATGCCGCGCAGCGCCACCGCGAGCGCCTTGAACGGGTGGCTGAACGCAGTGTTCGCCGCCGTGGGCTCGTAGCCGCAATGCGCCATGCAGTTGGCGCACTTCTCGTACTTGCCGGTGCCGTAGGAATCCCACTCGGTGGTGTCCATCAGCTCCTTGAAGGTCTTGGCATAGCCTTCACCGAGCAGGTAGCAGGGCTTCTGCCAGCCGAAGATGTTGCGTGCGGGCATGCCCCAGGGCGTGCATTCGAACTCCTGGTTTCCGGCAAGGAAGTCCAGGAACAGGCCGGAATGCATGAAATTCCACTTCTTGCCCTTGCCGAGCGCAAAGACGTCGCGGAACAACCGCTTGGTCTTGGTGCGGTTGAGGAAGTGCTCCTGGTCCGGCGCACGCTCATAGGCATAGCCGGGCGACATCGAGACGCCGACGCCGAGCTCGCTGGTGAAGTCGAGGAATTTGGCGATGTCCTCGGCGGCGTGACCGTCGAAGATGGTGGCGTTGACGTTGACGGCGAAGCCGCGCGCCTTCGCCGCCTTGATCGCGGACACCGCGCGGTCGAACACGCCCTTTTGCGACACCGACTTGTCGTGGTGGTCGCGCATGCCGTCGAGATGCACCGAGAAGAACAAATAGGGTGAGGGCTCGAACAGGTCGAGCTTCTTCTCCAGCAGCAGCGCGTTGGTGCACAGCGAGACGAACTTCTTGCGCGCGACGAGGCCGCGCACGATCTCGCCGATCTCCTTGTGGATCAGCGGCTCGCCGCCGGGAATGGCCACCATCGGCGCGCCGCATTCGTCGGCCGCGTCCCAGCATTCCTGCGCCGTCATGCGGCGGTTGAGGATGGCGTCCGGATAGTCGATCTTGCCGCAGCCCGCGCAGGCGAGGTTGCAGCGAAACAGCGGCTCGAGCATCAGCACGAGCGGATAGCGTTTGCGACCGAGCAGCTTCTGCTTCAGCATGTAGCCGCCGATACGCATTTCCTTGAGGAAGGGTATTGCCATTACAGGTCTTCTTTCTGGAATGAGATTGGGGTCAGCCCGCAGCCAATTCAGCAGGAAGCCGGAACTCGATATTTTCTTCCCGGCCCGGGAGCACCGAGACCTTGACCGGTCCGATGCGTCGCAGGGCCTCGATCACGTCGTCCACGAGAACCTCCGGTGCCGAGGCGCCGGCGGTGATGCCGACGGTCCTGGCGTCTTTCAGCCATTCCGGGTTGAGCGCGCTGCCGTCGGCGATGAGATAGCTTGCGACGCCGGCCTCAGTGCCGATTTCGCGCAGCCGGTTGGAGTTGGAGCTGTTGGCGGCGCCCACCACCAGAATGACGTCCACGAGCTTGCTCAGGTCCCTTACCGCAGATTGGCGGTTCTGTGTCGCATAGCAGATATCCCGGATGTCAGGGCCTTGAATGTCTGTAAACCGCTGCTGGAGCGCAGCGATGATGTCCTTGGTATCGTCCACGCTGAGCGTGGTCTGGGTGATGTAGGCGACCGGCGTGTCGGCGGGTAGGGTCAGCGCCGCCACATCGTCCACATTCTGCACCAGGAGGACCGGCCCGGGTACCTGGCCCATCGTGCCCTCGACCTCCGGATGGCCGGCGTGGCCGATCAGGATCAGCGCTCGTCCCTTCGACATATAGCGCTTGCCCTGATTGTGAACTTTCGTGACCAGCGGGCAGGTCGCATTCAGGACCGGCAGGCCGCGGCTTGCCGCCTCTTCCTCGACCGAGCGCGCCACGCCATGGGCGCTGAATACGGTGACCGCGTGAGGCGGCACCTCCGACAGATCCTCGACGAAGATCGCGCCCTTGTTTTTCAGGCTTTCCACGACGTATTTGTTGTGAACGATCTCGTGGCGCACATAGACCGGCGGCCCGAACTTCTCGAGCGCCCGTTCCACGATTTCGATCGCGCGCACCACGCCCGCACAAAAGCCGCGCGGCTGCGCCAGATAAACTTCCATTGGACGTCCATTACGCAAGTTGCACCAAATTCGCCCCGTATGTCCCTAAAGGCGCGCTCGGGATATTTGCAATATCCGCACCAACCCACAGGTCTCCGCGCCATCCAAACGCATGGACGTACCGGACTTTGTGTCAAAAAATCGTCGATGAGGAAAGGCGGAACGGAAAGCGGTTGTTCCCCGGGGAACCCATTTTAGGTATTATGGTAAGGAAAACGGCGAACAGATGAAGGTATAAGCGGCCGGCACTCAATTGTTCGTCACTTTACGCCCGTCAATGTCGGCTATATCAGGCCGCCCTGCGAATTCGCCATTTTTTCGGCCTCTTGTGCCTGGCCGCGGCGAAAAACCACCCAAACAACGTTAGCCCGCCTCCAGGAACTCCGCTAGACAGCGAACGTTTTCGGCAGGCTTTTAACGCTAGAAAGAGTAGATGTGCTGACACGTATTGTCGTCTCGATTGTCAAAGGCTGCACGCGATTTGCCCTTCCGACCCTGCTTGTGGCGCTCGTGCTTGCGGTCGGGGCAGGCTTCTACGCAGCGAAGCACTTTGCGATCAACACCGACATCAACACCCTGATTTCGGACAAGCTCGACTGGCGCCAGCGCGACCAGGTGTTCGACCGCGCGTTTGATCGCGACTCCACCATTCTGGCGGTCGTCGAGGCACCGACGCCCGAGCTCACGAAGTCGGCTGCCGAGGCGCTGGAGCAGAAGCTCAAGGGCGACACCAAAAACTTCCACTCCATGCAGCCGCTCGGCTCCGGCGATTTCTTCAACAAGAACGGCCTCCTGTTTCTGCCGACCGAGCAGCTCGCCCGGCTGACCGGCCAGTTCGAATCGGCGGCCCCCCTGATCGAGATCATGGCCGGCGATCCCTCGATCCGCGGGCTGACGGGTGCGCTGGAAACCGGCCTTGCCGGCGTGCAGCGCGGCCAGGTCAAGCTCGACAGCACGGCGCGCCCCTTCAACCTGATCGCGCAAACCGTCGAGGACATCCTCAACAAGGGCAATGCCACTTTCTCCTGGCGCGAACTGACCAGCGACAAGCCGCTCACCGATTCGGACCGGCGCGCCTTCATCGAGTTCAAGCCGGTGCTGGACTACAAGGCGCTGGAGCCGGGCAAGGATGCCACCGATGCGATCCGCAAGGCCGCGGCCGAGGCGGAATTTCCGGCCAAATACCAGGCCCGCGTCCGCCTGACGGGGCCGGTTCCGATCGCCAACGAAGAATACGCGACCGTGCAGGAGGGCGCCGTCGTCAACGGCCTTGGCACCGTCCTGGTCGTGCTCTTGATCCTGTGGCTTGCGCTGCATTCGGCGAAGATCATTTTTGCCGTGTTCGTGAACCTGTTTATCGGCCTGTCGATCACGACGGCGCTCGGGCTTGCGATGGTCGGCTCGCTGAACCTGCTGTCGGTGGCGTTTGCGGTGCTGTTCGTCGGCCTCGGCGTCGACTTCGGCATCCAGTTTTCCGTCCGCTATCGCTCCGAGCGCTTCAAGAACGACAACCTTGCCGAAGCGCTCGAGGAAGCCGCGCGCCGTGCGGCCGTGCCGCTGTCGCTCGCGGCGATGGCGACCGCCGCCGGCTTCCTCTGCTTCCTGCCGACCGACTACAAGGGCATCTCCGAACTCGGCGCGATCGCCGGCGTCGGCATGATCGTCGCGTTCACCTCCAGCATCACGGTGCTGCCGGCGCTGCTCAAGCTGCTCAACCCGCCGGGCGAGAAGGAGCCGGTCGGCTATGCGTTCCTCGCTCCGGTCGACCGTTTTCTGGAGCAGCACCGCGTCATCATCGTGGTCGGAACGCTCCTGGTGGCGCTCGGCGGCCTGCCGCTGCTCTACTTCATGAAGTTCGACTTCAACCCGATGAACCTGCGCAATCCCAAGGCCGAATCCATCGCCACCTTCCTCGACCTGCGCAAGGATCCGAACACCGGCGCCAACGCCATCAACGTCCTGACCCATTCGGAGGCCGAAGCGAAGCAGATCGAGGCGAAGCTGGAAAAATTGCCCGAGGTGCTGCGGGTCCAGTCGCTCGACAGCTTCGTGCCGGAGGATCAGCCGGCCAAGCTCAAGCTGATCGCGCAGGCGGGCCGGGTGCTCAATCCCGCGCTCAATCCGGATTCGGTCGATGCGCCGCCTACCGACCAGGAGAATGTCGATTCGCTCAAGAGCTCGGCGGGCACCCTGCGCAAGGTCGCCGGCGACGGGAAAGGTTCCGGCGCGGTCGCCGCGCGGCGGCTGGCAGACGCGCTGTCGAAACTGGCCGACAGCAGCGAGGACACGCGCAACAAGGCCCAGGCGATCTTCGTGACGCCGCTGAACATCGTGCTCGACCAGCTCAAGGATTCGCTGCAGGCGCAGCCCGTCAGCCTGAAGACGCTGCCGCCCGACATCGTCAATGCCTGGAAGGCCAAGGATGGCCTGATCCGGGTCGAGGTGCTGCCGAAGGGCGATCCCAACGACAATGACAACCTGCGCCACTTCGCCAATGCGGTGCTGGCGGCGCAGCCGACCGCGATCGGCGGCCCGGTGTCGATCCTCAAATCCGGCGATACCGTGGTGAAGGCGTTCATCCACGCCGGCATCTATGCGCTGGTCGTGATCGGCCTGCTGCTGTGGATCACGCTGCGCCGGATCACCGACGTCGCGATGACGCTGGTGCCGCTGTTGGTGGCGGGTGCCGTGACCCTCGAGATCTGCGTGCTGATCGGATTGCCGCTCAACTTCGCCAACATCGTCGCATTGCCGCTGCTGCTCGGCATCGGCGTCGCCTTCAAGATCTACTATGTCGTGGCGTGGCGCTCGGGCAGGACGAATCTGCTGCAAACCAGCCTGACACGGGCAATCTTTTTCAGCGCGCTGACCACGGCGACCGCGTTCGGCAGCCTGTGGCTGTCGTCGCATCCGGGAACGTCGAGCATGGGCAAGCTGCTGGCGCTGTCGCTGCTCACCACGCTTGCCGCAGTGCTGCTGTTCCAGCCCGCGCTAATGGGCAAACCGCGCGATGTCGGGGAGTAGGCAGATGTCGCCGACGGGATCGGCCGGCTGAGGCTGAACGCCGGCCTTCTTGCCCGCGCCCGGCGTGCCCGCGGTTTTCGGGGCGGGGGCGGCGCCCGTCGTTCCGCTCTTGGGCGCGCCCTTGGCCATGCTGTTGACGGGGCTTGCCGGAATCGGAGGAGCGACCCGGGTCCAGGTTTCGCCGCCGCAGAGGAAGCCGAGCACGCAGCCCTTGATCTCGAGCTGGTCGGAACCCGTGGGCGTGATCGTGGCGCTGTAGGTTTGCCCGTCCTTGGCGTTGTAGACTTGGCCTTCCCATTGATCGGCGCCGGCTTTTTTCTTCATGTCGAGCAGGATCGGCATGGCCAGCGTCGGCCTGTTCTTTTTTGAGACATCCGGATTGTTACTGTCACGGCCGCCGGGCTCTTTTTCCCAGACCACGACGCCCCACATACTGCCATTGCATTGAGCAACGCGGATGCTGGCAACGCCGTCGGCAACCCGCCAGTCCCCGGTGGGATCGGCGGCCTTGGCTGAAATGAGGCCTGCCGCCAAAAAGACTACAGAATAAAGTAGTGTTTGCATGGTAACTCTTGGGCAGTGCAACATATTAGAGCCTGTGCTTCCTTGGGCGGGCCAAACCACGGCAAAACGCCGCGCATTGAGCGATTGTAGTTGACGAACCGACCCTCAACCGACCTATGTAACCGATGCTAAGTTCAAATCTAGACGTTTCCGAGATGTTTGTGGAGCGCCAGGCGCAGCGCAGTTCCATGCATGCGCGCCACCTCAACGAGCAACTCGTCCGAGTCCTCAAGACCATCGGTTACGACGTCGGATTCCAGAAGGGCCAGGGGCAGTACCTCTTCGATCGTGAAGGCGCGCGCTATCTCGACCTATTGAGCGGTTTTGGCGTTTTTGCGATTGGTCGCAATCACCCGGCGCTGCGTTCAGCGCTCAAGAGCGTGCTCGACAGCGACCTGCCGAATCTCGTGCAGCTCGACGTCTCGACGCTGGCCGGCGTGCTGGCCGAGCGGCTGCTTAAATACGCTCCGTATCTGGACAAGGTGTTTTTCGCCAATTCCGGTGCGGAGACCGTCGAGGCCGCGATCAAGTTCGCCCGCGGCGCTACCGGGCGGCCCGGAATCGTGCATTGCGCGCACTCGTTCCACGGCCTGTCCTACGGCGCATTGTCGCTCACCGACGATCCAAATTTCCGCAGCGGCTTCGAGCCCTTGTTGCCCGGCTGCACGGCGATCCCGTTCAACGATCTGGCCGCGCTCGAGCAGGCGCTGTCGTCGCGCGAGGTGGCCGCCTTCATCGTCGAGCCGATCCAGGGCAAGGGCGTCAACATGCCCACCGACGAGTTCCTGCCCGGCGCGGCTGCGCTGTGCCGCAAATACGGCACGATCTTCATCGCCGACGAAATCCAGACCGGCATCGGGCGCACCGGCCGCTTCCTCGCGGTGGAGCACTGGAACGTCGAGCCCGACATGGTGCTGCTCGCCAAGGCGCTGTCCGGCGGCCATGTCCCGGTCGGGGCGCTGCTGACGCGCAAGAGCATCTTCGACAAGATCTTCAACCAGATGGACCGTGCGGTCGTGCACGGCTCGACCTTCGCCAAGAACGATCTCGCGATGGCCGCCGGCATCGCAACGCTCGAGGTGATCGAGCAGGAGAAGCTGATCGAGGCCGCCGCCAAGCGCGGCGCCGAGCTCAGGCTGGCGCTGACGCGGATGGTTCCGGGCTACGAGCTGATGAAGGAAGTGCGCGGCAAGGGCCTGATGATCGGCGTCGAGTTCGGGCCGCCGAAATCGCTGCGGCTGAAGGCGTCGTGGAACGTGCTGGAGACCGCCAACAAGGGCCTGTTCTGCCAGCTCATCACGGTGCCGCTGTTCAAGGACCACAAGATCCTCACGCAGGTCGCCGGCCACGGCAGCCACACCATCAAGCTGTTGCCGCCGCTGGTCATCACCGAAGACGACTGCAAATGGATCGAGACGGCGTTCGATACCGTGATCGCCTCGAGCCACAAGGTCCCCGGCGCGATCTGGTCGCTCGGCAAGACGCTGGTCGACAACGCGGTGCGCCGCTCGGCGTAACGCCGGTGCCGCCTTCCGGGACGTCAAGTCGGCGCGGTCAGCCTTCGGTATTCGCCCGCAGCGCGTTTTCGAGCTTGTCGCCGAACTCGGCGAGCTCGTCGGCGCCGATGTCGCTCACAGCCCAGTAGTTCAGCCCGCGATCGCTCCAGCGGCGGATGTTGAAGCCCTGAACGGTGTCCATCTTGGCCGCGCGATGCTCCATGCTCGCCGTTTGCGACACGAACAGGTTGATCACATGGGCACGGCGCCGATAGACCACGGCGCCGATGGCCCGGGCGTCGACGTAATCGAGGCGGCCGCCGATCAGGGTGAAGCCCTGCGTAGTGAGGTCGATCACCGGCGGGGAGACATCGAGCTTGCCGTTGAACCACGGCTTCACCGTATGCTTGTCGGTGGAGATCACGTCGGTCAGGTGCCCGGCCTGCAACGAGCGCAGATGCGCCGAGACGATCTCGGATTCGATGTGCTGCTGGTCGTCATTGCGCAGCACGATCGCGACGAGCCCGGTCGCGGCCATCGCGGACACCGCCGATCCCATCGCAAAGCCGCGCAGCACCGCGCGCCGGCTCGGCAGCGGCACCACCTGCGCCTGAACCTGCGCGGGTGCCTGGGACGGCGCCTGCACCGCCGCCTCTGGCTGGGGCAGGGCCGCCTCGATCCGCTGCCTGAGCGAAGCCGGCGCCTTGTAGCTCAAATCGGTCGCAGCCATCAGGCGGCGCATCTCGCGGTAGCTTGCAAGCTCCGATGCGCAGGCCGGACAGGCCGCGATCTGCTTTTCGATCTCGCGGGCGTGCCCGGCGTCGAGTTCGCCGTCGAGCAGTGCGTGAAGCATGGTCTCGTCGTGGTCGCAACTCATCTCACTTGCTCCTGTTCCGCAAGCCAGGCCGAACGCAGCATGGCGCGGGCGCGCGCGAGGCGGGACATCACGGTGCCGACTGGGGCGCCGACCGCCTCGGCGATTTCGCGATATGAAAGGTTGTTGATCTCACGCAGCACGAAAGTCTCCCGGAACGGTTCGGCAAGCGCCGCGACCAGCCGGCGGACAGTGTCGGCGTCGCGCGTGCGCAGCATCTGGGCCTCCGGCGTTTCCTGCGCTTCGTTCCACAGCGGTGTCTGGTCGGCGCCTTCCGGCAGGTCGTCGATCGCACCCGTCGGCGAGTTCGCGCGGCGCGCGTATTCGGCCCGGCAGACGTTGCGCAGGATCGCGAACAGCCACGGCTTCATGGCCGGACCGCGATAGCCGTCGAAATGTTTCAGCGCGCGCAAATAGCATTCCTGAACCGCATCCTCCGCATCGTTTGCGTCGCGCAGCAAATAGCGCGCCAGCGTGTAGACGTCGTCCAGATGAGGCAGCGCCGCCTCGCGAAAGCGGCGCGCCTTCTCGGGGTCGTCATTGGCAGCTTTGACCGGCATCGCCCTTGGCTCGGCTTTGACTGGATGAGCATATGCCCGGCCGGCAGGAACCCACCGGCCGGGCATTGTTGTGATGCCTTGGTTTGGGCCGCTACTCAACCTTGATCGTCCCTGTCATGTGCGGGTGGAGCGAACAAAAGTACTTGTAGTCGCCGGCCGCGGTGAACGTGAACGAGAAGCCGTCGTCGGTGTCCATGGTCTTGGACCTGAACTTGCCCGCCGACACCACGGTGTGGGGGATGTCGTCATGGTTGGTCCAGGTAACGGTGTCGCCGACTTTCACCGAGACCTGCTGGGGGGCAAAGGTGAAATTGTCGATCGTGACCTTCACCTCCTCGGCATGGGCCGACAGGATACCGAACGGCAATAGGAGGGCCGAGGCCACGGCGAGACGAGCGCCGAGGCCACGGAGCATGGCTGATGTCATAGCTCGAATTCCCTTATCCCTGCAGCGGCGTGTCGATAATGGCCAGACGCTGGTCACCGAGCTTGAAGTTGACGCTGGCGATGCCGAGCACGCTGCGCAGCTTGTCGTCCGCGACCTTCATAGGTCCGGGCGAGGAAGCGGTGCCGGGTGCCGGCTGCGGGAAGGCCGTCGAACGCGCGGTGTGGAAGGTCACGGCGCCTTCGACCTTCTGCATCACCTGGTGGATGTGGCCGTTGAGCACCGTCACCGAGCCGAAGCCCTTCATGTATTCGAGCGCGCGGGCGCCGTCCTCGGTGCCCCAGCCCCACTCCTGGTAGACCGTCCAGAGCGGGATATGGGCGAACACCACGATGGGCGTGGATTTCGAGCGGCCCTTGAGGTCGTTCTCGAGCCATTCGAGCTGCTCGGCGCCGAGATTGCCCAGCCCGCCGGCCTTCAGGTCGACGACGTTGACGAGGCCGATGAAATGCACCCCGTTGGCGTCGAACGAGTACCAGCCGGCGCCCTTGGTGCCCTTGCCGTAGCGCTCCTTGTAGAACTTGACCTCCTCGTCCAGGAAATCGTGCTCGCCCGGCACGTAGTGCACGTCGAGCTTGGCCTGCGAGATGATGCGATCGGCATTGTCGAACTCCGCCTGCTTCGACAGATGCGTGATGTCGCCGGTGTGGATCATGAACGAGGGCTTCTTCTGCAGCCCGTTGATCTTGTTGATGGCTTCCTCGAGCGTGCCGAGCGCGTTCGGGTTGGCCGGCTTGTCGAAGCCGACATGGCTGTCGCTGATCTGCAGGAAGGTGAGCCCGGACGCCTCGGCCGCCGCAGCCGAACCGATCAGGCCCAGCGAACGGGGCACGCCGCCGGAAATGGTCCAGAGTACGCCGGTGCCGGCCCAGGTCATGCATTCCAGCACGTGGCGACGGCTGACGCCGTGGCCGTCATCATGGTGATCGTGATCGCTCATCGCGCTTTTCTCCGCTTTGAACCCCTGATTGGGTCCGCCCACCTGATCGGCCAAGCGCCGCCCTTATTCCCGGCATCCCAGCGAAAAATCTTTTTTCCGACGCGGGGTTAATGACGACTTCGTGAGTGCGACGTGAGTAGCCAGCGCAAGCCTCCGCCGGGTGGGCACGGGGGCTTTGCTTTCAGGATCGCGGGGGGGCCGCGTTATTTCATCACTTTCAAGGGTTTGCTTGGTGAATTGTGATGTCGTGCTGGAACTTGGTCGGGCGGCCCGTCCACTGGCGCGCACTTTGACGATCGCCGGCGCGACGATCAGCGCGCGTCCTGAAGGATCATGGTGGCGGCTTTTTCCGCGATCATGGCGGTCGGGGTGTTGGTGTTGCCCGACGTGATGGTCGGCATCACGGAGGCGTCCGCCACGCGCAGGTTCGCGATCCCGCGAAACCGCAGCCGCTCGTCGACCACGGCCATGGGATCGTTCGCCATCCCCATCTTGGCCGTGCCCACGGGGTGGAAGATGGTGGTGCCGATGTCGCCGGCGGCTTTGGCAAGGGAAACCTCGTCGTCGCCGACTGAAGGGCCCGGCAGGAATTCGACCGGCCGGTAGCGCGCGAGCGCCTGCTGGCGCATCAGCCGCCGCGTGACGCGGATGGCGTCGGCGGCGACCTGGCGGTCGTCGTCGCTCGACAGGTAGTTCGGCGCGATCGCGGGGGCCTGATCGGGCTTTTCGGAGCGGATGCGCACCGTGCCGCGCGAGGTCGGCTGCAGATTGCAGGCGCTCACCGTGATCGCCGGGAAGCGGTGCAGGGGATCGCCGAACTTGTCGAGCGACAGCGGCTGCACGTGAAACTGGATGTTGGCGCGGGAGCGGGTGGCGTCGGAGCGCGTGAAGATCCCGAGTTGCGAGGGCGCCATGGTCAACGGGCCGCGGCGGCGGAGCGCATAATCGAGCCCCATCAGGGCGCGCCGCGGCAGCGAGTAATAGGTCTCGTTCAGCGTGCGGATGCCCTCGACCTTGTAGATCGCACGCTGCTGCAGGTGGTCCTGCAAATTGCGCCCGACGCCCTGCCGGTCGAGCACGACTTCAATGCCAAGCGGCCCCAGCCAATCCGCTGGCCCGATGCCGGAGCGGTGCAACACCTGGGTCGATCCGATCGAGCCGGCGGAGAGGATCACTTCGCCCTTCGCGCGTGCCTCGACGGCCTCATTGCCCTGGATGAAGCGCACGCCGACCGCGCGGCCGTTCTCGACGATGAGGCGATCCACGAGCACGTGCTTTTCCAGCCGCAGGTTGGGGCGATGCAGCGCGGGCTTCAAAAAACCGCGCGCCGAGGACCAGCGGCGGCCGCGCTTCTGGTTGACGTGGAAATAGCTGATGCCCTCATTGTCGCCTGTGTTGAAATCGGGAATGCGCTTGATGCCCATCTGCTCGGCGGCGTCGCCCACCGCGTCCAGAATGGCCCAGGACAGCCGCGGCGCCTCGATGCGCCAGCCGCCGCCTACGCCATGGTGCTCGCTTTCGCCCAGGAAATGATCCTCCAGCCGCCTGAACAGCGGCAGCACGTCCGAATACGCCCACCCGGCGAGGCCAAGCTGGCGCCAGTGGTCGTAGTCGGCCGCTTGTCCCCGCATCGAGATCATGGCGTTGATGGCGGAGCAGCCGCCGATCACCTTGCCGCGCGGGTAGGCCAGTGACCGACCGTTGAGGCCGGGCTCGGCCTCGGTCCGGAACATCCAGTCCGAGCGCGGATTGCCGATGGCGAAGAGATAGCCGACCGGAATGTGGAACCAGATCCAGTTGTCGTCGCCGCCCGCTTCCAGGATCAGCACGCGATTTTTCGGATCGGCGGAGAGGCGGTTGGCAAGGATGCAGCCCGCGGTGCCCGCACCTACGATGACATAGTCGAAGTCGCCCTCAAGCTGTCGTGCCATCTCGCATTTCGCCCGCCGTCAGCCCCGGCTTGATGCCGGGCATCCACGTCCTTGCTTCTCTATTAGTCGGACGCGGATGGCCGGGACAAGCCCGGCTTTTGCAGGCCCTTGGTCGGCGTTCGGGCATCCCCGGCAGGCTTGGGTGGATTGCGCGGGCCGTGCTACACAAGACGTTCAACCCATAAGAAACCGGACCCGCCATGCCCATCGTCAACCGCGTCGCCGATCTGCAACCCGATATCCAGGCCTGGCGCCGGGACCTCCACGCGCATCCCGAAGTGCTCTACGAGGTGCATCGCACGGCCGCCTTCGTCGCCGAGCGACTGCGCGAATTCGGCTGCGACGAGGTCGCAACGGGTCTTGGCAAGACCGGCGTGGTCGGCGTCATCAAGGGCAGGAAGCCGGCCGGCGGCGACGTCAAGGTGATCGGCTTGCGCGCCGACATGGACGCGCTGCCGATCGAGGAGCAGACCGGGCTGCCTTACGCCTCCAAGACCCCGGGCCAGATGCACGCCTGCGGCCATGACGGCCATACCGCGATGCTCCTGGGCGCGGCGCGCTACCTCGCCGAGACCCGGAATTTCGCCGGCCAGGCGGTCGTGGTGTTCCAGCCGGCGGAGGAGGGCGGCGCGGGTGCCGCCGCGATGATCAAGGACGGGCTGATGGAGCGCTTTGCCATCGACCAGATCTACGGCATGCACAACGGCCCCGGCATGCCGATCGGCTCGTTCGCGATCCGCACCGGCCCGATCATGGCGGCGACCGATTCCATCGACATCAACATCGAGGGCATCGGTGGCCACGCGGCGCGGCCGCACAAGAGTCTCGATTCCGTCCTCGTCGGCGCCGAACTGATCACGGCGCTGCAGCAGATCGTCTCGCGCAACGTCGATCCGCTCGACGCTGCGGTGATCTCGATGTGCGAATTCCACGCCGGCAACGCCCGCAACGTGATCCCGCAGACCGCGGTGCTTCGCGGCACCGTGCGCACGCTGACCGCCGAAGTGCGCGAGCTGGTCGAGAAGCGGGTGCGTGCGGTGGTGGCCGGCGTCGCGCAGATGACCGGCGCCAAGATCGACCTCACCTATGAGCGCGGTTATCCCGTCACCAACAATCACGCGGTACAGACGCAGTTCGCGACCAGGGTCGCGAAGGAAATTGCGGGCGACACCAATGTGCACGAGATGCCGCCGCTGATGGGTGCGGAGGATTTCGCCTATATGCTGGAGAAGCGGCCGGGCGCCTTCATCTTCTGCGGCAATGGCGACAGCGCCGGCCTGCACCATCCGGCCTACAATTTCAGTGACGAGGCGATCGTGTTCGGCACCTCGTACTGGATCAAGCTGGTCGAGAACACGCTGCCGGCGTGAGAGGTCATTTGCGAGGGAAATGAGTAGGGTGGGCAAAGCGGAGCGTGCCCACCGCGATGATGGCGACCTCGAACGTCACATCGATTACATTCATTTCAATCCAGTCAAACATGGGCTCGTTACGCGCGTCGTCGATTGGCCGCACAGCAACTTTTCGCTTTGTCGCGCGCGGGCTGCTCGTCTCCGACCGGGGTGGAGACATAAGGGATATCTTGGGATCGTTCGGTGAATGAACGGTGGGCACGCTTCGCTTTGCCCACCCTACGGGAATTTGGCGCTTGCGATCGCCAATGCCAAAAGGCCCGCGCCGAGCGCGGGCCTTCTGTTTTGGACTGCCGCGCGGCCTCTCGCGTACTCAGAACAGGCGCGAGAAGATCACGTAGAGGCAGCCCGAGATCAGGATCGCGGCCGGCAGCGTCAGCACCCAGGCCATCACCATGTTGCGGATGGTTGCGACCTGAAGCCCTGAGCCGTTGGCCGCCATCGCGCCCGCGACGCCCGAGGACAGCACGTGCGTGGTCGATACCGGGAGCCCGAAATTGTCGGCGGCGAAGATCGTTGCGGCCGCGACCAGTTCGGCGGAGGCTCCCTGCGCATAGGTGAGGTGGGTCTTGCCGATCTTCTCGCCGACCGTGACCACGATCCGCTTCCAGCCGATCATGGTGCCGAGCCCGAGCGCGATCGCGACCGCGACCTTGACCCAGGTCGGGATGAACTTGGTGGCGTTGTCGAGCGAGGCCTTGTAGGCGTTCAAGGTCGCGACCTCCTCCTTGTTGAGATCGTTCTCCTTGTCCTTCATCAGGAAGCGGATCGCTTCCGAGGTCAGGTACATGTCGTTGCGGGTGTTGCCGACGACCTCCGCAGGCACCTTGCTGAGCGAGCCGTATTTCTGCACCTGGTCGCCGACGTCCTTCACCAGCACCGCGAGCGAAGGATAGGTGCCCTCATTGAGGTGGTGCTGCGAGACATATTGCGTCACCGCGGGCCGCGGATCGCCGATGATGCTGTGGCCGGCGCCCTTGGCCGCGATCACCTTGGAGGCGGCGTCCGACGTCTGCTGGAACTGCGCGACCTGGGATTCCGGCAGTGCGCGGTTGAGCGCATAGGCGGTCGGCACGGTGCCGATCAGGATCAGCATGATCAGGCCCATGCCCTTCTGGCCGTCATTCGAGCCGTGCGCGAAGCTGACGCCGGTGCAGGTCAGGATCAGCAGGCCGCGGATCCAGAGCGGCGGCGCCTTGTTGCCTTCGGGCGCGGCGTAGAGCGCGGGGTTGCGGACGATCACCCTCAACAACATCAGCAGCAGCGCGGCGCAGATGAAGCCGACCAGCGGCGAGAGCAGCAGCGCATAGCCGATCTCGGTCGCCTTGCCCCAGTCGACGCCCGAGGTGCCGTCGCGGCCGCGCAGCAGCGCGTTGGCGACGCCGACGCCGATGATCGAGCCGATCAGCGTGTGGGAAGAGGAGGCGGGCAGCCCGAAATACCAGGTGCCGAGATTCCACAGGATCGCGGCGATCAGCAGCGCGAACACCATGGCGAAGCCGGCGCTGGAGCCGACCTGCAGGATCAGCTCGACCGGCAGGAGCGAGACGATGCCGAAGGCGACCGCGCCGGTCGAGGTGAGCACGCCGAGGAAGTTGAACAGCCCGGACCACATCACGGCGGCTTCGGCCGGCAGCGAATGGGTGTAGATGACGGTTGCGACCGCGTTGGCGGTGTCGTGGAAGCCGTTCACGAACTCGAAGCCGAGCGCGATCAGGAGCGCGACGAACAGCAGGATATAGGGCAGGTAGGTGGTGACGCGGGCACCGGTCGCGTCGACGTCGACATAAATGCTGTAGGCGACAAAGAGCAATCCGGCGGCGAGGATGCCGAAGAAAATGATCATCGTCAGCGGGTTGAAGCCCTTGTCGAGGTTGGGCCGCGATGCCGGCTGGATCGGCGCGCCCTCGCTCATCGACGGATTTAATGCAACGTCGGTCATTCTGACCCCCATGAAAGTCACTGAAGGCCCATTTGTGACCGATGGATTTGAAGGTTAGATGACACAGGCCGGGCTTGTTGATGCGGCGCAGCAACCACGAAAATCATGCGTGATGCGTTATGTGATGCAGTGAATTGAGATCGATGCCTGGGAGCCGTGATTGCGCGGAGCGAAGGCGACGAAACAACGCCCATCGGTGCCGGCAGGATGCTGGATTGCTTTGCGGAGCCCGCGAGGGCGCATTCGCGTGGCCTATTTGCTCGCAAGGATGATGCGCGAGGGGCGTTTCACGCCGCGCGCGCCGATTTCTTCAAAAAGTCTGCCGCGAGCTTCAGGTCGTCGACGAAGCGCTGATATTCGAGCGCCTTTGCCTCTTCGTCCGGCAGCCGCAAGAGATAGGACGGATGCACCGTCACCAGCGCCTTGGTGTTGTCGTCGAGATCGATCAGCCGGCCGCGGTTCTTGTTGATGGGCGTGATCTTGCCCAGCACGCATTGCGCAGCGGTGGCGCCCATCGCCACCACGAGGCCGGGCCTGATGGCGGCAAGCTCGCGCTCATACCACGGCCGGCAGGCCTTGATCTCCGGCGTCGACGGCTTCTGGTGCAGCCGGATCTTGCCGCGCGGCACGAATTTGAAGTGCTTCACCGCGTTGGTGATGTAGACCTTGCTGCGGTTGATGCCGGCCTCTTCCAGTGCGCGGTCGAGCATCTGGCCTGCGGGCCCGACGAAGGGCAGGCCTGCGAGGTCTTCCTTGTCGCCGGGCTGCTCGCCGACCAAGACGATCGAGGCGTCTTGCGGACCTTCGCCGAACACGGTCTGGGTCGCGTTCTTCCAGAGCGGGCAGGCGCGGCAGGAGGCTGCTTCCTCGCGCAGCGTCGCGATAGTGTCCGTCGAGGTTGCAGGCTTGCGTTTCATCGAGGCTTCCGGCCGTTGCGGGATTGAAGCCGCACCGGCGATCCTTGTACCGGTCCAGTATTCGGCATCGGCGATCAGAGGCTTAATGATCGAACTGTCGTGCAGGTTCCTCCAGGATCGTGTCGGCATGTCCTCCATGGTCTTCAGCCGCACCCGCGTCGGATCGAAGATGGGTGCACAGTAGCGGCGCCAGATTTCTTCCAGCCTGTCCTCGGCTGGTGTTTCGGCGCGCGCGATCCCTGCGGTATCGCGACGGCATGACCGTCCCAATGCGCGCAGACATCAGGGGTCAGGATCGACCAGGGCATGTCGGCATAACGGCTTGCGAAGAACGGTGCGGTTGCCGCGACAATGTGATGCTCGGGCTCGAACCAGGCGACGAAATGCGACTTCTGCTCGCGGCCGACTTCGCGGAAGCGGACGAGAGTTTGCATCCTCTGCTGGTCGCGATGCACCGCCTTCGCCATTTCAGTCACCCGCGCGACCTCAGGGTCGTCGGCCACATTCAGCAGATCATGATGGCTGCGCAGCCGCCACAACAGGCGGTAGAGCAGGTCGAAGCGGTTGACGTCGCGGTGCAGGATCGCGGCCTGCGCGCGTTCGACAAACTTCGCCGCGACGCTGAACGTGTCGGCGGATGTGTCGAGCGGCTCTGTTGCGACCGCCTCGCTGCCTCCCACCGTCCACGTCACCTCGGCGGGGCTTATGTCGTTGAGCGCCAGCGCGCGCGCAGCCCTGCGCCAGCCATCGAAATCGGTTTCGCTGTCGAGCGAGATGCGATGCATGGGCTTTCCTTTCGTCATGACCTAGTGCCCGCTTTCCGAAGTTCGTGAACCATCGCCGCGACCTCTTGCACGAACTTCGGAAAGCAAAGGGCACTAGCAAACCTATGATTTCAGTGCCGCTTTCGATCTGACGTTCCTGAGACGATCTCGCTGCAACCACTGCAGGAACGTCAGATCGGCGGCACAGATGCGAAGTGACGAGGCAGGCGGCTATCGGCTTGAATCGCATTGATTTTGCTGATGAATTTTCAGGTGTCTCAAGTCGATTGACTCTTGGGAGCCTGTTAGCTTTATATTAGAACATATCATGAACAAATGGGCCAGATCCTGGTTCTCTAAAAACCAGCAATGGCCTCATCACCTCTTGAGGAGCGGCGCATGACCAGCGCACGCCTGAGCACGCTTGCGTCCTTGCGCGGCGACATCGCGCGCCTGGAAAGTTCGCCTGCAGCCGATGCGCTGAAGAAGGCCCGGCTCGGCCATGCCTTAGCCGACGCGGCGCTGCATGGCGGGCTCGCCGCGGCCGCCGTGCATGAAGTGTTTTCCGAAGGCCATCAGAGCGCAGCCGCCACCGGATTCATCGCAGGGCTCGCTGCGCGCGTCGCGCCGCGCCGGCCGCTGGTCTGGGTGCGGCAGGATTTTTCCGCCATCGAAGCCGGCGCGCTGTCGATGGCGGGGCTTGCCGAACTCGGCCTCGATCCGCGCGCGCTGGTAAGCGTGCATGCGGCCGATGCCGAGGGCGCCTTGCGGATCGCAGCCGATGCGCTCGCCTGCGACGCGGTCGGCGCGGTCGTTCTGGAAGTATGGGGCGAGGCGCGCTCGTTCGATCTGGTCGCAAGCCGCAAGCTGACACTGACTGCGCAGGCGTCCGGGGCGACCGGCCTGTTGCTGCGGATCGCGGCAAAACCTTCTCCCTCCACCGCGGAGACGCGCTGGATCGTGCGCGCGGCGCATTCGCCGCCGGCGGCACGCTTTGCCGCATGGGGCGCGCCGGTGTTCGACGCCGAGCTCGCTCGCAACCGTCATGGCCCGGTCGGTCGTTGGATCATGGAATGGAAATGTGATGAGTGCCTTTTCGCAGAACCAGCGGCGTATTCTCAGCCTGTGGCTGCCGCGCCTGCCCATCGACCGCATCCGGCGCAAACTGTCCGGCGGCAACGACGCGCCGGGTAATCATGCGGGCCGTATCCCGTGTGTCGTCATTGCGAAACAGAACAATGCGGTGACGCTTTATGCCGTCGACGATGAAGCCGCGCGCGGGGGCCTGACGATCGGGCTGCCGCTCGCCAACGCCCGCGCCATCTGCCCGGAGCTCACCGTGTTCGACGCCGACGAGTCGGCCGACGCCAGGACGCTCGAGGACATCGCCGCCTGGTGCGACCGCTTCACGCCCCTGGTGGCGCTCGATCCGCCGCATGGCCTGTTCCTCGACATCACCGGCTGCGCCCATCTGTTCGGCGGCGAGGCCGCGCTGCTCCGCCAGGTCAGCGATGAATTGCGGCGGCAGGGTTTTGTCGTCAGTGCGGCGATTGCCGGCACGTCCGTCTGTGCGCGCACGCTGACGCGCTGTGCTTCCGGCGTGATCGTGGAGGAGGGCGGCGAAGCCGCCGCCGTCCAGCGGCTGCCGGTCGCCGCGCTCGGCGCCGACGAGGCGATCGCGAGCGGCCTGCGCCGGGCCGGCTTGAAGACGATCGGCGACGTCGCTGCGCGCGCCAGCCATGAAATTGCGGCGCGCTTCGGCGCCGGCTTCACGACGCTATTGGCGCAGGCGCTCGGCCAGGACGATACGCCGATCAGTCCGCGCAAGCCGGCGCCGGATTATATCGTCGAGAAGCGCTTTGCCGAGCCGGTCGCAACCGACGGTGCGATCCGGCTCACTTTGTTGCATCTGGCGCAGACGCTGGTCGCCGCGATGGATCGGCAGGGCAAGGGCGCGCGGCGGCTGGAGGCGAGCTTCTTCCGCACCGACGGCGCGGTGCGCGCGATCGTGGTCGAGACCGGGCGGCCCGTGACCAGGGCCAATGTGATCGAGCGCCTGTTCCGCGAGCGGCTCGAGGCGCTGAACGACCCCCTCGACCCCGGTTTCGGCTTCGACCTCATACGCCTCTCCGCCGGTCATGCCGAGATCGTCGTGCAGCAGCAGCGTGATCTCGACGCCAACGTCCATGACAGCGACGTGCTCTCGGCCCTGATCGACCGCATCGCTGCGCGGATCGGAGGCAAACGCATCGTCGTGCATCTGCCGCAGGATAGCCATATCCCCGAGCGCGCGGTCATGGCCGCGCCGGCGCAGCATCATTTGATGGCCGCGGGCGAAGCAGCCTGGCCCGTGCGCATGGAGGGCGAGCCGCCGCTGCGGCCTTTGCGGCTGTTCGAGCGGCCGGAGCCGATCAAGGTGCCGTTTGCGACCGTGCCGGACGGACCGCCGCATCATTTCACCTGGCGCCGCGCCACCCATGTCGTGGTGCGGGTCGAGGGACCCGAGCGCATCGCCATGGAATGGTGGAAGCAGGATGGTGCGACGCTGACGCGCGACTATTTCCGCGTCGAGGACGAGGCGGGCCTGCGCTTCTGGATTTTTCGCGACGGGCTTTACGGCAGCGAGCTTGTCGACGGCGAGGGCAAGCCCATGCCGGCCAACTGGTTCGTGCACGGGCTGTTCGCATGAGCATGCATGAGCCTTCCTATGCCGAGATCGGCATCACGACCAATTTCTCCTTCCTGCGCGGCGGCTCGCATCCGCAGGAATATGTGCAGCAGGCCGGCGAATTGCGGCTGGCCGCGATCGGGATCGCCGACCACAACACGCTCGCCGGCATCGTGCGTGCCTATAGCGAGCTCGATAATCCCGAGATCAAGCACAGGCTGAAGCTTCTGATCGGCGCGCGCCTCGTCTTCATCGACGGCACGCCCGATATCCTCGTCTATCCGCGCGACCGTGCCGCCTACGGCCGGCTGTGCCAGCTCCTCACCCACGGCAAGCGCGCCGCAGAAAAGGGCGAGTGCCATTTGCGGTTCGACGATCTCCTGGAATTCTCGGATGGCCAGCTTCTTGCGGTGAGCCTGCCGTATCGCTTCGAGGCGGACGCGGTGCATAAGGTGCTGGAGCGCTTGCGCGCAAGCTCTGCCGACGGCGTGTGGCTCGTGGCAAGCCTGCTCTATCGCGGCGACGACCAGCGCCGCCTGATGCGGCTTTCCAACATCGCAGCCAGAGACAACGTGCCGCTACTGGCGACCAACGAGGTGCTGTACCACCATCCCGCGCGCCGGCCGCTGCAGGATGTCGTGAGCTGCATCCGGGAGAAGACCACGATCGAGGCGATCGGCAGGAAGCTGGAGGCCAATGCCGAGCGGCATCTCAAGCCGGCTTCCGAAATGGCGCGGCTGTTTCGCGATTTTCCCGAGGCGATCGCGGAAACCCTGCGCTTTGCCGATCGCATCAATTTCTCGCTCGACCAGCTCAAATATCAATATCCCGACGAGCCGGTGCCGCCGGGCAAGACCGCGCAGCGACATCTGGAGGATCTCACCTGGGCCGGTGCGCACAAGCGCTTCCCGGTGCGGATCGCACCCAAGACCAAAAAGGTGCTGCACAAGGAACTGCGCCTGATCCGCAAGCTGAAATACGCGCATTATTTCCTGACCGTGCACGACATCGTGCATTACGCGCGCAGTCAGGACATCCTGTGCCAGGGCAGGGGATCGGCGGCGAATTCCGCGGTCTGCTACGTGCTCGGCGTGACCTCGGTCGATCCGACCAAGGTCGATCTCCTGTTCGAGCGCTTCATCTCCAAGGAGCGGCTGGAGCCGCCCGACATCGACGTCGATTTCGAGCATTCGCGCCGCGAGGAGGTGATGCAATATGTCTATCGCCGCTACGGCCGCCACCGCGCCGCCATCATCGCGACCGTGATCCACTATAGGCCGCGCAGCGCGATCCGCGACGTCGGCAAGGCGCTGGGGCTGACCGAGGACGTTACCGCGGCGCTCGCCGACACCGTGTGGGGAAGCTGGGGCAAGGGCCTCAACGACATGCAGGTGAGGCAGGCGGGGCTCGATCCTGACAACGCGATGATCGGCCTTGCCGTCGAGCTTGCGACCGAGCTGATCGAATTCCCGCGCCATCTGTCGCAGCATGTCGGCGGTTATGTGCTCACCCAGGATCGGCTCGACACCTATGTGCCGATCGGCAATGCCGCGATGGAGGACCGCACCTTCATCGAATGGGACAAGGACGACGTCGATGCGCTGAACATGATGAAGGTCGATGTGCTGGCGCTGGGCATGCTGACCTGCATCCGCAAATGCTTCGATCTGGTCGCACTCCACAAGGGCAGGCGCTACGAGCTGGCGGACATCCGGGCCGAGGATGACGACGAAGTCTTCCAGATGCTGCAGAAGGGCGAGTCGCTCGGCGTGTTCCAGGTCGAAAGCCGCGCGCAGATGAACATGCTGCCGCGCCTGAAGCCGAAGACCTTCTACGACCTCGTCATCGAGGTCGCGATCGTCCGCCCGGGGCCGATCCAGGGCGACATGGTGCATCCCTATTTGCGACGGAGAAATGGCGTGGAAAAGGAGAACTATCCCTCGCCGTCGCCCGAACACGGCCCATCGGACGAGCTCTACAAGGTGCTGCACAAGACGCTCGGTGTGCCGCTGTTCCAGGAGCAGGCGATGCGGATCGCGATCGAAGCGGCTGGATTTACTTCAGAGGAGGCCAACGGACTGCGCCGTGCGATGGCGACATTTCGTAACGTTGGAACGATCGGAAATTTTGAAGACAAGATGATCGGAAACATGATCCGGCGAGGTTATGATCCCCAATTTGCAAAGAATTGCTTCGACCAGATCAAGGGATTCGGCTCCTACGGCTTTCCGGAAAGCCATGCCGCGAGCTTCGCCCAGCTCGTCTATGTCTCGTCATGGCTGAAATACTGGCATCCCGATGCGTTCTGTTGCGGCTTGTTGAATTCGCAGCCGATGGGTTTTTACGCACCGGCGCAGATCGTCGGCGACGCCCGCAAGAACGGCGTCGAGGTACGCGAGGTCGATGTGTCCCATAGTTTCGCGCAGAACATGCTGGAGCAGGCGGACGGCAAATATTGCGCGGTGCGGCTCGGCTTCCGCCAGATCGACGGCTTCAGCTGGCTCGATCCGGATGAGCGGCGGTTGAAGCGCCTGCAGCGGCTGTTGCGGAACGACACGAATGCGGATGACGAAGGTGAAGACTGGGCCGACCGCATCGTCGCTGCGCGCGCACGCCGCCCGTTCACCACGCTGGAGGATTTTGCCCGCGATACCGCACTTCCCAAGCGCGCGCTGATCCTGCTCGCGGATGCCGATGCGTTCCGCTCGATCGGGCTCGACCGCCGCGCCGCGCTTTGGGCGGTGCGGCGGCTGCCCAACGATGTGGCGCTGCCGCTGTTCGAGGCGGCGATCGCGCGCGAGCAGCCGGACGAAGGCGCAAAGCCGTTGCCCCCGATGCCGCTGCCGGAGCAGGTGGTCGCCGATTACCAGACCATTCGCCTGTCACTCAAAGGTCATCCGATGGAATTTCTGCGCGCGATGTTCGCAAAAGAGCGCGTCGTGCCGTGCCGCGAGGTCTGTCGGAAGAACGACAAGCTCACCATGCGCTGCGCCGGCGTGGTGCTGGTGCGCCAGCGCCCGGGCAGCGCCAAGGGCGTCGTCTTCATGACGCTGGAGGACGAAACCGGCATCGCCAATATCGTGGTGTGGCCGAAGGTGATGGAGAAATTCCGTAAAGAGGTAATGGGTTCGCGGCTCATCCTGGTCGAGGGCCATATCCAGAGCAGCCCGGAAGGGGTGACGCATCTGGTGGCGCAGCGCATGGTCGACCGCTCGCGCGATCTGATCGGGCTTGCCGACGACACGCCGGCCCGCAGGCATCCGGTTCCCGCGGGGCTCGCGCTGGTCGAACCGCTCAATGACGATCGGCGCGACCACATCGATACGCCGGCGCAGAAAATCCGCCATCCGCGCAACGTGCGCATCCTGCCGCCGTCGCGGGATTTTCATTGAGGGCTGTTACACCCATCGGGTGTCATGGCCGGGCTTGACCCGGCCATCCATCGCGTCTTGAATCGTTTTTAAGAGCGATGGATATGCGGGGCAAGCCAGCGTATGACGAGTCGAAGCATGCAAACCCCTCGCGACATCCTTTCCGACCTCTGGAAACTTGCTGGCGGCGCGCCGGCCGCGCTCGAGGCGGTCACGCTGACCGGCGAGGAGCCGCAACTGCCGTCTTCGTTCCGCGTCGCCGCTGCGGCGCAGGCGAGCGTGGCGGCGGCTGCTCTCGCCGCCGCGGAGATCTGGAGGGCGCGCAGCGGAGCGGCGCAACAGGTCGCGGTCGACATGCGCCACGCTGTCGTCGAATGCCGCAGCGAGCGCTACCTGCGTGCCGACGGCAAGCCGCCGCCGCCGGCCTGGGACGCGATCGCCGGCGTCTATCGCACGGGCGATGCGCGCTTCGTCCGCCTCCACACCAACTTCCCGCATCACCGCGACGCCGTCTGCAAGGTGCTGAACTGCAAGGCCGAGCGCGACGAGGTGCAGGCTCGGCTGATGCTATGGGACGGCGAGGCGTTCGAGACCGCGGCCTATGACGCGGGCGGCGTGGTTGCGCTGATGCGCTCTTACGAGGAATGGTCGGCGCTGCCGCAGGCACGCGCTCTTGCAGACCTGCCGACCTTTACGATCGAGAAGATCGGCGAAGCGCCGCCGAAACCGTGGCCGGCGGGCGATCGGCCGCTGTCGGGGCTTCGCGTGCTCGATCTGTCGCGGGTGATCGCGGGGCCGGTCGCGGGGCGCACGCTCGCGGCGCACGGCGCCGACGTCATGCTGATCGCAGGGCCCGACCTGCCGGCGATCCCCTGGCTCACCATCGACACCGGCCGCGGCAAGCTCTCGAGCTTCGTCGAACTGAAAAGCGAGCAGGGCAGGGCAACATTGCGTGGCCTGCTCGCGCAAGCCGACATCTTCTCGCAGGGCTACCGGCCGCGCGCGATCGCGTCGCTCGGCTTCTCGCCGGAGCAGGCGGCCGAGATCAGCCCGGGCATCGTCTATGTTTCGCTCTCGGCCTATGGCCACGCCGGGCCGTGGGCGAGCCGCCGCGGCTTCGATTCCCTGGTGCAGACCGCGACCGGCTTCAACCATGCCGAAGGCCGGGCTGCCGGCGTCGACGGGCCGAAGGAATTGCCGGCGCAGATGCTCGACCACGCGACCGGCCACCTGATGGCGTTCGCCACCATGATGGCAAGGGCGCGCCAGGCGCGCGAAGGCGGGAGCTGGCTGGTGCGTGTGTCGCTGGCGCAGACCGGACGCTGGCTGTGGAATCTCGGCCGCCTCGCCGACGGTTTGAAGGCAGACGACCTCAAGGGCGAGGCCATCCGGCCCTGTATCGAGGACATGCCGTCGGGCTTTGGCCTGCTCAACGCTGTCAGCTACTCGGCAAAACTGTCGAAGACCCCTGCCTTCTGGGCGCGTCCGGCCGTGCCGCTCGGCAGCCACGCGCCGGAGTGGCCGGCGCGCGATTAGCGCCGTCGTTCAGAACCCGTAGAGCCGTGCCGGATTGTCGACCAGGATCGTCTTCCGGGTCGCGTCATCCGGCGCCCAGACCGGAAGCTGGTTGAACAGGCGGCCATCGTCGATCTGGAACAGCGGCGTCACGTCGGTCGGCTTGTTGCCCGGCGGCGTCACCGAGTCCGGATGCGGCCAGTCGGTGCCCCAGACGATGCGCTCGGGATTGGCCGCGATCAGCGCTTTGGCGAGCGGCGTGGCATCGAGATAGTCAGGTGCGAGCTTCGAGGCGCGATAGGCGCCGGAGATCTTCACATAGGCCTTGCCGGATTTTACGAGATCCACCAGATCGGCAAAGCCAGGCTGCGTGGGGCCGGCCTCCGCCACCGCGCCGCCGAAATGATCGAACACCACGGGCACCGGCGAGGCCAGGACCTGCTCCTTGATCGCGGAGATCACCGGAAGCAGCGTGTAGATCTGCACGTGCCAGCCACGCGCCTTCATGCGATCGGCGGCGGCCGTAAAGCGCGCGCGGGCGACATTGGGATCGTTGACGCCGCTGGTGGCGAGGTTGAGGCGGATGCCGCGGAAGCCGTCCTTCTGCATCCGGTCGAGATCGCTCTCCGGCGTCTTGTCGTCGATCACGGCGACGCCGCGCGCGGTGGCGCCGCGCGCCCGCATGCCGAATATCGTCGCCGAATTGTCGGTGCCGTAGACGCTGGGGGTCACGATCACCACGCGCTCGATCTTCAGCGCCCCGTGCAGCGCCGACATCTCTTCTGGCGAAGCGGGCTCCGGCGTATAGACGCGCCCTGCGAAGAACGGGAATTTCTCGGGATCGCCATGAATATGGGTATGGCAGTCGCAGGCCCCTGCGGGCACGTCGAAATTCACTGGCGTTGACGGTTGCGCTGCCTTGGCAAGGGCTTGTCTGTTGGTCATGGCTACTCCGGCGGCGACCGAGGCGAGCAGGATTCCGCGTCTGGTCAGCATGGGTGTTACCTCATTTATTTTTTTGGGCTCGATGAGCGCGCTTCAGCGTGAACCGTTCCACCGCTGTCCGCAAGGCGGATTCGGTGCACATTCAGCGATCGAGCGCCGCACAAACTGTCGTGACGAGCTCGGAGAGCGGCCTTGATCCGTCGAACCGCAACACCGGGCAGGGCAGTCGCGCAAGCCACGCCTCCTGCCGCGCCAGGTTGCGACCCTCGCGATCCCCGGCCTCGTAACGCGAGGCCCAGTCGATGAACTCTTCGGTCTCCTGATGTCGCCAGCCGCCGGGGCCGATGGCTTCCGCTCCGAAATGCCTGGCCTCGCGGACGCGCAGGCGCTGCATCCGAACCTCGTGCGGCGTCCTCAGGAACACCACGAGATCGAGCAGGGGAATGAGTTCGTCGCCCCAGGGGTCGAGCCCGCCGCTCAGGATCCAGTCCACGCGTGGCACGAACATCTCATGCATCAGGCGCAGGCGCTCCGCGGGGTCGCGCAGGGTGCGATAGGGCGGCACCGTGGGAGCCCAGAAATAATCGTCGGTGTCGTGGTGCGGCAGCGCGAGCGCATCTGCGAGCGCGCGGCCGAGCGTGGTGGCGCCGGCGCCGGAAGCGCCCGTGATGTGGATGCGGCGGTTTTCCATGGAATGATCTGGCGTTATTCGAGAGAGGCTCTGCCTGTGATCGATGGCAAATCGATGGTCATGGCGCAATCCGCTTCTTGCGCGGGTCGCAGTTGCAGCGCGCAAGAGTCGCAGGTTGGCAGGCGCGATGCTAGAACGGGACAGGCCGCGCTCGATTCCGTGCTCGGCCTGCTCGCGGAGCAAACTTGCCTTCCATGCCAAAACAGTTCTCCGACCCCGAGGCGATCGCCGAAGACATCATTCGCGACGTCGGTCGCAATCTCGTGGTCGGGCTGCCGCTCGGCCTCGGCAAGGCCAACCACATCGTCAACGCGCTCTATGCGCGCGCTGCCGCCGATCCCTCGATCAAGCTCACGTTTCTTTCGGCGCTGACGCTGGAAAAGCCGCAGCCGACAAACCTGCTCGAACGCCGCTTCATCGAGCCGGTGATCGATCGCCTGTTCGGCGGCTATCCGGACCTCGCCTACGCCGATGCGCTGCATCACGGCCGCCTGCCGCCCAACATCAGCGTCATCGAGTTCTTCTTCCTTGCCGGCCGATGGCTGCACGTCCCTTATGCGCAACAGCACTTCATCGCCGCCAACTATACCCACGCCGTGTCCTATCTGCTGGAGCGCGGGTTGAACGTGGTCGTTCAGCTCGTGGCCAAGCGCGTCATCGATGGCAAGGCCAGCTACAGCCTGAGCTGCAACACCGACACCACGCTCGAGGTGCTGCGCGCCCGCCGCGAGGGCACGGCGTCGTTCAAGCTGGTCGGCCAGGTCAATTCCGAATTGCCGTTCATGCCTGGACCGGGCGTGCTGCCGGCGGATGAATTCAGCGCGGTGCTCGAGAGCCCCGCCACCGAATTCCCGCTGTTCGCGCCGCCGTCGGAGCCGATCAGCGACACCAAATATGCGATCGGGCTGCATGCGGCGAGCCTCGTGCGCGACGGCGGGAGCTTGCAGATCGGCATCGGCCAGGTCGGTGATGCGCTGGCGCAGGGGCTCGTGGTGCGCCACCGCAGCAACGGCGAATTTCGCGCGATCATGCAGCGCCTTTCCCCGGCGCGCGCGCCATTGCCGCCCGCGCAGGCCGGCCCGTTCGACAAGGGGCTCTACGGCGTCAGCGAAATGCTGTTCGAGGCGTTTCTCGGCCTGGTCGAGGCCGACATCCTCAAGCGCGAGGTCGACGGCGTGGTGCTGCACGGCGCCTTCTTCCTCGGGCCGAAATCGTTCTACCGCGCGCTCCGCGAGATGCCGGGCGAACAGCTCGCCCGCATCCAGATGATGCCGGTGTCCTTCACCAACGAGCTCTATGGCGAGGAGGAGGCGCAGAAGCGCGCGGCGCGCGTCGATGCCTGTTTCGTCAACAACACCATGATCGCGACATTGCTGGGGGCGGCTGTCTCCGACGGCCTCGAGAACGGCCAGGTCGTGAGCGGCGTCGGCGGCCAGTATAATTTCGTGGCGCAGGCCTTTGCGCTGCGTGGGGCCCGCTCGATCCTCGCGCTGGAGGCGGCGCGGCGCGCGGGCGCGAAGTGGCAATCCAACATCCGCTGGGCTTATGGCCACGAGACCATTCCGCGGCATCTGCGCGATATTTTCGTCACCGAGTACGGCATCGCCGATGTCAGGGGCAAATCGGATGCCGACGTCATCGCGGCGATGCTGTCGATCGCGGATGCACGCTTCCAGGACGAATTGATGCGGGGCGCCAAGGACGCCGGCAAGCTGCCGAGGACGTACGAGATTCCGGCCGCCCACCGCGAGAACACGCCGGAGCGGATTGCCGCGGCGCTGAAGCCCGCGCGCGAGGCGGGCCTGTTGCCGTCATTCCCGTTCGGCAGCGATTTCACCGATATCGAGCAGCGCCTGATTCCGGCGCTGCAGCTCCTGCAGGAAGCGCAGGCCTCACCGCTGCGGCTCGCCTCCATGCTGTGGCAGGGCATGCGAAAGCCGGATTCCGCCAACGAGCCGTATCTGGCGCGGCTCGGGCTCGACCGTCCCAAGAGTTTTACCGAGCGCGCCTATCGCGTGCTGGTGGCCGCGGCGCTGGCGCGCAGCGGCGCGCCTTGAGGCTGCCGCGGTGGGAAAGTCGTCATGGCCGGGCAAAAGCGCGAAGCGCGTCTTCGCGCTAGATGACCCGGCCATCCATCTTTCGTGAAAGAAACAATCGTTTGATGGACACGCGGGTCAGGCCCGCGTGTGACGACTGGGTACGCGGCGTCCGCCTCGCAGACCTTACCGGTTCCTGTTCACCGGCTTGCGCTTCTCGATGAAGGCGGCCATGCCCTCGGCGCGGTCTTCCAGCGCGAAGGTCGAATGAAACAGGTTGCGCTCGACATTGAGCCCGTCGGACAGCGATGTCTCGAAGGCGCGGTTGACCGCCTCCTTGGCCATCGCCGCGGCCGGCTGCGACATCGAGGCGATCTTCTCGGCGGCCGCAAGCGCCTCCTCCATCAGCTTGTCGGCGGCGACCACGCGGCTGACGAGGCCGGAACGCTCGGCCTCCGCTGCATCCATCATGCGCCCGGTCAGGCACAGGTCCATCGCCTTGGACTTGCCGATCGCGCGGGTCAGCCGCTGCGTGCCGCCGATGCCCGGAATGGTGCCGAGAGTTATTTCGGGCTGGCCAAACTTCGCGGTGTCGGCGGCGATGATGATGTCGCACATCATGGCGAGCTCGCAGCCGCCGCCGAGCGCGTAGCCCGCGACCGCCGCGATCGTCGGCTTGCGGCATCGGGCGACGCGGTCGCCGCCGGCGCTGGCGAAGTCCGACGAGAACATGTCGATGAAGCGTTTCGGCTGCATCTCCTTGATGTCGGCGCCGGCGGCAAAGGCCTTGTCGCTGCCGGTGAGCACGATACAGCCTATGGCGTCGTCAGCCTCGAGGTCGTCGACCGCCGCCGCGATCTCGCGGAACACGCCGAAGGAGAGCGCATTGAGCATTTTCGGGCGGTTCAGCCTGATGATGCCGACCGCGCCCTGGGTTTCGACGATGATGTTTTCGAATGTGCTCATGACCTGACCCCGCGCAAGCTTTGTTGCGCAATCTGCCTGCTGCAGGGACAGTCTTCAAGTGGGCGAAAGGCGCGCCGCGGCGCCAGGTTGACGCCAGGCCGGCGCGCCTTTCGTTGAAACAGGCCGCTTACGCGATGAACATGCGCGCGGCGGAGGCGACCGTCAGGAGCGCGCCAAAGCTGATGAAGATCTTTCCGATCAGCGAACTCTGGTCCCACGCCGAGCCTTCGCTGCTTTCCTGGCTGCGGGCGCTGGATGAGGCCGCAGGCGCCTCGGCGGAGGCCATCGCGATGACCTTTGGCGCCGGCGGATCGTCGCTCAGCGCGCGATCGAGGTCGTTGAGCTGATCGGGTGCGACCACCTGCGCTTCTGTGGCCGGCGGGCTGTTCGCCGCGGCCTGCGTAAGATCGGTGGCGCGTGCGGTCATCGCGCTGGCGCTTGCAGCCGCCGGATTGTCCGGAGCCGGCATTTGCGCATTGGCGTCGGCCACAGTGGCCGACAGCGGCGCGCCGCCACCGGCATCGGCAGTATTGGCGTCCTTCGCCTTGCTGTTTTCGGCCTGATCGTCGGATGACCGGGCCGCCTTGCCACTGCGCTGCTGCGCGTGGTGGCGCTTGACGGCCTTTGCGCCGGAATCATCCGACGCCGCGGAAGCCAGCGGAGCGCCGGCAAAACACACCAAAAGCCCTGTTGCGAGTATCACCGCCGTGCGCCCGCTGGCTCTGATCATTGGCAATCTCCCCGAATTTGCCAGTCCCTAACCGGCGAACAGAGACCCCGGGTGATGTCCGCAACGGGGCGAAATGTGGGAATCTTCGGGCTTCGCCGGGCAAAAGCGGGGCACGGCCGCCCGTGGCCGATCTCCGGTACTGCCCACGTTGCCCCGGCGATGCCAGCCGTTCCAATCGGTGTTATGAGACGGGCGGCCGGCCCGGTCTGAATCGACCGTGATCACGATTTCGTGATTTTTGATCTCAGACGTAACAAATTGAAAGATCGATCGAATTGCAATCCAGGAGCGGGCGTGCGGGAGCGTGAAGACGAATGGACCGGCCTGATGCGGTCGGCCATCGCGGGAGACGGCGCGGCCTATCACCGCCTGCTCAGGTCCGTCACACCGGTGCTGCGGGCCACGGCGCGGCGCGGGCTCGCGCGCGCTGGACAGCCGGTCGATCAAGCCGAGGACATCGTGCAGGACATTTTGCTGGCGGTGCATCTGAAACGACATACCTGGGACGCCGACGCGCCGTTCGCGCCCTGGCTGTTTGCGATCGCCCGCAACAAGCTGATCGATGCGCTCCGACGGCGGGGCAGGCGCGTGTTCGTCGACGTCGACGATTTGGCCGAGACGCTGGCCGGCGAGCCGGCCGCCGAAACGGTCGCGCCGGGCGAGGTCGCGGCCCAGCTCAATACCCTGCCGGCGCGCCAGCGCGAGGTGCTGCAATCGATCGCGGTCGATGCCGCCTCGATCAAGGACACCGCCGCCAAATTCTCGATGAGCGAGGGTGCCGTCCGCGTGGCGCTGCATCGCGCTCTTGCCAGCCTCACCGCCAAACTCCGGGATCGATGAGCATGGATACCGATCAACTCATCCGCACCCTCGCTGCCGACGACACCCGTGCCCGCCCGGTCGGCTTCGTGCTGACGCTGGCCCTGCTCGCGGCCGCGCCGGTCTCGCTCCTGATCTTCTTCGCCGAGCTCGGCGTGCGGCCGGACGTGATGACGGCAATGCACAATCCGTTCTTCGACCTGAAATTCGCGGTGACGCTCGCGCTCGCCTCCGCCGCCATCATCGTCAGCCTGCATCTGACGCGCCCGGAAGCCTCGATGCGAGGCTGGGGCTGGCTGTTCGTGATTCCGGCCGGCCTTCTGGTCGCCGGCATCTCCGGCGAGATGATGATGCCGCAGCGCCTGCCGATGATGACGCGGCTGGTCGGCCATAATTCGCGTGTCTGCCTGACCGCGATCCCGGTGATGTCGCTGCCGCTGCTCGCGGCGGCGCTGGTCGGGCTGCGCCATGGCGCGACGACCAGGCCTGCGCTTGCCGGCGCCGCCGCCGGCATGCTGTCGGCGGGGCTGGCGGCGACCTTCTACGCCTCGCATTGCACCGACGACTCGCCGCTGTTCGTGGCGACCTGGTACACGATCGGCACCGCGCTGATCACCGCGATCGGCGCGCTCATCGGATCGCGCGTGCTGCGCTTCTAGCGCGATCGCTCAGGCCGCCGGCGCCGCGGATTGCTGCATGCGGTGGAAGCGCAGCACCTGCTGCGCGGTCGACGGCCGCAGCCGTTCATAGGTTTCCTTGCAGGCTGCGATGTCCGCCGGTTCGCCGCCCATCAGCTCGTCGCGCATGTTGATGATCGCCTTCACCGTCGACCACGACATGCCCGAAACCTTGGCCAGGATCATCACGCCCTCGGCACGCGTCTCGACCATCATGCTTTCGGCGACAGCTACCGGCACGTTGGCGAGCGCGGCGATCGAGGCGTTGGTCTCGTCGAACTTGCCGCCCTCGGCGAAGCTGGCGACCTGGTGCTCGTCGAGACGGCCATCCTCGAACAGCGACTTGACCAGCGCATGCGCGATCGCGGTCTGCTGGCTCATCGCCGCGCGCGAGGTGCGCGCACGCCGCGTGACCTCGTGCACCGCGTCCGGCACTTCGCCGGCATGCTGCGGATCGGCGGCCTCCAGCCGCGCCCGCACCGTCGCGGACGCCTTCGCAAGCAGCTTGAGATAGAGATGGCGCGGCAGCGTCGGCCGCAACCCGACGCAGGTCGCGAGATTGTCGTCGCCCTCGGCGCGACTGACCAGCCGCGTGAAGCCGCGCTCGGTAAATTCGGCGCCGGGATTGTTGACCGTGTTCTGGATCACTTCGTCATTGCCACGCAGCACCAGCACGTCGGTCACCGCGCCGCTCAGCACGCGGCGGGTCGAGATCGCCATCAGATGAGCCTGGCTCTTGCTGCGCGCCGTCTCGATCAGGATCTCGTCGTCGAGCCGCTCCGATTTCGACAGCACGGGGCCGGCGATCTCGATGACGTCGTCGAAGGCGAGGGTGCGGATGGTGCGCGGTGGCGCGGTGTCGATCGGGGCGAGGCGGCTCGCCAGCAGCGCCCTGGCCGAGGTCTCGATATGCATCATCAGGCACTGGAACACGTCGTCGAAAAGCGTGATCTGCTCGTCTGAGAAATCGACCGCGCCGTTGACGAAGAGGTCGGTGACGCGGCGCAGCGTCTCGACCCGGCGCGCCACCGTGCCGTGCGCGAGCGCGCTCTGCAGCTCGTCGAGCAGGTTTTCTGAAGCAATCGATTTCGAACTCATGACTCTGTCCTGGAGTATCCGGATGCCGGATCGGCGATCGATTCTTCGCCTCGGCAGTAAAAATGATTTGGTCAGGCGCTGGCGGTGCGGTTGCGTCCCTGCGCCTTGGCTGAATAGAGCGCGCGATCGGCGCGCGCGAGGAGGGTGTCGGGGCTCTCGTCCGCGCGAAGCGCCGTGATGCCGGCGGAGATCGTCACCTGCATGCCCGGCGAGAATGCGCTCCAGTCGAGATTGGCGATGATGACGCGCAGCCGCTCGAGGACACGGTCTGCGGTTTCCGGCGCGGTGTCGGGCAGGATCAGCAGGAATTCCTCGCCGCCGTAGCGACCGAACCGGTCGATCGGGCGGATATTGGCGAACGTCGTGATCGCGAAGGTGCGCAGCACCTCATCGCCGATCGGATGGCCGTAGGCGTCGTTGATGCGCTTGAACCAGTCGAGGTCGATCAGCGCGACGGCGCACGGTTTTTGCGTGCGCCGCGCGCGGGCGATCTCCTCATCGAGCATGCGCATGATGCAGCGCCGGTTGTGCGAGCCGGTCAGCTCGTCGAGCTCGGCGAGCTCCTCGATGCGTTTGTTGGCGTCGGCAAGCTCGACGCTGCGCCGGTACAGCTTCTTGCGCAGCGAATCGCCGTAGAGGCCGACGAAGGCGCACTGGCCGATGGTCAGGATGAAGGAGAGCGTGCTGGCGAGGCGCTCCATGCTGTTCGATACCGGCAGGCCGATTGGACCGGAGGCGAGCATGAAGATCGGCGCGACGCAGGCGGTCGTGAAGGTCCAGGAGGCTGCGGCCTGCAGCGACGTCATGCGCAGCGAGGCGACGGCGAAGATCAGGAACAGGACGTTCAGGAAGGCGTAGCCGATCGCGGGCGCGGCGAGCAGGAAGCCGAGCTGGATCACCACATGGCCGACCACCTGGAATACCGCCAGATGATGATCGGCGAAGCGGTCGCTGACATAGGTTTCCGACAGCAGGGCAAATACGCCGACCAGGCCGACGCCAGACAGGAAAAAGGCCGACGGGATCAGGAGCGAAACCGTGCCGGCATGGGCGTAGATCAGGAGGACGCTGGCGCCGAGCCCGTAGCTCAGCACCTGCATGGCGAGCGTCTGGCGGCGCTGGATGGCGCGGCGCTTCAACAGGCCTCGCGGGAGCGGCTTGGCGGGTGCGGCTCCTTCCCTGGAATCCTGAACTAGTGAAGCCGCGCTGACCATGTGTCGCCGTTGACCGGATGCGCAGGAACTCTAGGGAGCAAAGCCTTTAGGTTTGGTATCTTTGCCGCTGATTCAGGGCCTTGCGGAGGTGGCACGGCCTTGTCCGGCAACGCGATTTTGTCCGGGCGCGAAAAGCAGGGCCGCCAGCCCGCGGCCGCCCCGTACAAATACTGGCTTGTCGGCCACGCCTTGCTAAGCTTGGAAAGCAGATAGGACGAGGATGTTTTTCGCTACTATGATACCTTCTTCACCAGGGAATGTCGGTCGATTGCGCGTATCCGGGCAAAAAAACTGCTATTTGTGCGGTGGATCACAGATGTCTCCGGAATGTTACGTTAACTTGAAGAATCTTGCCTTTGTCGTCGAACCGGCGGCCGATCCAGCCCGACCAACCTTGCGAGACGGCCATTGAGTGCGACGCAGGCGGCTTCGGACGAGGTTCTGATCGGCCGGATCGCACAAGGCGACCGGCTCGCCATGCAGGTGCTGTACGGACGGCACCATGTCAGGGTGTTCCGGTTCGGGCTTCGGCTCGTGCGGAATGAGCAGATTGCGGAAGACCTGATCAGCGAGGTGTTCCTCGACGTCTGGCGTCAGGCCGGCAAGTTCGAAGGCCGTTCCGCCGTTTCCACCTGGCTCTTGGCAATCACGCGATTCAAGGCCCTCTCCGCGCTGCGGCGGCGGAAGGATGTCGAGCTGGAAGACGACGCTGCCAACGCCATCGAGGATCCTTCCGACGATCCTGAAGCGACGGCAACGAAGAAGGATACCAGTGAAGCGTTGCGCAAGTGCCTGACCGCGCTTTCGCCGGACCATCGGGAGATCGTCGACCTCGTCTACTACCACGAGAAGTCGGTGGAAGAGGCGGCCGAGATCGTCGGGATACCCGAGAACACCGTGAAGACGCGGCTGTTCTATGCGCGCAAGAAACTGGCCGAACTGCTCAAGGCAGCCGGCGTGGAACGAGGTTGGCCATGATGGCATTGAGCCAGAAGATGCCGGAGCAGGAACCGAGCGACATCGAAATGCTGCTGCCGTGGCATGCAGCCGGCACGCTCAATGCCCGCGACGCGCGCCGTGTCGAGGAGGCGCTGGCCCGCGATTCCGAGCTTGCGCGGCAATATGCCGTGATCCGCGAGGAATACGCCGAGACTATCCGTCTGAATGAAAGCCTGGGTGCGCCGTCAGCGCGCGCGATGCAGAAGCTGTTTGCCGCGATCGAGGCGGAGCCGGCGCAGGGCGCCGCGCCGCGCAGGCTCGCGGCGCGCATCTCGGACTTTTTCGCCAGCCTCTCGCCGCGCGCGCTCGCCTGGTCGGCGGCCGTCGCCGTGCTCGCACTGCTGGTGCAGGCGGGCGTGATCGGCGCGGTCGTGATGAAGAACCAGGCCGCCTCCTACCAGGTCGCCTCGCTCAGCATGAACGAGCCGGCGTCGATCACCCGCGATCTCGGCGCGGCGGCTCCGCTTCGGGTGCTGGTGCGCTTTTCGCCCGACGCACGGGTCGGCGACATCAATGCGCTGCTCGACGCCTATCAGGCCTCGATCGTTGACGCCAGGAGCGGCCTGTTCCGCCTGCAGTTCGCCGACAAGACGATGACCAAGGAGCAGGCGGCAAAGCTCTTGAGCCGGCTGCAGAGCGAGAAGATCGTCAGCATGGCGGTTGCCGCGCAATAGGCGTTTGCGCCGCGCGGTTGCCTTGAGTTCAGGTGGCATGACCAGACAGGATGCGGATCGGGGCAAGGCCAGGCGGCCGGCGTCGCCTGCGAGGGCGGCCTTGACGGCCGGGTTGCTGGCTGCCGTTTGCTTCGCCACGACGCCGGGAGAAGCGCAGAGCATCATGCGCTCGCCCTCGATCAGCATCCCCTCGCGTATCCCGACCATCAATCCCAATGTGACGGGCAGGGCGATCACCTCGGTCGGCCCGCGCTATTCGCCGAACCTTGCGCCGCCCTGCGGCTATGCCTATCGCGACCAGAGCGGCGAATGTTCAGGCAAGCCGGTCGCCTCCGATGGCGGCGGCTCGGGCAATTCCGGCAATTCGGGTAATTCCGGCAAGAAGGGCGCGAAGGGCTCGCGCGGCGGCAGCGCGGTGCAGTCCGCCGCTGTCAACCTGCAGACCGTCGCCGGCCAGCTCGTGGCCGAGCTCGACGGCGCGCTCACCGACGCGCAAGCCGACGCGCTGGCCCGCCGCCATGGGCTGGCGCGGATCGGATCGCAGAATTTCCCGCTGATCGGTGCCACCATCGGCCTGTTCCGCATTACCGACGGCCGCGCGGTCGACGTGGTGCGTCGCGAGCTCGCCGCCGACGCCGGCGTGCGCTCGGTGCAGTCCAACTTCCGCTATCGGCTGCAGCAGCAGAAGGCGGAGCCCGGGGAAGGCGACCCCGCGCAATATGCGCTGGTGAAGCTGCGCCTTGCCGAGGCCCATGCGCTCTCCCGCGGCGGCGATGTGCTGGTCGCGGTGATCGATTCTGGGATCGATGCCAACCATCCCGAACTGTCCGGCGCGATCGCCGACAGTTTTGATGCGTTGGCGGCGAAGGAGGGCCCGCACAGCCATGGCACGGGCGTCGCCGGCGCGATCGTCGCGCATGCACGGCTGATGGGCAGCGCGCCGGCGGCGCGGCTGGTCGCGATCCGCGCCTTTGGCGTCGCCGCGAAGGGGGCGGAAAGCAATTCCTACGTGATCCTGAAAAGCCTTGATTACGCGGCACTGCACGGCGCGCAGATCATCAATATGAGCTTTGCCGGCCCGAAGGACGATCTGATCGACCGCGCGATCGCGGCCATAGCGGCGCGCGGTATCGTGATGGTGGCGGCCGCCGGCAACGCCGGAGCGAAGTCGCCGCCGCTTTATCCCGCCGCCAATGCCAATGTCATCGCGGTCAGCGCCACCGACGCGCAGGACCGGCTGTTCGCGGCGTCGAACCGCGGCGGCTATGTCGCGATCGCCGCGCCGGGCGTCGATATCTTCCTGCCGGCGCCGGATCAGAAATACCAGATGGCGTCGGGCACCTCGTTTTCCTCGGCCTATGTCAGCGGCGTGGCCGCCTTGATGCTGGCGCGCAATCCGGCGCTGAAGCGCGACGAGCTGCGCGACACGCTTTTGCGAACCGCGCGCGATCTGGGATCACCAGGTCGTGATGACCTGTTTGGTGCCGGCGAGGCCGATGCCTTCGCGGCAGTGCAGGCGGTGGGAAGTGCGCCCGCGGCCGCGCCGGTGGTCGTGGCTCCCCAGGCGCCAAGGCAAGAAAGCGTTTCCGAACAGAAGGATATGCCGGTGACGCGGGATCTCGCGGCGCCAGGTGCAACGGTCGCCTCCGACAAATCGGCCGTCGTCGGCGGTGGCCGCCCTGCCGCCCAATAGCGCCGGGTGCGGCATACCGCGCGGCCCAAGCGTTAAAAAATCTTGCACCCGCTTTGAACGTCGACCTGACCTCGACGACCAATAAGTGTGGGAGCGTTAATCCCTCCCCGACAGCTATATCAGGCGCGAGCGCCCATCCACCCCAAGCGCCCATATGGCTTTGACCCGTCCGGTTGTCCCCCCGGACGGGTCTTCTCTTTTCGGCCCACCTTTTCGACCGGCATGCGCCGAGGCGCGCGCAGCACGGGCGACGTCAGTGTCAGAACGGGAGCACTCGCGCGCTTTCGCCCGCTAGACGTGCAGACTCACGCTGGACAACGCCACAAGTTTTCCACAAAATAAATCCGTCACGTCGTGTTGATTCGTGTCGGTTGCGTCTTGCGAGTTCTCCCTACTCGTTCCGGACAGGTTCATGACACAACATCCCGACGTGGCCCGCGGCCGCGATGTCGTGGCGCGCTGGTGCGCGCTTGCCGAGCAAAGGCTGGAATATCTCACCGAATTGTTCGAGACCGGCCGCTGGCGGCGCTATCACTCCGAGCGCGCGTTCCTCGAAAACATCCAGGAAGCCAAAAGCGCCGTTCAGATCTGGCGCAATCTGTCAATGCGCGAGGCGGCGCGTGACAATTCCGCCATCGATCTGTCCTGGCTCGCGCGCAAGGGGGTGACTGCCGCGCGAATCGAGCGGCTGCGCGAGGCGGTGCGCATCGCGCCGCAGCCGGTCCCCGCTGCCGCCGAACGAAAACCGCCGGAGCCCGCAGCACCCGCGCTCGTTTCATATGATGAGGCGCAGCCAGAACCGGTCGGGCTCGTGCTCGACGACGGTCGGGAAATCACACTCGACCTCGGCCTGATCGAGGCCCGCTATCCGGTGCTGCGCAACGCGTTCTGAGGCCGCCTACAAGAGATCAGCGCCGCACCGCGTTGCTGCCGATCACCACCTGCGCAAAGCGCTGCGCGCCCTCGGCGGCGAGGTCCGTCGTCACCGCGCGCGCATGGTCGAGCCCGACCACGGCGCCGCGCGGTGTCCCCGAGATCATGTTGTTGTTGACGAGCGCGCTGCCGGCGCCCGCGACCACCGATACGCCGACGCCGGCGAAGGCATTGCGGATCACATTGCCGGATATGACGACGTCGCGCAGATATTTGCCCCAGCCGGCGACGATGCCGAATGACGGCGCGTTCTCGACCACATTGCCGATGACGGAACTGTCGGCCTCGACATAGATGCCGATGCCGGCATCGTCGTCGGGCGCGGTCCCGATCGGGCGCTTTGCCGCGAGGTTGCGGATGATGTTGCCCTGCACGACCGCGATGCGGCCGCCCTCGTTGAAATTGCAGACGGAGACGCCGAAGGCGGCGCCGTCAACGGTATTATTGGCGATGACGGCGCCTTCGAACGAGAATTCCGAATAGAGCGCGACCTCGCGCACGTCGGTGACGCTGTTGCCCACGATCTGGATGTTGGAGGCGGAATTGCCGCGCACCGCGGAGTAGTCGCAGTTCCTGATGCGGTTGCCGCGCACGATCACGTTGCCGGCGCGGAACGCGTTGATGGCGTTGCCGTACTGGCCGGAGCCGCCGGGGCCGGCCTTGATGTCCTCGATGCGGTTGTCGGCGACCAGCGTGCCGTCGTCGCCAACAGCCGTGCGCAGGATCTCGATGCCGTTGTCACTCGTGTCGACGATGGTGTTGCGCGCGACGATGAGGCCCTTCGCGTCGAACGACACCACGGCGGTGACCGCAGTCTTGGTGATGATGTTGCCGGCAACCTCGCCCGAGACCTGCTCGAACCAGATCGCGCTGCCGCCGCTCGCGGTGATCTCGCAGTCGGTCACGCGGATATCGCGGCCGCCGAGGCAGTGGACAAGGCCGCGCCGCTCGGCAAGCGGAATGCCGCCGCCGTCGAATGTGATGCCACTGATGCCGAGGTGATCGGCGCCTTCGCCAAGCAGCAGCGAAGCACCGCCGGTGAACGCGAGCTTCGTCGCGCCGCGGACGCCGATGAGCTGGGCGCCGCTGGCCAGTCGCAGCATGCCGGTGCGATAGACGCCCGGCGGCAGCACCAGCGGGACCTGCGCGCGCGTGGCTTCGTCGATCGCGCGCTGCAGGGCTCTGGTCTGATCATCGGGGCTGCCCGGCCGCACGCCATATTGCGTGACGTCACGGCCCAGTGTTGAAGGTAGTGGCGCTGCATGCGCCGCGTCCGGCGCGATCGCGAATGCACCGGCGGCGCCCGCCGCGCCGGCGGCAGAGCCTTTGAGAAGATGGCGGCGATCGAGGTCCATGGCGAGACGCCTCGCAAACGCAAGCGGTCTGCTTCGAAAGCCTTCAGTAGCGCCAAAATCGGCTGCCGCATGGTGAACGCGGCACGCGTCGCACGGGATTGTTGAGGGTAGGGTTAACAGGGCGCTCAGGATGGCGCGTCGGCGCGCGCCATCGCGGCCTGCCGCGCCAGCCGTACCATCTCCATCAGCACGGCTTCGCCGGCATCGACCAGTTGCTCCAGCGTGATGCGCCGTGCACCGCGGCGCGCCCAGGCCGCCTCGCGCGCGATCAGCGGGATGTGGACGAAGGCGGCAAGCGCCGGGCCGTCTGTCATTTGGGCATGATCTTTTCCGAAAGCCGGTCGCCGCCTTTCGGGATCATGCCGTGCGTCGCCGGTTGCCTCGATCGCGCGCCAGCTCAGATAGTTGCAGAGGTAACTTCCGGCGTCGCGTGAAGCGCGGGCATCGATCCCGGTGGCAAGCGCCGCGCGCAGCAGTTTTGCCGTGTGCGGGCCGAATGCGCGCGCATCGGCGTCGCGCGCGATCGATCCCTTGCCTATGCGCGTGTGGGCGGCATCCGGCCAGATGGTCGTGATCGCGTTGCGCGCCCGGGTCTCGATCCGCAGATACGGCGTCCGCGCTGCGAGCCCGAACATCAGAAGTGCCTGCGGCCTGTGCCTTGCCAGGAGCTGCGGCAGCTCGCGGTCGACATCGGCATAGGTCACGGGAAAAATGTGGCTTGCGAGCGCAACATCGTCGAGCGCGGGACGGCGCAGCCGCATCAGCCGCGCCACCAGCGGCTCCGTCGGATTGAACGGCGCGCCGGGGAAGGGGCCGAACCCGGTGATCAGGACGGAAAGCCTGCCGCTCATCGCAGCATGTCCGCCAGCCGCTCGGCGGCAACCGCGGGCGTGAGGCGGCCGTCGGCGACTTCCGCCTCCAGTTTCTTCACCCTGGCGCGCACGGAGGGCTCGGCGCGCAGCCGTGCCAGCAGGCGCTGCTCCAGCATCGACCACATCCACTTCACCTGCTGCTCGCGCCGCCGGCTCGCGAACTCCCCTGAAGCGTTCATCGCGGTGCGGTGGTCGAGGACCTTCTGCCAGAGCTCGGGGATACCCTTGCCGGTCATCGCCGAATAGGTCAGCACCGGCGGATGCCAATGCTCCGAGCGCGGCTTGAGGATATGCAGCGCGCTGCGATAGTCGGCGGCGGCGTGGTTGGCGCGCTTGATATTGTCGCCATCGGCCTTGTTGATCGCGATCATGTCGGCGAGCTCGACAAGGCCTTTCTTGATACCCTGCAATTCGTCGCCGGCGCCGGGCAGCATCAGCGCGAGGAAGAAGTCGGTCATGTCGGAAACCGCGGTCTCGGACTGGCCGATGCCGACGGTCTCCACCAGCACCACGTCAAAGCCCGCCGCCTCGCACAGCAGCATGGCCTCGCGGGTCTTCGCCGCGACGCCGCCGAGCGTGCCCGAGGAAGGCGAGGGCCGGATATAGGCATGCTCGGAAGCGGCGAGCTGCGCCATTCGCGTCTTGTCGCCGAGGATCGAGCCGCCGGTGCGCGCCGAGGAGGGGTCGACCGCCAGCACCGCGACCTTGTGGCCGCCCCCGATCAGGAACATGCCGAGCGCATCGATCGTGGTCGACTTGCCGACCCCCGGCGAGCCGGTGATGCCGATCCGGATCGCCTTGCCGGTGTTGGGCAGCAGCGTCTGCACGAGCTCGCGCGCGGCCGCCTGGTGGTCGCTGCGCCGGCTCTCGATCAAGGTGATGGCGCGCGCCAGCGCGGCGCGGTGGCCCGCGAGCAGGTCGCGCTTCAAGGCATCGATGTCCGGGGCGGCATTGCGGGGGACAGGCATGGCTTGGTTTACAACGGCTGGGTGGCGCAGGCGAGAGCAGGGCAAGGCCGCATCCCCCGATCATTTCGCATCGGAAATCGGGTGGGCCGGTTGCAACCGAAGCGGCACGATCCGCCTCCATCGCCCGCAACAATCATCCCTGCCGGAGCCTCTCATGACGCGCGCCTATTACAGCACCGTGCTCGATCATCCCCTGGAAACCGTGTGGTCCTTGATCCGCGACTTCAACAACTACCCCGCCTATATCGAGGGCGTCTCGGAAAGCGTGATCGAGGACGACAGGCGTGGCGACGAGGTCGGCGCGGTCAGGCGTTTCTGCTATCTCGGCAACTGGGTGCGCCAGAGCCTGGTCGGCCATTCCGACGATACGCACAGCCTGACCTACCGGGGTATCGAACCCCTGCCGTTTCCGGTGGGAATTGTCGCCGAGCCTCCGTCGCCGACGCCCTACGAAGGCACGATGCACCTCATCGGCATCACCGAGGGTAATCGGACCTTGATCGAATGGGCGGTCGCGCTCGATCCGGCGCCGCAGGATGCTAGCGCCTGGCAAACGCTGTTTCAGTCCTGGATCCCGGAATGGACGGCTTCACTTACAAGGGCCCTGGCGCGACGCGCCGCGGAGGCGTGAGGCGGCGTCACGGCGGCTCGATATCGCTTTTGGGGCGCCTGCCGCCGAAGACCCTCTCACCCTCGGGCGAGAGATAAGGCTTCAGCGTCTCCCAGGGGACGAAGGCCACATATTCGCCTTCGGCGTACGGACCGACCGCGTAGGGCGGATAGTGGAAGGTGAGGCCGGAGCTCTTGCCCGCTTCGGTCGAGGGCGCCAGCGTCACAGCGCCGATCTTCAGCAGTTTCGGCTCCAGCCCCTTGTACCACTCGGCGGTCGCGGTATCCGACGCGTCGCGCTTCTTCTTCTCGAGATTGAGCGAGGCGATCACAGCCTTCAGCATCGCCGTCATGGTCGGCCCGTTGTCGCCGGCCTCGGTGAAGAACGGACGGATGCTGATGCGCTTCTTTGCCGTCGCATCCCACAGGATGGTGTCGACGTCGGAATTCGGATGCGCGCCGTGGGTGTCCATGTAGTCGGACCTCACCAGGCTGACATAGTGGCCGTCGACCGTCGAGCGCAGCGCATATTTGCGCTCGAATGACCAGCCGCCATCGCGGAACAGCTGCGGGTCCTGCTTGCGCGACGCGTTGGCTTCCGCGACGTTCTTGTCGATCCATTTCCGGCCCTCGGCGAGGCTGTCCGCCGCGAGCGCCGGATCGGCCTTGACCTTGTCGTCGAGGAAGACGCTGGCCTCGATCGCCTTGTTCTTGACGGCGGCGTCAGGTTTTGGATCGGCAGCGAATGTCGTAACCGGTAGCGCGAAGCAGGCGATGATGCCGGCAAGAGCCAGCGAGCGGACAAAAAACGACAGGCGGGCGTGCACGAGAGATCCTAAGCGGCAAGAGACTCGCAAGCGGGGCGGCGTTATTCCGCCGCCTCGCTATGGCCGAGCCGCGCGTTGAGCTTGCGGATCAGCTCTTCGGCGGCATCGGCGATAACGGTGCCGGGCGGGAAGATCGCCTCCGCGCCGGCGGCATGGAGCGCATCATAGTCCTGCGGCGGCACCACGCCGCCAATGATGATCATGATGTCCTCGCGGCCGTGTTTCTTCAGCGCGGCCTTCAATTCCGGCACCGCGGTGAGATGGGCGGCGGCGAGCGAGGAGACGCCGAGAATATGGACGTCGTTCTCGACCGCTTGCCGCGCGGCCTCGTCGGCGGTGGCGAACAAGGGACCGATATCGACATCGAAGCCGAGATCGGCGAAGGCGGATGCGATCACCTTCTGGCCGCGGTCGTGGCCGTCCTGGCCGATCTTCGCCACCAGGATGCGCGGCCTGCGTCCTTCGGCCTCCTCGAAGGCCTCGATCAGGGCCTCCACCTTGCCGACCCGGTTGGACATGGTCGATGCCTCCCGCCTGTAGATGCCGGTGATCGACTTGATCTCGGCACGGTGCCGGCCGAACACCTTTTCCATCGCGTCCGAAATCTCGCCGACGGTGGCTTTCGCGCGTGCGGCGTCGATCGCTAGCGCCAGCAGGTTGCCGTTGCCTTCGCCGGCGGAGCGCGTCAGCGCGGCGAGCGCCGCATCGACGTCCTTCTGGTTGCGCTCGGCGCGCAGCCGCTTGAGCTTGTCGATCTGCAACCGCCGGACGTTGGAATTATCGACCTTCAGGATCTCGATCGGCGCCTCGTCGGCCACCTTGTACTTGTTGACGCCGATCACCGCCTGCTTGCCGGCGTCGATCCGCGCCTGGGTCTTGGCGGCGGCTTCCTCGATGCGAAGCTTGGGCACGCCGGCCTCGATCGCCTTGGCCATCCCGCCGAGCTCCTCGACCTCCTGGATGTGACCCCACGCCTTGGCGGCGAGGTCGCGGGTCAGCCGCTCGACATAATACGAGCCGCCCCAGGGATCGATGATGCGCGTGGTGCCGCTCTCCTGCTGCAGGAAGAGCTGGGTGTTGCGCGCGATCCGCGCCGAGAAATCGGTCGGCAGCGCCAGGGCCTCGTCGAGCGCGTTGGTGTGCAGCGACTGGGTATGGCCTTGCGTTGCCGCCATCGCCTCCATCGTGGTGCGCATCACATTGTTGAAGACGTCCTGTGCGGTCAGCGACCAGCCCGAGGTCTGGCAATGCGTGCGCAGCGACAGCGAGCGCGGGTCTTTCGGATTGAACGGCTTCAACAGCTTCGCCCACAAGAGCCGCGCGGCGCGCATCTTGGCGACTTCCATGAAGAAGTTCATGCCGATCGCCCAGAAGAACGACAGCCGCGGCGCGAAACGGTCGACGTCGAGGCCTGCGGCGATGCCGGCGCGCAAATATTCGACGCCGTCGGCGAGCGTATAGGCGAGCTCGAGGTCCTGCGTCGCGCCGGCCTCCTGCATGTGATAGCCGGAAATGGAAATAGAATTGAATTTCGGCATCTTCTGCGACGTATAGGCGAAGATGTCGGAGATGATCCGCATCGAGGGCGTCGGCGGATAGATGTAGGTGTTGCGCACCATGAACTCTTTCAGAATGTCGTTCTGAATGGTGCCTGACAGTTTCTCCGGCGGCACGCCCTGTTCCTCGGCCGCCACCACGAACAGCGCCAGGATCGGCAGCACCGCGCCGTTCATGGTCATCGACACGCTCATGCGATCGAGCGGGATGCCGGCGAACAGCGTGCGCATGTCGTAGATCGAATCGATCGCGACGCCGGCCATGCCGACATCGCCGGCAACGCGCGGATGATCCGAGTCATAGCCGCGGTGGGTGGCGAGGTCGAAGGCGACGGAAAGGCCCTTCTGGCCGGCCGCGAGGTTGCGCCGGTAGAAGGCGTTGGAATCCTCCGCCGTGGAGAAGCCGGCATATTGCCTGACGGTCCAGGGCTGGTTGACATACATGGTCGGGTAGGGGCCGCGCAGATAGGGCGCAATGCCCGGCCAGGTCGCGAGGAAGTCGATGCCCTCGAGGTCGGCTTCGCTGTAAGCCGGCTTGACCGGAATGCCCTCGGGCGTCAGCCACGGCTCGGCGCGGCTGGCGGGCGTTGCGGCCGTGACGGGCTCGAAGGCGACATCGGCGAAGTCAGGAATACGGGTCATTCCTTCGTTTCCTCAAACCTGCGATTCCGTTCAATCAACCTTTGCAGGCTCTTCTGGTAGACGGGATCGTCTCGACGACTTTGAAGGCTCTTCTTGTAGACGGGGACGCCCAGACGGCTCTTCGGGGCGCCACGAGCCCACCAGGACGTGACTATCAGAATATCGATCAGAACTCCGAGTAAGGCCTGAAACATGGTCACATTCTAGCACGCCTGAAACCTGGGATAAGCCGACCGAAACGCTCGTTAATCATGATCCGGATGCTGGTGGCTGACGATGGTTGCCATCTTTTCCGGGCCGTAATTCTGCACCGTGGTCTGGCTCGGTAAATTGGCGATCCCGACCACCCAGCCGAGCCGCGACTCCGTGCCATACTGCCTGGTCGGCACCACGTGGTCCGGCCGGTCGAAGGCGCCGGTCATGATCTCGATCCGCTCACCGTCGATGCGGCGGAAGCTCAACGGCGTGCCGCAGGCGGCGCAGAAGTCGCGCTCGGCAAAAGAGGAGGAGCGGAACGCGGCCGGCGTGCCCTTGGTCCAGGCAAAATGGTCCTTGTCGATGTCGGCAAAGGAGGCGAACGGCGCACCTGACGCCTTCTGGCACATCCGGCAATGGCAGATACCGATCTTGTCCGGCGGCGCCGTCACCGCAAAGCGGATCGCGCCGCACTGGCAGCCGCCGGTCAGGACGGGTTTGCTGTCCGATGTCTTGGTGTCAGCCGTCATGTGCCTTCCATCCGGTGATAGGCATCATCGAGCGCGGCCAGCGCATCGCAGCCGGCAAAGATGAACGCGGCGATCCCGGCCGAGCGGAACGAGGCTTCCATGTCGCCGGGCCGGCCTGCCAGATAGATATGCCTTGCGCCGGCGTCCTGAAGGGCCTTTGCAGCGGCCGCGGCGTGGGCGGCATAGACGGCATCGGAAGAGCAGAGGCAGGCGAACGCCGCGCCCGACGCCTTGAAGGCTGAGGCCAGCGTGGCCGGATCGGTGGAACCCGCGCCTTCGACGGCCTCGATGCCGCCGGCTTCAAAGAAGCTGCGGGCAAAGGTCGCACGCGCGGTGAAATCGGAAGGCCGGCCGAGGGTGGCGAGGAACACCTTGGGCCGCGCGCCCTTGCCCTTGAGCATCTCGTCGGCGCGGTCGCGCAGGCGTTCGAACGGCTCGGCGAGCCGCAGCGGGGCCAGCGCCTCGAAGCTGAATTTGGCTTCGCCATAGGGCGGCAGCGTGACGGGCCTCGCTTCGAGCACCGCAACCTGGGCTTCCCCGAGGTTTGGAAATTCGCTGGCGCCGGTCAGTATGTCGCGGCGTCTGGCGATATTGGCTGCGCGTGCCTCACGCGTCGCGGCGACCTTGCGCTGGATCAGGTTCTGCTCAAGCGCGGCAAACAGCCCGCCGGCCTTTTCCGTCTCCTGGAACAATGTCCAGGCGGCCTCGCAAAGCTTCGTCGTCAGCGCCTCGATGCCGCCGGAGCCTGCGGCAGGATCCGCCACTTTCTCGATGTTGGATTCTTCGAGCAGGATGAGCTGGGTGTTACGCGCCATCCGCCGTGCAAAGCCGTCCGGCAACCCGAGCGCCAGCGTGTGCGGCAGCACGGTGATCGCATTGGCGCCGCCGATCGCGGCAGAGAATGTTGCGATCGTCGCGCGCAGCATGTTCACATAGACATCGCGCTGCGTGAGCATGCGCCAGGCGCTGTCGGCGGCGACGAACAGCGGCTTCGGCTGCAGGCCCGAGGCCTGCTCGATCCGCGCCCACAGTCGACGAATGCCGCGCAATTTCGCAATCGTCAGGAACTCGTCGGCATCGGCGGCAAGGCGCGCATAGACCATTCCCTGCGTCTGCTCGAGCGGAACGCCCGCCTGCTCGAGCGCGCGCAGATAGGCCACGCCACTTGCCAGCACGAAGGCGAGTTCCTGCGCTTCCGATCCGCCGGCGTCATGGATCACGCGTCCGTCGGCAGCCGCGAACGGGCCCTTGAACCCCGCATCAGTGAGGCCTTTCACCGCGCCGGCCAGCGCCGGGACGATCTCGGGCCAGGCATAGGGGCTCGATCCCCAGGCGGCACAGGCGCCGAGCGGATCGAGGCCGAAGCGGATGTTGCAGGCTGTCGGATCGATGCCGCGGCGTTTGACATATTCCGCGATGTGGATCGCGGCCATCCGCGACTGCGGGCCAATCTCGAGCTCGATCGCAATCCCGGCATCGAGCAGTACGCCGTCGAGCACCTTGCCGATCGCTTCAGGCGTAGGTTCCAGCCCGAAGCCGCGGGCCGCATTGGCGCCCGCAAACACCAGCGAAAGCCCGGTCGCACCGCCTTCGAGGTCGTGCAGCGCCTGGCTGTTGGCTATTGCCGGATCGGGATGGTCGACCCGCTGCACGATCTGCCACGGCGCGGCCGCAGGCCGCCCGGCGATGGCGGCAGCCCCTGCGGCGCGGCGGTAGATCGGCTGGATTGCGATCCCGTCGTAGCTCTTGCCGACCAGCTTCTCGAACGGCGCGCCCTTCAGCACGCCATCGACCAGCTTGCGCCAGTCCGCTTCGCTTGCCAGTGCAAAATCGGCTGCCAGCGGCAGGTCGTCTGGTGTCGTCATCGAAAGGCTCTTTCCATCATGGGCGGAAATTGCCACGCTCCGGCGGCCAAGCCAAACGGTGTTTGCGACAGATCCTACCGCGAACCCACATCCGGCAACCGCTCGATGCCCTCGGTCGATACCGCCCCCAGCGCCGCGCGGACGGTCCGTCCCGCAATGACACGGTCGGGGGCGATCTCGGCGAGCGGCACCAGGACGAAGGCACGCTCGAACAGGCGCGGGTGAGGCAAGGTCAATTCCGCGGTGCGGATCGTGGCGTCGTCATAGGCGATCAGGTCGAGGTCAAGGGTGCGCGGGCCCCAGCGCTCCTCCCTGGCCCGGTCACGTCCGAACCTGTTCTCGATCCTTTGCAGCGTGAACAGCAGCGCGTTCGGATCGAGGCTGGTTTCGATCTCGACGCAGGCGTTGACGAAGCGCGCCTGCTGCTCGTTGCCCCAGGGCGGAGTGGCATAGTCGGACGAGCGCGCCACAAGCTCGGCCTGCGCCATCCCGCAGATGTGGGCGATCGCCTTGTTGAAGGTCGCGCGCACGTCGCCGACATTGCCGCCCAGCGCGATCAGCGCGCTAGTCATGGTTCGGATGCCGGTTGCGGGTGAGCACCACGCCGACATCCTCGAAGATCGCGTCGATCGGCGCGTGCGGCTTGTGCACGGTGACCTTGACGGCGCGGATGCGCGGGAAGGCGGCGAGGATCGCATCCGCCACCGCCCCGGCGGCCCGCTCCAGGAGCTTGTAGTTGGTGTCCTTGAACGCCGCCGTCGCGGTCGCCACCACGTTGGAATAGGACACGGTGTCGGCGAGCCGATCGGTATGCGCGGATTCAGAAAGATCCGTGAACAGCTCGATGTCGATCACGAAGCGCTGCCCGACCTCGGTCTCGTGCTTCATCACGCCGTGGCGGGCATGGACGACGAGGCCGTTGATGAAGATCGTATCGGTCATGCTTTATCCTCAATGGCGGCGGCGACCCGCAATGCCTGCACGGTTTCTGCCACGTCATGGGTCCGGATGATGTCCGCGCCATTCTGTGCTGCGATCAGATGCGCGGCTATCGAACCGCCGAGCCGCTCGCCAGGTTCGGACGGTACGACGGAGGCGATGAAACGCTTGCGCGAGGCGCCGACCAGGAGCGGCAGGCCGAAGGCCTTCAGCTCCGCAAGCCGTGCCAGCGCCATCATGCTCTGCTCGGCCGTCTTGCCGAAGCCGATGCCGGGATCGAGCACGATATTTTCGGCGGGAATGCCGGCGCGCGCTGCGATGTCGAGCGAGCGGGCGAAGTAGTCCGCGATGTCCCGCATGATATCAATCGCGGGATCGGCGCGGTCGCGGTTGTGCATGACGATGATGGGCACGTTGCGCGCTGCGACCAGCGCCGCCATGGCACCATCGCGCTGCAGACCCCAGACGTCGTTGGCGACGACGGCGCCGGCGTCGAGCGCGAAGGCTGTGACCTCGGCCTTCATGCTGTCGATCGAGACGGGCACGCCAAGTGCAATCACCTGTGCGAGGACCGGCCGCAACCGCTCCATCTCCTGTTCGGCGGATACCGCCTGTGCGCCGCCATAGGGGCGGGTGGATTCCGCGCCGATGTCGATGAGGTCGGCGCCCTCGGCGATCATCCGCTCCGCCTGCGCCAGTGCCAGGGAGGGATCGAGGAAGGCGCCGCCGTCGGAGAACGAGTCCGGCGTGATATTCAGGACGCCCATGACGGCAGGACAGGGCCGCGCCTTCAGCGCCCGCAGTATTGGATGGGCCGCCGCGCCGGCTGAACGCGAAGGGTTTTTCGAGGTCGCGACCATGCGGTCGCTTTGCGCGGTCCGTGCCGCGGAGTCAAGACGTGGAAGGCGGCTGGTCGGCTGCCGCGAGGGCGGAGGTGATATCGGCGTATTGCCTGAAGGCAGTGTCTACGATGGAAAAGTAATATCCAGGATAATGTCTAGTACGAGATTTTCGGCTGCAGCTTGCGGGCGTGCTCGACGAGCTGCTGGACCGACTTCTCCGAGGGCAACACGCGGACCAGCCTTCGCTTGGTGTTGATCTCCTTCATGTTGTGCGCAAGCCGCGCCGGATTGCGCATGGCCAGCTCGCGCACCGTGGCGACGCCTGCGGCGCGCACCAGCCCGACCTTGGCCCTGCCCATGCCGGGAATGCGCATGTAGTCGGACACGTTCGCCCATTCCAGAAGCTGCTGTTCGCTGATCCCGGTCTTGGCCGCCAGCATCTTGCGTCCCTTGACGGTGCGCGCCGCTTCGAGGAGCGCTTCCGTCGTGCGAATGCCGAGCGATTTCAGTTTGGAGGCGGAATAGGCCGACAGGCCTTCGATCTCGGAAAGAGGATATGTCATGGTGCTCGATAAAAAAAGGTGCTTCAGGCGAACTGGCGGAGGCCCGGTGTCCTCGCGATGATCTCGCCCATCTGATCGGCCCCGATTTTGTCGCGGCCGAAGGTGAAAAGTTCGCGGGCGAGGGACCGGATTTCGGTCACGCCCAATCCAAGCGCCATCAGCCTGGTGCCGACGGCCATCAGGCCGCCGCCCATCAGCTTCAGGAGCCCGCTGTTGTCTTGAGATGTCCTGATCGCCGCTTCCGCGCCCGGAATCGTGTTGATCAAAGCCTGGACCTGGTTGGCAGGGCCTTCGCTGCGGAGGAAATCCAGGATCACGCCGATGGATTTTTCAGCGACAACGTCATCGATGCTGACCGTGGCGGCCAGCCGTCCAATCAGTTCGTCCATATTGCCCCGCCTCACCCGGTTTTATATGCCGGACCCTTCCTTATGAATTTCATCTTGAGCTTCCACGCCATGAAATACAAGCGACCAGCGTCCGGGTGACACGATTCCGCTTCAATCGCGCGCCGAGTGTTGCAGCATTGCAAGAGCGAAGATGGTTTCAGCGAAAAAATGTCGCGTTGCGAACGATCGTTCCGTCTTTCGAAACCGCAAAGGCACCATCTCACCGCGATCAGGCGGGCTTGAAACGGGATCTGAGCGGTTTTAATCGACCTCGAACATGCGATATGATCGCTTTCCCGGTGCTTTCATGCCCGGACGCGTGCGACAAGGCAGACGACGATGGCGACAACAGATAATCCTCCAGCCGACACCAGCGAGAAGATCTTCGTCGGCAAGGGCGAACAGCCGGCATGGCTGACGCTTGCGCTCGCCAATCGGCACGGCCTCGTCACGGGCGCGACGGGAACCGGCAAGACCGTGTCGTTGCAGGTGATGGCCGAAGGTTTTGCGCGCGCCGGGGTCCCGGTTTTCGCAGCCGACATCAAGGGCGATCTCTCGGGGATCGCGGAGGTAGGCGAGGCCAAGGACTTCATCGTCAAGCGCGCGGCCGAAATGGGCCTCAATTTCCAGCCCGACCAGTTCTCGACGGTGTTCTGGGATGTGTTCGGCGAGCAGGGCCATCCGGTTCGTGCCACCGTCACCGAAATGGGACCGCTGCTCCTGTCGCGGATGCTCGATCTCAACGACGTGCAGGAAGGCGTGCTCAATGTCGCGTTCCGCGTCGCCGACGAAAACGGGCTTGCGCTGATCGACATGAAGGACCTGCGCGCGCTGCTCGATGCGATCGTGCCGGATTCCGGCAAGAAAGGCGCCGACGGTGACGACGATCCGCTGGCGCCGATCCGCAAGGCGGCGCAGTCGTTCGGCAACGTCACCAAGGCGACCGTCGGCACCATCCAGCGCCAGCTTCTGGTGCTGGAAAACCAGGGCGGCGGCAAGTTTTTCGGTGAGCCGGCGCTGTCGCTGAAGGACTTCATGCGCACCGACCGCGACGGCCGCGGCATGGTCAATATCCTGGTTGCCGACAAGCTGATGCAGAGCCCGCGGCTCTATGCGACCTTCCTGCTGTGGATGCTGTCCGAGCTGTTCGAGGAGCTGCCGGAGGCCGGCGACCTGCCGAAGCCGAAGCTCGTGTTCTTCTTCGACGAGGCGCATCTGTTGTTCAACGACGCGCCGAAGGCGCTGATGGACAAGATCGAGCAGGTGGTGCGGCTGATCCGCTCCAAGGCGGTCGGCGTCTATTTCGTGACGCAAAATCCGATCGACGTGCCCGATCGTGTGCTCGGCCAGCTCGGTAACCGCGTCCAGCACGCGCTGCGCGCTTTCACCCCGCGCGACCAGAAGGCGGTGGCGGCGGCGGCGCAGACCTTCCGGCCCAATCCGAAGCTCGATACCGCGAAAGCGATCATGGAGCTGGGCAAGGGCGAAGCGCTGGTGTCGTTCCTCGAAGGCAATGGCACGCCCGCCATGGTCGAGCGCGTCATGATCCGGCCGCCATCGGCGCGGATCGGACCGGTCACGCCGGAGGAGCGCAAGGCGATCATGGATGCGAGCCCCTTCAAGGGCAAATACGACACCGCCATCGATTCAGAATCCGCCTATGAGATTCTGCAGAAGCGGATCGCCGGCACCGCCGCGCCCGCCGACGGCTCGGCGGGCGAGGGCGGTATCCTCGGGCATCTCGGCGCCATCGTCGCGACCATCTTCGGCACCAATACCGGCCGCCGCCGGCTGTCGACCGGGCAGTTGATTGCGCGAAACGTCACGCGTTCGGTCACCAACAAGGTGGTCGGCGGGGTGGTTGCCGACGTCGGCAAGTCGGTCGGCGGATCGGTCGGCGGCTCCATCGGCCGTGCGCTGGTGCGCGGCGCGCTCGGCGGCCTGCTGCGCCGCTAAATCCCTTCGCTTTTGGAAAGACCGAGCGTGCTGAGATTCCCATCGTTGCGAGCGCCGCTCGACGTCCTGTTCATCATCTGCTGCGTCGTGCTGACGCTCGATGTGCTGGGGCCGGAGATCTGGGGCCACGGCAAGACCAAGGACTATCCGCTGTGGTACTGGGCCGGCCAGCAGGTGCTGCAGGGCAAGGACCTCTATCCGCACAATATCGGCGGCTACTTCGATTTCCTCTATCCGCCGCTGCCGGCTGTCATGCTTGCTTTGCCGAGCTGGTTCGGCAAGATCGTTCTCTATACCTGCCTGTCGCTGGTGAACATCATCGCCTGGTGGATGACGGGCCAGCTCTCCAACGCGATGACCGGGTCCGGCCGGACCCCGGGGCCGTGGCTGTTCGCGCTGCCGGCCTTTGTCACCGTCACCTTCGTGTTCGACATGTTCGATCTCGGGCAGCCGAACCTCGTGCTGCTCGCGCTGATGCTGTACGGGTTCTGGCTCATGCAGCACAAGCGGCCGTGGTTCGCAGGGCTGATGTTCGCGCTGGCGACCGCGATCAAGGTGTTTCCGGTCGCGGTGCTGCCGTATCTCGCCTGGCGTCGGCAATGGGCGGCTCTGGCAAGCATGGTACTGTTCACGGCCCTGCTGCTGTTCGTCGTGCCGGGGCCATTTCGCGGCTTCGAGCGCAACGCTGCCGAGCTCAAGACCTGGTATCAGGGCATGGTCGCATCGAGCTCGGAGAAGGGGTTCGGTCAGCGCGCCGAACAGAACTGGTCCTGGGTCAACCAGTCGATCATCGCGGTGACGCATCGGCTGACGCGGCCGATCAACTATAACCAGGAAGACCCGGCCAAACCCGCGCGCACCATGAACGTGGTCGATCTCGATTACCAGACCGCGAACCTCGTGGTGCTTGTGATCTCGCTCCTGCTCGGGCTTGGCTTCCTTGCGGTGATGCCGCGCGCCTCGCAACGCACCGTGCGCTCCGACGCCGAGGAACTCGGCATCCTGTTCTGCCTGATGACGGTGGCCTCGCCACTGGCGCGCCAATACTACTTCATGTGGCTGTTCTTTCCGGTCACCGTCCTGATCCACCGCGCCGCCTTCGATCCGCGCGAGAAGGTGCGAGCCTGGACCTGGGCGATCCTCGCGGCCGCGGGCGTTCTGGTGGCCCTGTCGCTGCCGCTGTTTCCGCACGACATCCAGGCCTACGGCAACAACCTTGCCGCCACCGCCCTGCTCGCCGGCGGGCTGGTCTGGCACATCCTGCATCCGCCGGCCGCTGGCCCGGATGCCGCGGCGGCGCTACAAGATAGGCCAGCATCCCGCGACCACGCAGAAAAAAGTCCCTCCGGCTAAGGAAGCCCCGACATGTCCAATCCGTCGCAACTTCAGCCCGTCCTCGACCGCATCGATGCCGATTTCGACAACAGCCTTGCGCGCCTGTTCACGCTGTTGCGCATCAAGTCGATTTCCGCCGATCCGGCGTTCGCCGAGGATTGCAGGAAGGCCGCGGATCATCTCGCGCGCGACATCGCGACGCTCGGCTTCGAGGCCAGCGTCAGGCCGACCGCCGGCCATCCCGCGATCGTTGCAAAGAGCAGCGCGAAGGGGAACGGCGCGCCGCGGCCGCACGTCCTGTTCTACGGCCATTACGATGTGCAGCCGGTCGATCCGCTCAATCTCTGGCATCGTCCGCCGTTCGAGCCGATCGTCACCGACCATGCCGACGGCCGCAAGATCATCGTCGCGCGCGGCGCCGAGGACGACAAGGGGCAACTCATGACCTTCGTCGAGGCTTGCCGCGCCTGGAAGTCGGTGACGGGATCGCTGCCGCTCGACCTCACCATCCTGATCGAGGGCGAGGAGGAGATCGGCTCGAAGAATTTCGTGCCGTTCCTCGAGGCGAACAAGCAGGAGCTGAAGGCGGATTTCGCGCTGGTCTGCGACACCGGCATGTGGGACCCGAACACGCCGGCGATCACCACCTCGCTGCGCGGCCTGGTCTATGAGGAGGTCAAGATCAAGGCGGCGAATCGCGACCTGCATTCCGGTGTGTTCGGTGGCGGCGCGCAGAACCCGATCCGGGTGCTGACCCGCATCCTCGGCGGCATCTTCGACGACAACGGGCATATCACCATTCCCGGCTTCTATGATGGCGTGAAGGACCTGCCGCCCGACATCCTCGCGCAATGGAAGAAGCTCAACCTGACCGCGGACACCTTCCTCAAGCCGATCGGGCTGTCGATTCCGGCGGGTGAAAAGGATCGGTTGCTGATCGAGCAGATTTCCTCGCGTCCGACCTGCGACGTCAACGGCATCGTCGGCGGCTATACCGGAGAGGGTTCGAAGACCGTGATCCCGGCGGAGGCCTCGGCCAAAGTCTCGTTCCGCCTCGTCGAGGGGCAGGACCCGGTCAAGATCCGCAACGCCTTCCGCGCCTACGTCACCGCGCGGCTGCCCGGTGACTGCAAGGCCGAGTTCCTGGACCATTCCAACGCGCCGGCGATTGCGCTTGACTGGAACATGAAGCCGCTCGCCGCCGCCAAGCGTGCGCTGACCGACGAGTGGGGCAAGGAGGCGCTTCTGATCGGCTCCGGCGCCTCGATTCCGATCGTCGCGGATTTCAAGAAGACGCTTGGGCTGGACACGGTGCTGATCGGCTTCGGGCTCGACGACGACAACATCCATTCGCCGAACGAGAAGTACGACCTCAAGAGCTTCCACAAGGGCATCCGCTCCTGGGCGCGCATCCTCGCCGCGCTCGCCGAGGCGCCGCGCTGAGGCGGGGCCGGTTGCAGCCGCACCCCGACGCAAAAACGCCGCCCGGAATTGGACGGCGTTTCATTCAGGATGTGCAGAGGTCTATGGCGTGCCTTATAGCGAATCTTCGCCGGCACGTCCACATCTGAGGCCGGCCCGCCGCGGCTTCATTCGACGGGATAGGGGCCCTCGCTGAAGACGCGGTCGTGATAGCCCTTGGCGCCGATCGCGCGTGCGAGCGGGCTCAAGACGTCCTGGCTGGCCTTGAGCCGCGCCACGATGGCGCGAAAATCGTGCCGAGGCTGCCAGCCGAGCTCGGTCCGCGCCTTTTCATTGACATAGACGCGATCGATGTCCGCGATCATGGTCCAGCCGCGGCGGGCATATTCGGCTTCATAGTCCGGGACGCAGCGGCGGACCACGCGCGGTGCGTGGCCGCGCAGTTCGGCGACGTCGTCGCGCGCGAACGGCGTGGTGGCGCTGATGATGTAACGCGCAAACCTTCGTCCCGGCGCGTGGCGGAGCGCGAGCAGATGCGCGCTGACCACATCCTCGATGTCGACGCGGCGATAGAGGAATTCGTTGGCCTTGGCATTGTCATCGGCATAGGCCGCGCGTACCGCGCGATTGTCGTCCTCCTCGGGAAAGAACCGCGAGGTGCGCAGCACGATCGCGGGCAGGGCGTGATTGCGCGCGAAGAGCTGGCAGAGATCCTCTGCGGCGGCCTTGGTGACGCCGTAGATGTTCTTCGGCGCCGGGACGACATCCTCCGTCACCCAGGCTGCGGGCTGGCCCGGCGGCGGAACCAGCGCGTCGCCGAACACACTGGTCGTGCTGGTGTAGACGAAGGCGGCGACGCCGGCCGCCGTGGCCTCCTCCAGCAGGTTGAGGGTGCCGGCAATATTGACGTCGACGAACTCCTGCCGGCCGTGGGTCGCAACATGCGGCTTATGCAGTGTGGCCGCATGGAGCACGGCGGTCGCGCCCGCCATGCAGCGGCGCACGAAGGCGCGGTCGGTGATCGAGCCGACGTGACGGGTGAAGGCGCCCGGCAGGATGTCGATGCCGATCGCTTCGTGACCTTGCGTCTCGAGCGTCCGCACCAATGCTTCGCCGAGATGGCCGGAACTGCCGGTCACCAGCACGGTCACGATTCAATTCCTCTTGCGCCGCGTTCAGGTCCGGTAGCTCGGATCGATGCGATCGAGCTTGCGCAGGAGCGGCGGCCAGACGAGCTTTGTCGCGCGCAATTCGGCGCGATCGAGGTTCGACACCAGTTCGGTGTTCTTGTCGATCGCGGATGGGTCGACAGGGTAGGCCGATGGGCCGAGCATGCGGGTGCGAACCTGCATCGAGCAGGCGCGCTCCAGGTGATACATGCGCTCGAACGCGGAGGCGACCGAGCGTCCGACCGTCAGCGTGCCGTGGTTGCGCAGGATCATGTGGTTTCTGGTGCCGAGGTCGCGCTGCAGGCGCGGCCGTTCGTCGTGATCGAGCGCGATGCCTTCATAGTCGTGATAGGCAAGGTCGTGCGTGACGAGCTGCGCGGTCTGGTTCAGCGGCAACAGGCCCTCGGTCGAGCTCGAGACCGCGGTGCCGTCCACGGTGTGCAGATGGAGCACGCAGATCGCGTCCTCGCGCACCTCGTGGATCGCCGAATGGATGGTGAAGCCGGCGGGATTGATGCTGTAGTCGCTCTTCGAGAGCTGGTTGCCGTCGAGATCGACCTTGACCAGGCTCGATGCCGTGATCTCCTCGAACAAGAGGCCATACGGATTGATCAGGAAGTGATGGTCCGGTCCCGGCACGCGGGCGGAAATGTGGGTGTCGACGAGATCATCCCAGCCGTACAGCGCGACCAGCCGGTAGCAGGCCGCGAGGTTGATGCGCTGGCTCCACTCGGCCTCGGTCATGCCGGAGGGGACTTGCTTCACACGGGCTTCCGCTGGCGACATGGCCGCTTCTCCGAAGTTGGCTGCGTTCAGCCAACGCTAGCCGCGCGCGGCCATCGCAGCAAGGCGCCTTGGCTGCGCGGCTGTCATGCGGAGCGGGGAACCGCTTACGGCGCCGGGATCGAGAGCAGGCCGGAGATGCTGCGGCCACGGATGTCGTAGACGCGCGCGAACACGACGTCGTCGCGCTTGATCTCGACCATGACGGGCGCGGTCAGGCCCTTGCAGTAGAACTCGCCGAGCGTCATCGCGAAATCAGCAGCATGGCTGTCCCATCCGATGGTGAAATCGGGGCCGAGCGCAACCTGCGCCGGTCGCTGCGGACCGCACACTGCGACCTTCCATTTGCGGCCCGGCGGCGGCCCTTCCTGTCGCTCTTCAAGCTGATCGCGCAGGCCGTCGGAGGCCTGCTTCAGCGCGAGGCCCCAATAATCCAGCATGTAGCGGTCGTCGGCGCCGCGCACGGTGCCGGCTATATGGTTGAAGTGCGTGTACTGATAGGGGTGCAGGCGGATCATCTCGCCGAGCGAGAGCAGCAGGCCGAAGAGGAAAATCGCCAGCACCGCCGGCTGCCAGCTCCGCTTGTTGTCGCCGAGCCAGTTCATGATCCAGGCGAAGGAAAGTCCCGCGAGCACCGTCATCGGCGGAATCACGAAGATGAAATGCCGGATGCCGTTGTAGAGCGCCGGCCGCTTCACCATCGCGGTCACGAGCGGCAGCATGGCCGCCAGCATCAGCATCAGCAGGATGGTCTTGCGCCTTGCGGTGACGTCCTTGCGCGGCAGCACCACGAAACTGCCGATCACGCCGGCGAGGGTCAGTCCCAGCAGCACCTCGGGAAGCTGCAGCGCGAACAGGGTCGGCAGATACGACCAGGGCATGTCCGGCACCGACACCAGCGCGCCGTCGAACATCTCCTTCCAGGGCTTTTCGAAGAAGTGCGAGAAATAGGTCACGGCCTGGAATGGATTGCCGGGCTCGATGATGGACCACGGCCAGATCAGACCCATGATCAGATAGCCGAGCACCAGGCCCGGCACGAGCACGTAGACGACATGGGCGAAGCGACGTGCGGCTTCGCCGGCGCCCTGGGTGCGGAACTCCTCCGCAAGCAGCGGAATGAAACCGATCAGTGCATAGATCAGCGCGAGCCCCCCGAGCACGCGTGATCCGAGCGACAGCCCGGAGCCAAGCCCGACAATCAGGATGGTCCGCGGGCTCGGCGAGGGATATTCTTCGGCCAGGCGAACCAGCCCCAGCATCAGGATGGCCATCGCGACGGCGAACGGCGCATCCTTCGGGTTCATGAACATGTGCCCATAGAAGGTCGGGCACAGCGCGAGCAGGAGCAGCGTTGCAAGGCCGGCGACCGGACCGCCGACACGGCGGCCGAGCCGCCAAGTCACCGCAAGCCCGATCACGCCGACGATTGCACCGAGCAGGCGGCGGGTTTCGAACAATTCTAGCGGAATGACCTTGTGCAAAAGGGCAGCGGCCATGTCGAAACCGCCGCCATACATATAGAGATTGGCAAAGGACAGCGCGCCGGTGTCCTTGAACCCGGAGCCATACATCCGCAGCAACAGGTCGGCATATTCGGCGTGGGTGTAATCGTCCCAGCCCAGGCCGTAATCGCGAAAGGTCAGTCCGGCAACGACGGCGACCACGGCCAGCACCAGCATGGCAAGGTCGTCGCAGGTCCGGTCCACCGAGCGCCGCGACGGCAGGTCGATGGCGGAGGTCGTGATGGATGACATGTCTATTGGTAACCCGGTGTCCCCTTGTGGCCCAGCTTTTGGCGCTTTTGGGCCTCGTTCCCCGGCATCCATATAGCGCAGTTCCGGGTTCAAGTAATTGGGAATTGTGGCGTAATTTCCCTAATGCAATGCAACAGCGAAGCGTTGAGGATGAAATCGCGGCAAGGTTCCAAGGTGTTAACTCGATTTCGATCGCGGACCTGCGATCCACTGGTTTTGGAACGGACCGCGCTATTTGGTGGTTGGCGCTATGCACAATATGACGGTATCGTGGCGAAGGGGGTGAACTCTAAATGGTTATGGCCTTGTTGGTCGCGGGGATCGGCTGTGTGCTGGCCGGGCTCGCGGCGCTCGTTTTCGGGATACCGAACAACCAATTCGGGCTCGGCAACACCCTGATTCTGGTCGGCACGGTCGGGGTTTGCGCGGGATTGATCCTGATTGGGCTTTCCCAGGTCGTGCAGGAACTCAAGCTGATCGCCCGGCGGCTCGGAAGCGCAACCACGGCCGACCAGCGGAAACGCGCGCCTTTGCCGGCGCTGGGTGCGCCGGCGCCTGGGATGGCCGCCCCCGAAGCCGGCATTCCGTTCGGCCGCGACCCCACGGACATGGAACCGCCCGGTGGTGACGAACCCGCAGCCCCGATGGCCCCGCCGCCTCCACCGCCGTGGCACGAGGAAGCCGCCGCGCGCGACCGCGTGCGGGTCGATACTCCCGCCGGCGCGCCGGCCGAGCCAACCTCGCCGGGCGGCAAGCCTCGGCGCAACCTGTTGTTCTCGTCGGTTTCCCGCAAGGAGCGCGAACGCGCAGCCGGCCGTGCCGGCGATGCGCCGCCGTCCGAACCAGCCGTCGCGCCTCCGGTCGTGCCGCCCGCGGTACCCGAGCCGGTCCCCCCGGCGAGCTTCGACGAGGCCTGGCCGAAATCGGAGCGCGGACGGGGCGAGGCGCCGCCGCGCCGCGCCGGCGGCCGCGCGCCGTCAACCTTCGAGCCTGGCGCGCCTGCAACTGGTGAGGAGGCGCCGCCGGTGACCGTGCTGAAATCAGGCGTGGTCGACGGCATGGCCTATTCGCTCTACTCCGACGGCTCGATCGAGGCCCAGATGCCCGAGGGCATGATGCGCTTCGCCTCGATCGACGAGCTGCGCGCCCATCTCGATCAGCGCCCGTCATAGTGCAAGCCAAGGCACTGTCGTCCTTGTCATGGCGCAGGCAATCCGTTCAAATCGGATGAACAGCGCAAGATCCTGCGCAAGGGATTTGCGGCGGAATACTTGCAATCTGCTTCAAGACCGCCCGATGACCGTGTTCGAAAGGTTCTCCGATGAGCGATGCCGGCAAGAGCTTCATTGATCTGACCGCCAACATCGTTTCGGCCTATCTCAGCAACAATCCGACGCCGGCCGCCGAGATACCAAACCTGATCAGCCAGGTTCACGCGGCCCTGGTGCGGGTTTCCAGTGGCCGGCCTGAGACGCCGCTCGAGCCGGCCAAGCCCGCGGTGTCGCTGAAGAAGTCTGTGACGGCCGACTATCTGGTGTGCCTGGAGGATGGCAAGCGCTTCAAGTCGCTGAAGCGGCATCTGCGCACGCAGTACAACATGACGCCGGAGCAGTATCGCGAGAAGTGGGGTCTGCCGCCGGATTATCCGATGGTGGCGCCGAACTACGCGGTGGCGCGCTCGCAGCTTGCCAAGAAGATGGGGCTGGGCCAACAGCGGCCGCGCCGCAAGTAGCGCTTCAGATTCCTGTTTTGACGCGTTTTCCTCACGCGAACCGGTGCGCCACTTCGCTCGAAGACATCTTAGGAGGCAGTCGCGAGCGCCTCGCGTGCATCGGCGCGGATCCGCTCGACCATCGAGCGCAGGCCGTTGGAGCGTTGCGGCGTGAGATGATCGCGGAAGCCGAATTCGTCGAACAGCGCGACCGCGTCCGTTGCGAGAATTTCCCGCGGCGTGGTGCCTGAATAGAGCGTGAGCAGGATCGCGATCAGCCCGCGCACGATATGCGCGTCGCTGTCGCCGAGATAGTTCAGCACCGGCTCGCTCTTGCCATTGCGGCCGACCCGCTTCGACAGCCAGACCTGGCTGACGCAGCCCTGCACCTTGTTTTCGGCCGAATGCTCCTCGTCCGGCATCGGCTTCAGCGTGCGGCCGAGCTCGATCACATAACGGTAGCGATCGTCCCAATCGTCCAGCAGCTCGAAATTGTCCCTGATCTCGTCGATCGTCATGCTAGGTCCGCGGTTCAGTTCTAGCTCCTATATAGGGCTGGAACCGGCCGAAAGCGATATCAAGGTGCAAAGAACGGCGGGGTTCCGCGCACTCTCATGGCGTCGGCGGCAGGTGCCATTCGGCGGCGAGGTCGTCCGAGGTCAGCGTATCGCGCGGGGCCATGTCGCCGGGCGGTCCGCCGATGGTGTCGATCGATCCGGTATGGTCGGGCGCCTTCTTGTCGGCAGCGGGCTTGTCGGTGGCCGGCTGATCCTTCTTTTCGGCCTTGTCGGTGATGATCTGGTAGAGCTTGCGGGCGCCGTCCTGGGCGCGCTGGCCGATGATGGTCGCGGCCTGTCCGCCGACTTCGCATGCCGCCGGCTGACGCTTGCAGAACTGGCTCATGTCGGAGACCGCAGCGGTGGCGGCGTGCACCGCCTCGGAGGCGCCGAGCTGCGGCAGCTTTTCCGATTCGTGCGTCTTCTCCCGCGGCAGCAGCACGAGCACCAACCCAAGCCAGAACGCCATGCGGAGCAGAAAGGACATCTCGCGACTCGTCGATTCGAAAGCCTCGATGGCGGACGACCCCTGTCGGCCTCTTCACGCCTAACAGCACTCGATAAATCGCAAGTGATTGCGTTGGGCTTAATGGGCGGAAAATTCGCGGCGAGTTGATTCGCCGTAAATTTTTGATTGATGCGGGGAACACGCATGGCCGCCTGCGCCCGGTGCATCCACCTTTTCGAAACCATGACGCCGCGCCGTCCGGAAACCAGCCGTTCACCATTCGCGCCGGCAGGCGCGGCAAAATCCGCGGCGAGATATGGTGATTTGCCGCGCCGCGCGCGGCCTTAGCGTTCGTTTAATGTCGCTCTGACACGGTGTGGCGACAAGGAGGCGTCCCGGCGCGTCTTTTCGACGAACAAGCCGAGGCGCGAGAGCCGTGACTGTGTTGAGTATCTTCCACGATTGTCTCGATGCGCTGCTGCATCCCTCGGCACGCCATGACGCGCTGACGCGTGCCCGCCACCGCGCCTTCATGGCGCCACGGCTGGTCGGAAGCCTGCTCGCCTTCGCGGCGTTCCCGATCTATCTGGTGACGCGCGGTGCGCCGACGGCGCTGGAAGTCGCGGGCCTTGCCTGGCTGATCGCGCCGATCCTCTTGTCCTGGTTCCTGTCGCGCACCGGCCGCTACGAGAGTGCGCACGTGCTCTCCTCGCTGGCGCTTGCCGGCTTCATCATGGTGGTCGCCGCCCACACCGGCGGAATCGAATCCTTTGCCGCGGTCTGGCTTGTCCTGATTCCGCTGGAGGCCGCGCTTTCGGCCTCGCGCCGCGTGGTCGCGCTTGCTTCCGTGCTGGCACTGTCCGGCGCGGCGCTATTGATCGCGGCCGGCTATCTCGATCTGTTGCCGCCGCCGGTCGATCCGGCGCTGCGCGTCGCGCTGACCGGCTTCGGCGTGGCGTCGGCGATCCTCTACGCCGCAGGGCTGGCGTTCGGCGCCGAATCGCTTGCCCATACCAGCGTCGCGCTGCTCAACCTCGAGGAAGAGCGCTACCGGTTGCTGGCGCGGAACATGAGCGACGTGATCTCGCGTCACCACAAGAACGGCGCCGTGCAGTTCATCTCGCCGGCAGCCGAAACCATGCTCGGGGTGCCGGTCGCAACACTGCTCGGACACGGCCTGTTCGACCGCGTCCATGTCGCCGACCGTCCGGCCTACCTGACCGCGCTTTCGGACGCGGCGCGCACCGGCGAAGCGCGCAGCGTCGAATTCCGCCTGCGGCGAGAGGCGTCGCGCGGCGAACGCGTGGCGGTCGATTTCGTCTGGGTCGAGATGCGTTGCCGCCCGCTGGAACGGCACGCGCAGGACGCGGCTGCGCCGGAAGCGGAGGTCGTCGCCGTGATGCGCGACGTCACCGACCGCAAGCTGCAGGAGCAGGCGCTGGACGGGGCGCTTGTCGCCGCCGAACAGGCCGACGCCGCCAAGAGCCGCTTCCTTGCCACCATGAGCCACGAGCTGCGCACGCCGCTCAATGCCATCATCGGCTTCTCCGAAATGATCGCGAAGGAAGACACGCTGATGCTTGACGCGGCGCGCCGACGCGAATACGCGCAGCTCATCAATGATTCCGGCCAGCATCTGCTGGCGGTGGTGAACGGCATCCTGGACATGTCGAAGATGGAGGCCGGCAATTTCGAGATCGCGCCGGAGCCGTTCGCGCCGCGGCCTGCGCTCGTGAACTGCTGCAACCTGCTGGCGCTGAAGGCGCGCGAAAGCGGTATCGACCTCGCCACCGACGTGCCGCAGGACCTGCCTGATGTCACCGGTGATCCGCGCGCGTTCAAGCAGATCGTCATCAATCTGGTCTCGAACGCCGTCAAGTTCACCGAGCGCGGTGGCAAGGTGATGGTGTCGGCCGGCATCGAGGGCGAGCGGCTCGTGCTGCGCGTCAGCGACACCGGCGTGGGAATTGCGGCCGACGACCTCAAGCGGATCGGCGCGCCATTCTTCCAGGCCGGCAAGACCTATCAGCGCCGCCACGAAGGCACCGGGCTCGGGCTGTCGATCGTGAAAAGCCTGGTCGGCCTGCATTCCGGCGAAATGACGGTGCAGAGCAAGGTCGACGAGGGGACCATTGTCACGGTGGCGCTGCCGCTGATCTTCACAGCGGCGTCGCAGCCCTCCAGCAATATTGCAACACTTTCGCCGGCGCAGCGTCCGCCGCACCAGGAGCCAACGATCCCAGTGAGGAAAAGTGCCTAGACTGATCGCAGACGACGAAGAGGAAATGCCGCGCCGCCGCCGCAAGCGCGCTCGCGCGGCTGTGGCCGCGCTCGAGAACGAGCGTGGCCTTCTGATGCGCCTTCTGCTGCGCAGTCCCAAGGACGTGATCGCCGGCCTGCTGGCCTTCGCCGCGGCGAGTGCGATCATCACCAACGCGCTGTTCCTGCAGGCGGGCCGCCATCCCGCTCCGATGTTCGGGTCGCCGGCGCCGATTCCGGCGGCAAGCCTGCCGCAGGGAAATCCGTTGCCGCGCCCGCGTCCTGCGGAAGCAGCGAGCACGCCGGAGCCGCGCCTCGCCGACATCCGGCCGGCCGAGACCAGGGCGGTCGAGACCAAGGTCCCCGATTCAAGGTCTCCCGACCCCATGACCAATCTGGTCAAGGCGACGACGGCCGCGCCAGCGACGACCTCCAATATTGCGCGTCCGCCGGCACCGATCCCGGCCGCGCATGGTGAAGCGGCGGCGGGCCCGCGCCGGGTCGCCGCCGTGCAGCGCGTGCTCACCGAATATGGCTACGGCCAGTTGAAGCCGACCGGCACGGTCGGCTCCGACACCCAGGCCGCGATCCAGAAATTCGAGCGCGACCACAAGATGCCGCCGACCGGGCAGGTATCGGACCGCCTGGTCCGAGAGCTCGCGGCGATGCTCGGCCGTCCCATCGAGTGAACGCGATCGCCCCGCTTGCCGATCTGGTGGAGCGGATTTGACGTTCGCTACCCCTTCACCGCGATTCCCGGATGCGAATGTCAAATCCAAAACTCCACGAAAGCGCGACGAGATTAGGTTGAATCGTCATCGCGCTCTAGGTTCTTGATTGAGCATGATCTCCGCGCAAACGCGTTCCGCGTTTGTCGCGAGGGAAAACCGCTTTTCCGGATCATGCTCTGGAAACAATAACTTGCTGGTGGTCCTTTGATTCCAACATTCGCAAAAGAGCCTGCCGTGACGGGATGCGAATGTTGGAATCGGACCACTAGGCGGTCTCCGACGCCTCGATCCAGGCGGCCATCGCGTCGCGGCCCCTGGCAGCAATTGCGGGCAACTGCGCCTGCAGCTCGCGCCGCAACTGCATCACGTCGATGCCCGTCGATCCAAGCTCGAAAGTATGGCCGATCAGCCAGCGCTCGATTCCTCGCGGCGCGGCTTCGATATGGAATTGCAGGCCGAGCACCCTGTTTTCGTGTGCAAAGGCCTGGTTCGGCGTGATCTCGGTCGAGGCGAGACGGACCGTGCCGGCGGGCAGGTCGAACGTGTCGCCGTGCCAGTGCAGAACGAGCGGATCGGGTGCGAGCCTGCCAAGGCAGCTGTCGCGCCCCTCGGGCGTCAGCGCAATCGCGCCGATGCCGATCTCCCTGGCGCGGCCGGGATAGACGCGCGCACCGAGCGCGCGCGCGAGCAGTTGGGCGCCGAGGCAGATGCCAAGCACGCGCGAACGTCGCCTCAGCGCGCGCTCGATCAGTCGCAGCTCTTCGGCAAGAAACGGGTAACGGTGTTCTTCATAGGCGCCGATTGGCCCGCCCAGGACAATGAAAAGATCGTCTTCCGCAAGCTCGACCGCAGCAAGATCGTCGACCCCGGCCTCCCGGTAGGTCGTGCGATAGCCGCGTTGATCGAGAATATCGGCGATCGTTCCGAGATCCTCGAAGGCGAGGTGGCGGATGGCAAGCGCGCGCTTCTCGCGCGTGGCCTCAGGCACGGTCGCGGCTCCGGATCTTGCGAACGACCTCGGCGACCTGTTCGGGCGAGGCGCCCTTGATGCGCGCATTGGGCCGCGTGCCGCCGAGGAAGGCCACGATCAGCAGGATCTCGTCGGGGCGGGGCGCGTCGGCGACCGAAACCGTCATCGTGTCCATGGCGTCGTAGTCCCAGGAGTCGTCAAGGCCGCCGAAAATCACGTCGATCGGCGCGCCGGGTCCGCCGACCCTGGCATTGCCCGGAATCAGCGCAGGCCCGCCGCCGGCCGCCTGGCGCATCGCAAGCCCGATCCGGACATGGATCATGCTGGCGCCGTGCTCGAGATCGCCCGACGTGCCGACGAGGACTGCCTTGCCATAGCCGCGCGGCTTCAGCGGGCCAAGCGCCTCGAGCGCGCGCGCCGACAGCACGTTTCCGGCCTCGACCGAAAGATCGACCAGCGCGCCGAAATCGTCGATCGGCGGCCCGCCGGCATATGGGTTGTGCAGCACGCCGCAGGCGGCGGCGCGACGGCAGGGGGCGGCGAGTTCGCGACCGCCTTCGCTGAATATGTCCTGGCTGACGAGCGTGATCTGGCGGAATTTCATGCTGGTCTCCTTCGAGGCGAGCCTCGCGAGCCGTTTTCGGCGGCAGACGCGCCTGCCGTGCACCAATCCATACCCACCATCACGGATCGTCACGCGTCTGACAAGGTTGGGGCATTCGCAGTCGGCGCTGGTCTACCATGCCCCACTGTCCTATCGTCCCGCGCATGCGATTGAAGACCAGCATATGGGTGGCTGCCTACCTGCGCCGCTGCCAGGGGGAGGGCGTGTTCGGCGCGGTGCGTCGGCGCGGCGCCGAGGAGGCCGGTGCGGTATTCGTCAAGGTCGCGCTGCTCGACGGCAAGGCAATACTGTATGTGCCGGCGCCGCAGACCGCCTATGATGACAGCCGGCCGGCGGAACGCATTTTTGTGCCGACGTCGCCCGAGCCGGTGCCGGAGCAGTCGGTGGAAGAGCGGCTCAAGAAGGAAATCCGCTTTGATCCCGACGTCTGGATCGTCGAGACCGAAGACCGCGAGGGGCGCCATTTCCTGGATCTGGCGCGCGCGTGAGCCGCGCGCCGCTTGGCGTCACGAGCCCTGCGTGCCGGTGCGCGTCGCGGGCAGGGATGCCGGCTGCGCCGCGGGGCGGGTCGTGGCCGCCGACCGTGCGCGCTGGCGCTCGTCGTCATAGAGCGCAGGCCGGAACTTGGCCCGCGTGACCGCCATGGTCGAGCCGCGCCAGGCCGCCAGCATCACCAGCGCCGAGCGCTCGCTCAGGCGGTCATAGAGTCGCGACAGCCGGTAGACCTGCTGCACCGAGCAGCCGATCGCGGGATTGAGAAACAGCAGCACGCGCTGGAACACCGGGCCCGGCATCTCGAGCGCCCGCGCGCTGCAGGCCAGCGGCTCACCGCCGGGATCGTTGACCACCTGCGCGGCGACGCGCGCCGGCAGGATCAATGTCTCGCCGAGCTCGAGGGTGAAATTCTCGACGTCGGCGTTGAAGGCCGCCATCTCCAGCGCCTCGACGGCGTGTGCCGCGCGCGAGGGCGGAATCCGCGCCGCGGCCCGCAGCGGGGTTTCCGCGAGGTTGTGCAGGATCAGCGCCCGCTCGGCGGCGCTGGCGCGGAAGAACATGTCATGGATCTCAGCAGCATCCTGCGGCTGCATCGAGAGGCTGCGCTCCAGCCGCGCCTGTGCCTCGGCAATCGGCCGCGGCTCGACCCGCGTTTCGACAGCCGCGGGCGGTGGTGCCGGAATTTGCCGGGCGAGCGGCACGGCGCGTTCGGGATCGGCAGGCCTGAGCCCGAGCTTGCGCAATGTCTCGATCGGTGCGTGCGGATAGATCGCAAGGCGCGCGCGCACGGCGGCGCGCGTGGTGTCGTCGACCTCGTCGATCAGGCGCGAGGTCAATTCGACAAACTGGCGCTCCTCGTCGGCGGAATGCTTGCCGGCCTGCACATAAAGATCGGTCAGCACGCGCAGGAGGGTGGGGCGGATGTCGACGCCTTCGCGGCGCGAGAGCGTCATCAGTCCGTCAAAGCCTGGGAATGGCGGAGGCGTGGTCATGTCAGGCGTACGCAACTTTGGTCATGCTTCGCGCGAAGCCTACGCCCGGCAGCTTTACAGCTCGTTAAGGAAAATAATTCGTGAAGATTTTCGGTCGGTTTTGAGCGGTGTGGTCGCCGGGCAACGGAAAGCGGCCGCATCGCACAGCCGGCGGATATTAGGAAACCAAATTAAGAAGCCGTTAACCACGTCCTGATCTTAATTCGCCAGGCTGCCGGACGGTCCGCGTCGAAGCAGCGAGCAAAGAGAGCTGACATGGGGACCATCATCGATTTTCCCGCGTCGCGATGGGCGGGGTCGGCAGATGAATGCGCGCCGCGCGAAGGCATGGGCACTGTGCTGATCCTTCCAGTCGTCCGGATCGATCGGCAAGGCGAAGAGAGCAGCGGCAGCGGCCCGAAAGAGGGAGCGGCGCCGGGGCGCCGCCGCCGCCGGCGCTAGCGCCGGCCGGCTCCCGATCATGTCCTGCACGCAAAACCCGATCCGGCGCAAGGCGCCGGCCCTGACCCTGCTTTTCGCGAGCGTCGCCCTTGCAGCTTGCAGCGGCGGTGATTTCGGTCGCGCGCGCCAGGATGTCCTCAACGACGACATGCACCGCTGGATCGGCACCGAGGCCACCGCCAGCGTCGGCCTGCGCGCCTCGCAATTCCAGCTCACCGACGGCGAGCGCCGGCTCCGCGACACCGCCTATCCCCTGATCGAGCCGCCGCATTCGCGCCCGGCCTGGCGGACCGTGTTCGGCGACTACCAGGTGCTGCCGTCACCCTGGCGGCAGAGGGTGATCTTCGACCGCACTGCCTATGGCCGCACTCTGATCGACGAGCCGCACCGCTCGCATTCCTCGCGCTATGCGCAGTTGATCGACGACGTGCGCGACGACATCACCCGCTTCGAAACGTTCTACGGCAACGCGATCAAGGTGCTTGAGCTCGACCGCAGGCGCAACGCGAGCCTCGGGCGCGTCTCGGAACTGTCGCCGCGCGAGCGCGACGACGCGGTCGCGCGCATGCAGGAGAACGCGCTGATCGTGCAATGGGTGCAGCAGTGCCTGGAGCGGCGGGTGTCGTCCTATCGCTGGGCGCTGGAGCGGCTGGTGATACAGGCTCCCGACAGTCTGGCGGCCGACGCCGACCGCCTGATCAGCGAACTCGCGGCGCAGACCGCCAATCCGCCCGTCGTCACCGCGCCGGTGGTCGGCCGCGCGCTCGCAACGCGGGGCTAGCGGGCCGATTCCAGCATTCGCTCCCACCAAGGGACCATCAGCAAACAATGGATGCTGGCGGCGCTCTGGATTTGACGTTCGGATAGGGCGATCGCGGCAAGCGGGCAGCGAACGTCAAAATTTGCTCCACGCGCCGCTCTCTCTGGTCGCGCGCATCGGTTCTCCCGCGGGCCGGACGCGCCGATTGAGACTTGTCCTCGATGAGGGCAAGCGAATAGAATTGGCCTTTCGTACGAACTCAATTTGGGCAAAGGTTCCCATGTGGTTCGTCCATTGCGCGGGGATTGAGTGATGCATGACCGCTCCCCGATCCGATACATCTGCGGGCTGGCTGCCGCCGTCGTCCTGATTGGATCCGCCGGTCCCGCATTGTCTCTTTCCATGGAAGCGGCGATCGAGAATTGCCGGATGAGCGTCGGCAGGCCGATCGTGATGGCCTGCATGCGCGCCAGCGGCGGGATGGCCAGCCTCGAGGCGTGCCGCTCCCAGGCAAAGCCCAAGGTGCGGGCCTGCGTGATGGCCGCACTGAACGCCGCCAATGGGCGCGCCAATACCGCCGTCGAGCTTCCCACCGAAGCCGCGCCGAAGGCAGCTTCCTCGACGACGGCGCTGCCGGCCGGCTTCGTTCCGCCGCCCCGGACCATCGCTGACATCACCGCGATCCTCGATGCCGAAAAGCCCGACCTGAAGAAGATCGAGAAGGTCAAGTCGGACGCCGACAGGATGCCGACCGGAAAGGAGTCGAAACAAGAGCTCGCGCAGTTCTATTACGACCGGGCCAATGCGCGCTCGCAGCTCGGCCGGCTGGCCGATGCGATCGCCGACGCCAACAAGGCCGCCGAGGTCGGCCGCGGGGTCGTCGACTTCAATATGATGGGGCGGCTCATGCTGTTCGCCGGGCTGCAATACGCAACCGCCGGCGACCCCAAACATGCGCTCGAAATCTATCAGCGTGTGCTTCGCGAAGCCGCCTCGATGCCCGGCGCCAAGGGCTTTCAGTTCAGCACCTATCGACAGATGGCCGGCGTCGTCGTTCAGATGGGCGATATCGCCCAGGCCGAAGGCTATCTGCAGCGCGCCCTTACCGGCATCCGCGAGGCGCGAACCAGCGGCCATCCCGCGTGGAGGGCATCCTACGCCAAATACGGACAGGCCTGGGAATCCGACATCGACTACACCCGGGCCATCATTGCCGAGGCGAGGGGGCGGTTCGCCGAGGCGGAGGCGGCCTATCGCACGGCGGAGCAGCGCAAGCGGGCCAGCATGAAGGCCTTGCTGGCCTCGGAGAATCCGCCGACCGAATCCACGCTGCTGCAGGCGATCGATACGACGGCGGTCTGTCAGGCGCGGATGAAGGCCGCCCAGGGCAGGCTCGCCGAAGCCGAAGTGGACGCGCGCCGCGCGCTGCTGGCACGGCTGAAGGATGTCGGCAAGTACAATGGCATGATGCCCTATTATGTGACCGGGCTTGCTTCCATCCTCGTCGAGCAGGGCCGCTACCCGGAGGCCGAGCAGCTCGCGCGGGTGGCGCTCGAGATCAACAAGACGGTCGGTTCGGCCGACAATTCGCAATCCAGGGTGCAACTGCTGGCCCGGCTCGGCGGCGTCCTCTATCTGGAGCGCAAGAACGACGAGGCAGGCCTGGTCTATGACGCGATCGACAAGGCGATCGCCGATTGGGAACCGCAGCGGCGGCTGGTCTTCGAACTCAACCCGTCGCGGATTCTGTCGCTCTATGCTTCCGGTCAGACTGCGGCCGGAATCGCCGCCGCCGAAGAGTTGGTGAAGAAGCTGACGGCCCGGCTCGGCGAAAGTCACGCCGATACCGCAGGGGCGCGCGCTGTGTTCGCGATGGGCCTGGCGCGGGCGGGGCGGAACGCCGATGCGGCCCGCGAGTTCAGGGCCGCGATCCCGGTCATGATATCGGCCTCCCGCGAGGGCGCCGATGACGAGGGCTCCGGCTCGGTCGCTGCGCGCAGCCTGCGCCTGCAGGTGTCGGTCGAGAACTATCTCGCCATGCTCGCGCGGGACAAGGACCGCACAGGTGAGATCGGCGAGGAGACGTTCGGTCTTGCCGACGCGGTGCGCGGTCACGCGGTGCAGCAGGCGCTGGCAGCGTCGAGCGCGCGGGCCGCGGCCAGGGATCCGGCCCTTGCCGAGCTGGTGCGCAAGGAGCAGGACCTCGCCAAGCAGGTGAACGCGCAGCTTGGACTGCTGAACAACGTGTTGTCGCAGCCATCATCGGAGCGCGACGAAAAGGGCGTGCAGGCCATCAATGCCTCGATCAGCAGCCTGCGCGCCGAACGCGAGACGGCGCGGCGGGAGATCAATCAGAAATTCCCGGTCTACGCCGATCTGGTGTCGCCGAAGTCCCCGACCGTCGCCGAAATTAGGGCGACGCTGGCGGATGGGGAGGCGATGCTGTCCTTCTACTTCGGCCAGACCGGAAGCTTCGTATGGGCGGTTCCCAAAAGCGGCGGGGTGGCGTTTGCGGAGATCAAGGCAAAGAGCGCCGAGATCGAGGACAGGATCCGCAAGCTGCGCGAGGCGCTCGAACCGCAGGCGGCGATGGTTTCGGACATCCCCGCTTTCGACCTCAAGCTCGCCTACGAGCTCTATGGGTTGTTGCTGCAGCCGGTCGAGAGCGGATGGAAGCCGGCCAAGAATCTGATCGTCGTGACCAACGGCGCGCTCGGCCTGCTGCCGCTGTCGCTGCTGCCGACCGCGCCGGCCGAGGTGGCGCAGGACGACGATCCGCTGTTTGCCGGATATCGCAAGGTGCCATGGCTGGCACGCACGCATGCGGTGACGACTGTCCCGTCGGCGGCGGCCCTGCGCACGCTCAGGCAGCTTCCGCCGGGCAAGCCCGGCCGCGGCGAACTGGTTGGATTCGGCGATCCCTATTTCAGCAAGGAGCAGGAGGCCGAAGCGGCCTCGGCCGAAAGCACTGTCCGGGTGGCCGATGCCGGCACCACGACGACGCGGGGCCTGCCCCTGAAGCGCCGGAGCAGCCCGAAGCTGGAGGGCGTCGACAGCGCCGAACTGGGGCTCTTGCCGCGTCTTCCCGACACCGCCGACGAACTGAAATCGATCGCGCTGGCGCTGCAGGCCGATCCTTCGAAGGTGCTCTATCTCGGCAAGGACGCTTCGGAGGCGAAGGTCAAGTCGCTGGACCTCTCCGGCTTCAAGGTGCTGGCGTTTGCGACCCACGGCCTCGTTCCAGGCGAGCTGAACGGATTGAGCCAGCCGGCGCTTGCGCTGTCGTCGCCGGCGATTACGGGCGAGGAAGGCGATGGCCTGCTGACCATGGAGGAAATCCTCGGTCTGAAGCTCGATGCCGACTGGGTGGTGCTGTCGGCCTGCAACACCGGTGCGGGCGCAGGCGCCGGCGCCGAGGCGGCGTCCGGCCTCGGGCGCGCGTTCTTCTATGCTGGTACAAGGGCATTGCTGGTCACGAACTGGTCGGTGCATTCACAGTCGGCGCGTCAACTGGTCACGGACCTGTTCAAGCGGCAGGCCGACGATCCGAAGCTGGGGCGCGGCGAGGCATTGCGGCAGGCGATGATGGCGCTTGCCGACGGACCAGGCTACGTCAACGCCGAGGGCAAGACTGAATTTGCCTATGCCCATCCGCTGTTCTGGGCGCCTTACACGATCATCGGAGACGGCGGCGTCCGCTGACATGGTTCGTCTCTCGCTGGAGAAAAAGAGTCTTGAGTAGACATGTTGCAAGAACGATATCGCTGGCGTGCATGGCAGCGGCCGTCCTGGCATTCAGCGAGGCCTATGCGACGCCATTGATCACCGAGGAGGAGGCCAAGCTGCCGCCGCCGAAGGGGGCGGTGGCGGTGGATCGGCGCGGCATCCTGCGGGGTCCCAAGGTCGATCTTGTCTCGCCCGGCGACACGGTGCGATCTCCGGTGCATCTGCAGCTCAAGTTCGAATCCTTTGGCGGTACCAAGATCGACCTCGAGTCGGTGAAGATGACCTTTCTGCGCACGCCGAATGTCGACCTCACGGCGCGGATCAAGCCGTTCATGCAGCTCAGCGGCGTCGATATGCCAAACGCCGAGCTGCCGCCCGGCGAATATATCGTCCGGGTCGACGTGAAGGACAGCGAGGGTCGTCCCGGTAGTGCCAGCTTCATCCTGAAGGTTTCGCCCTGATACGAGCATGGATTGTCCGTACTGCCTGTCCACCAATGCCGAGGGCGCCCTGGTTTGCGCAGCCTGCTCGCGCGACATCGCGGTACCGGCGACGCTGATCGCCGAGCGGGACGATCTGCTCCGCAAGCGTGATCTCCTCCGCAACCAATTGCAGCAAGCGAGGAAGCAGCTCGAGATGATCGTCAAGCGTCGCAGAAAATCCGGCTGACCGGCGATGGAATGTCCGTTCTGCGCCGAAACCATCAAGAACGAAGCGGTCGCGTGCAAGCATTGCTCGCGCGATCTGCGCGTCGTGCGGCCGGTGCTGCTGGAAATCCACGAGATCGTCGCCGAGCTGGAAGGGCTGCAGCGCGACCTTGACCGCGTCAATGCGAGGCTCGAGCGTTATCAGCACCCGCTGCGCTACATTCTCACCCACGCCGTCGCTTATGTCGCGATTCCCGCGCTGCTGCTCGTGGTTGCGCATGTCATCGTCACCATCGTGCTGGATGCGTCCCAGCTTTGGCTGCGCCTGGCCTCGGTGATCATTCCGCTGCTGTTCGGGTTCGCGGCGCGTGCGCTGAACAAGATCTGGATCGAAGAGGCGCTCGCGCTCGGCGTGGCGACGGCCGCCGTCAGCGTGACGTCGATGCTCACCGTCACCGGCCTTCACGATCACGTGCCGATATTGCCTTCTGTTCCGGTCGAGTGGCGTGAGGTGATCGAATATGGCACCAGTATTCTGCTTGCCTTTGTTTCGGGCAACATTCTCGGCATGCTGGTCTTCCAGGTATTGCCGAAGGTGCTTTCGGAAGGCGGCAAGCCGAACCCCGCCGCATTCAGGATTGCCCGTCTGCTGGGACAGCATGTCGGAGAGGAGCAGTTGCGCCGCCGCGCGCGCCTGATCCAGGACCTGATTCAGACCGCGGGGCCGCTGGCCGGCGTCGCGATCACGGCGGTCGGTTCGATCTATACCGGTCTGCGCGGAATTCTGGGCTAGGCGCTCAGTCCGCATCCGCAAAAGGGCCTGCCGTGACGGGATGCGAATGTTAGAATCGGACCACCAGCGTTCGTCAGCGCTTCCGGGTCGGCGCTTCCGCCTGCTTGGCCGGCGCCTCCGTCTGCACCTTGCAGCTTGCGGTGGCGAGTGAGGCGCGCGCCTGTGGCATCAGGCCCGGCTCCGGCGCCAGCGCCTTCATCACGATCAACCCGGTGGCGGTCGGCGAATCGATGATCAGCCGGTCGGCCGCGGTGACTTCCTCGTCCTCCGGCAGATCGTTGTGCTGCGCCTCGGTCATCAGGTCGAGCTCGATCACCTTGCGCCCCGCCGAGCGGTCGTTGATCGCGTAGTAGGCGATCTCGTTGCGGGTATAGAACGACACCGAGGTGTAGGCCTGGCTCACAGGGACCGCGAGCTTGATCGGTCCGGTGGACAGATCGTAGCGGCAGATCGCGGTCGCAAACGCCGGGTCCATGAACGGCATCGGCGAGTTGCCGGGCTCGGCGAGCGGCAGCGGCGTCACCGCGTTGAGCTTGGTCATCGGAGTGAGGCGTGAATAGGCGTCCTGGGTCGCGATCCGCGGCAATGCGAGCACGCTGACCAGATGCACCACGCCGCCGAGCAGCACGCCCGCGATGATCGTGAACACCAGCCGGATCATGGGCAGCCCACCGTCGCGATCGAGGGCATCGGCGCGTCGCGCTGCGTCCGCGTCGCAACCCCGACCGGCGTGTCGTAGAGCCGCAGCATCAGCGCATAGCGCTCGATGCCGCCGGTGGGCAGCCAGTTGCCGGCGCGCGAGCGCGAGGCGACGCGGATCTCGAAGGAGCCGTCGGAGCCGCGGATGATCTCCTGGCTGGTGAAGCCGTAACGCTGCAGCGCGTTGGCGACGAGATGGCCCTTCTGGTCGTAGAGCGTCAGCGTCCAGAACCGGGCAGCAGGCGTCACGCCGCTCACCACGACGTCGCAGCGCCCGTCGAGCGGCTTCTTCCTGTCGTCGGTGGTGGCGGTGAACGCGACGCCGTCGCCGGTGCCGATCGGCAGCTCGCCGTTGCGCACGATGGTGGCGCGCGAATAGGGATCGATGTCGGAGGTGCCGCTCTTCGGCCGCGCGGTCCAGGCGCCGATCGTCAGCGTGCCGAGATCGGTGCCGCGCGTCGCCGTCATCCAGGTTGAGCCGACGCCGACGAAGGCGGCGAGCAGGAGCGCGAGCAGGGTGATGAGGACGAGCCGCACGGGTCTAGTTCTTGCGTGGCGCCGCCGACGGGGTAGCGCTGCCCGGTGCCGCCGACGCAAGGCTTTCCGGGAAGGCCAGCGAACTCGACGAGACCGGCTTGGTCGGTTTGGTCGATTCCTCCGTGGTCTTGGTCGCGGTCTTGGCGGCTTCGTCGAGCAGCTTCTCGACCCGCACCAGGATGTCGGCGCCGCGCCGCGTCAGCACCGGCGGCGGTCCCGGCTTGATCTCCGGCGGCTTCGGCGCGCCCGCCGCGGCGACGGTCGCCGGCGTCGTCGGCTGCGGCAGCTTCTGGCCCATGCCGATGCCCGCGATTTCCTTGATCTCGACGCCCTGATGCGCCACGGTCATGATGTCGTGCCAGGTCTGTGCCGGCAGCGAGCCGCCGGTCATGCGGTTGGTCGGCGAGTAGTCGTCATTGCCGTACCAGACCGCGCAGGTGAAGTTGCCGGTATAGCCGACGAACCAGGCGTCGCGATAGGCATTGGTGGTGCCGGTCTTGCCGGCGGTCGGAATGCCGTCGAGCGCGGCGCGGCGCGCGGTGCCTTCGCTGACGACGTGGCTCATCATGCCCGCCATGTCGGCGGCGGTCGCAGGCGGAATGGCCTGCTTGGGCTTCGGCCCGTCGCGATCCCAGCGCCACACCAGATCGCCGGTGCCGGTTCGCACCTCGAGCACCGAATGCGGCGTCACCGACTTGCCTTTGTTGGGGAAGGTGGCGTAGGCGACCGCGTGCTCGATCACGGTAACTTCGTCGGAGCCGATCGGCAGCGACGGCGTGTCCGGCAGCGGCGCCTTGATGCCGAAGCGGCGCGCCACCTCGACGATCTTGGCGCGGCCGACCTTGGCCGGGTTCGGTGACTTGCCGCCGAGCGCGATCGAAAGCTTCACCGGCACCACGTTGATCGAGCGGGTGATCGCCTGCGTCAGCGTCACCGCGCCGGAATAGGAGTGGCCGTAGTTCTGCGGGCACCAGTTGCCGATGCAGACCGGGCCGTCGACCACGATCGAGGTCGGCTTGAAGCCGTTGAGCAGCGCCGTGGTGTAGACATAGGGTTTGAACGACGAGCCGGGCTGGCGGTAGGCGTCGGTGGCGCGGTTGAACTGGCTCGCGCCGTAGTCGCGGCCGCCGACCATGGCGCGGATGCCGCCGTCGAGGTCGGCGACGACGGTCGCCGCCTGCGTCGCGTGATAGTCGCGGCCGAACTGGCGGAGCTGGTTCTCGATCGCCTCTTCGGCGGCGCGCTGCACGTTCATGTCGATCGCGGTCCGCACCACGAAGACGCGCTCGGTATAGGACCTCGGGAAGGTGTCGACGAGCTTGCGCATCTCGTCGAAGGCGTAGTCGAGATAGTAGTTCGGCGAGTTTTCGTCACGGCGGTCGACCGCGAATGCCGGGTTGCGGCGGGCGCCGAACACCTGGCCCTCGGTCATGAAGCCGGCATCGACCAGGTTGTCGAGCACGACGTTGGCGCGGGCGCGCGCCGCCGGCAGGTTGATGTGCGGCGCGTATTTGGTCGGCGCCTTGAACAGGCCAGCGAGCATCGCGGCTTCCGCGAGATTGACGTCGCGCACCGACTTGTTGAAGTAGAAATGCGCGGCGCCGTCGACGCCGAAGGTGCCGCCGCCCATATAGGCGCGGTCGAGATAGAGCTTGAGGATCTCGTTCTTGGTCAGTCGCGTCTCGAGCCAGACCGCGAGGAACGCTTCCTTGATCTTGCGCTCGATGGTGCGCTCGTTGTTGAGGAACAGGTTCTTGGCGAGCTGCTGGGTGATCGAGGAGCCGCCTTGGCGCACGCCGCCGGCCTGGGCGTTGGTGACGAGCGCGCGCGCCGTGCCCGCGATGTCGATGCCGAAATGGTCGTAGAAGCGGCGGTCTTCGGTGGCGAGCGTCGCCTTGATCAGGTTGTCCGGAAAATCTTCCAGCGGGATCGAGTCGTTGTGCTTGATGCCGCGGCTGCCGATCGGGTTGCCGTAGCGGTCGAGGAAGGTCACCGCGAGGTCGGATTTCTTCAGCCAGTCCTCGTCGGCGGTCTCGCGAAAGGCGGGGATCGCGAGGGTGAGCATCAAGAGCAGGCCGCCGAGCCCGATGGTGGCGGCTTCCGAGAGGGGCTCGATGAACACCCAGCGCTTCCAGCGGCCGACATAGAAGCGGTCCATGAAGGCCGAATAGCGCTCATAGAGCTCGCGCGCGCCGCGCAGCGAAGAGAACAGCCCGGAATCAAAGCGCGCATCCAGATCCAGGCGGAAATTGTTGATCCGCCGCTTCCAATCCTCTGGGATGATCGTGCGCACCGGGACCTAAGACCTTGCCAGTTCGAACCGTTCGATCGCCCCGGCCGGGCGTCGCCAGAACGTCTTGCTGGAGTGTTGCGGCAAACCCAAGGCGGTTTGCTCGCCTCCGGGAGACTCATCCCTATCTAGCCGAGCGGGCTTGATAAACCAATGGTCTGGCTCGCGATTTTAACCGCAAAGCCTAACGCCGCCCCTTGTGGGCGCAGCATTCGCCCCCACTTGCAGGCGGCCTTGGCCTGCTCCTAGAAGGGTTCGATGCAAAACCTCATCGATCAGCACATTCAGCCATGACCGCGCCGCCCAAACGACCCTCGGACCAAGCCGGATTTTTCTGGAAAACCAAGGCGTTGGAGGAAATGTCTGACGCCGAATGGGAAAGCCTGTGCGACGGCTGCGCGCGCTGCTGCCTGGAAAAGCTGGAAGACGAGGACACCGGCCGGATCTATTTCACCCACGTCGCCTGCCGGCTTCTGGATGCGGGCCTGTGCGCCTGCAAGGACTATCCGAACCGATCTGACAAGGTTTCCGACTGCGTCCGGCTCACCCCGGAAAACGTGCGCACCCTCAACTGGCTGCCTCCAAGCTGCGCCTATCGCCTGGTGGCGGAGGGGCGCGACCTCTATTGGTGGCATCCGCTGGTGTCGGGCGATCCCAACACGGTCCATGAGGCCGGCGTCTCCGTGCGGGGCCGGGTGCAGGGAACCGAGGAAGAGATCGCGGTTGCCGATCTCGAAGACCACATCGTGCAATGGCCTGCGCAATTGCCGAAGCGCGCCCGCCTCAAGAAGCGCCCAAAGCCGTAAGCGTTCACGTTTCCGCGAATTCATGGGCACAGCAGCGGGACGCACCTATGCGCTCAACCCGCTGCCGCAGCAGCGCTTTGCCGCCTAAATATGGAGGAAGCCGCGATTCCCCGCGGCTTTCTGCTGCGCAGCAATAAAAAAATCGCCCATGAACAAGTTCGAACGGCAGAGCCGTCGACCTGCCGATGAACAGACATTGCCCGAAGAGCTCGCCGGCGAGCTCTCGCATCTGTCGACCGAGGTGATCGACATCGGCGATGCCCCGCCGATCGCGCCGCGCGCGCCACTGTCTCCCGAAGAGGTCCGCACCATCCTGGCCAGCCTGATGCTGACCATGTTCCTGGCGGCGCTCGACCAGACCATCGTCGCCACCGCGCTGCCGACCATCGGCCGCCAGTTCCATGACGTCACCAATCTGTCCTGGGTGATCACGGCCTATCTTCTGGCCTCGACCGCGGTCGCGCCCGTGTTCGGTACGCTGAGCGACATCTACGGCCGCCGCGCCATGATCATCGTCTCGCTGAGCCTATTCCTGTTGGGCTCGGTGCTATGCGCGGTGGCGCCGAACATGCCCGTGCTGATTCTGGCGCGGGGCCTGCAGGGGCTCGGCGGCGGCGGCATCCTGCCGCTGGTGCAGACCATCATCTCCGATCTGGTCACGCCGCGCGAGCGCGGCCAGTACCAGGCCTATTTCAGCGGCGTGTGGGTCGCCGCCGGCGTCGGCGGCCCGATCCTCGGCGGCGTGTTCGCCGAACATCTGCACTGGTCGATGATCTTCTGGATCAACGTGCCGCTCGGCCTTGCCTCGCTCGGGATGCTGCTGCCGAAGATGGCCAAGATCCCGACCTATCACCGTCGGCGCAAGGTTGACTGGCTTGGCGGCGTGCTCCTGATGGCCTCCGCCGTCGTGATCATGCTGGTGCTGACCTGGGGCGGCAATCGTTACCTCTGGCTGTCGCCGACGATCCTTGCGATGGTCGGTGCCTCGATTGCGCTCGCATTCGCCTTCGTCTGGTACGCGCGGCGGACGGACGAGCCGTTCCTGCCGCTGCCGCTGATGGGCGGCTCGGTGGTGCCCTATGCCATGGGTGCTGGCGGCTGCGCGCTCGGCGCGATGATGGGTCTCACCGTGCATCTGCCGCTCTATTACGAGGTCGTCTATCGCCTGAGCGCCAGTGAGGCCGGGCTTGCGCTGATCCCGCTCGCGGCGATCTCGACCGGCGGGGCCGCGATCGCCGGCCGCACCATGGCGCGCGCCAGGCACTACAAGCGCGTCGCGGTGGTCGGCACGGCGGTTGCCGCCGTGTGCGGCGCCATCATGGCGCTGACGACGCTGCCGCTGTGGGGGCTGCTCGTGCTGCTGTCGGTGTACGCGCTCGGCTCGGCACCGCATTCCCGATCAGCGTGGTTTCGCTGCAGAACGCGGTGGTGCGTTCGCAGGTCGGCACCGTCACCGGCGCGATGAATTTCTTCCGCGCCCTGATGGCTTCACTGATGGTCGCGGTCTTCACCGCCATCCTGTTGATGGCGCTCGGCGCGGATATCTCGCTTGCGGGTGAACATCGCGGCCCGGTGAGCTCGATTCCGGTCGCCGACATGGTCATCGCGTTCCGCTACGTGTTCGGTGCGGCTGCGGCGCTGATGGTCGGTGCCATGCTGTGCATGATCGCGATGGAGGAGCGGCCGCTGGCCGGCCCCGCATCGCGGCCGATGGAGATGGCGGAGTAGGGGTGTTCCAACCCCGGCGCTCGATTCCCGGAAATGACTGCTCTGGAAGGTGATCCACAGCGGACGTTCGCTCGGCATCTGCTGAGTTCAGGGAAATCCCGCAGTAGGCGGCTTGCACGCCTATGCGGCCGGGCGGTCTCTGTATCTTTTTTGCGACTTGCGCTCGTAAAGAAGAATTTATTGGGTTCGGCACGGCGCCTGCTTACTTCAAGCATACAGCATACTGGATGCCCGGAGGGCAGGCTTGTCCGCGACCGACCCGGTCGTGGCCGCTGGTGTGCTTGCCACACGAGCGGACAGCAAAGCCGTGTCGAACCAGGACCCTTCTTCTCCAGCAAACGAGCGGCGAAGGCCCGATGCCGGCAAGAACGAGCAACCGGTTTCGAACCGGGCCAAGGCCATTTTCGTCGCCGTCCTCGGCGCAATTCTTGTACTGGGCTATCTGCTCATGACCGAGCTGGCCGACGACACGAGCGCGGAGCACTGCATGATGGCGCACCGCAAGAATTGCGGCGCAATCGAATGGCCCTCGAAGTGACGAGGGCGGGCCCCAAACGCGTTATCGACGTCGATACGCTGCTTGTCACGCCTTCGGATCTTGGCGTCGAATCTCGACACTTGCTTTGGCGTCTGCTGCCTGGGGTAAACCGGACGTCGTCGGGGCATGACCCAGTCGACGCGAATGGCGTCTGAAAAGACCATGCGGCCAGCGTGCGGCGTGCCGCGTCTTTACCACCAGCGCTGTTGCATCGGTTGATAGTATTGGCCGGCGCGCGGACGCGTATTGCCAGGTTGGTTGCCAGGTTGGGAGTTCCAGTTGCGCTGGAAAAAGAAGCCGAAGCCGTCATTGCCCCAGTCGTTGCCGCTTGCAACGGGGACCTCGACCGTAGGCCGGCGCGTCACGAAGCCGCCCTGGGGCTGGTTGTTCAGCACCGCCACAAACTCGGTGCGATAGTTGGTTTCGCGGCTCAGCGGCTCGTCCGAGACGATGATCGAGGATCGCGGCAATGCCGTTGGCGCGATGCGGTCGAGCACATCCTGCGGGATAGTAATGCGGTCGAGCGCGTCCTTGGCGTCGTCCCCGTCGTCGATCGTGACCGCGGTCCAGCGCAGGCCGGCATCGTTGCGCGCCATCGCCGTGAACACATGCGTGCCGATTCGCCTGTCGGGATTGCGGATCGTGACCGGAACCTCAATGGTCGCATCGAACACCTCGCCCCCGTCCGGCCACTGCTTATGCGTGTTGCGCCGCACGTAAAGCTTCTGCGTCGCGCGGCTGATGTAGAGCGAGACCGGCTCGAGCGCGAGCTTCGCCTCGCGCGCCGCCTTGGCGGTGTCGGCCTTCCTGGTCTGGGCCGCTTTGGCGGCGTCCTTTGCGGCGGCGGCGGCGTCGAGTTTCGACTTCGCGTCGGCCTTGGCGGTGTCGAACTGCGTCCCAACTTCCGCGGCCCGAACGGCGGCCTTCTGCTTCTGCTCCTCGGCCCGCGCCTTGGCCTGGTCCGTCTTTGCGGCGGCGAGCGTCTTGTCGGCGAACGCGAGCTCGGCGTCGGCGCGGGTCTTGAGCCACTCCAGCTTGCGCAGCGACGCCGTGAGCGATGCCGTCTCGCGCGCCGTTGTCGCGGCGGCTTTCTTCGCCTCGTCGGCTGTCCTGGCCGCTTCCTCGGCCTCGCGGGCGAGCGTTTCGGCGCGCGCCGGAGCAGCCGCGATGGCTTCCGCGCGCGGCACGAATAGCGCCGGGTGGGAAAACTCGACTGGGGCGGCGTCGTTCGGCGCGATGATCACCCGCATACCGATCCACGTCTTGTCGAACAAGTTCTCCGCAAAGTCGTAGGGCATTCGCACGCAGCCGTGCGAGGCCGCATAGCCGGGCAGCGGCCCGCCGTGCAGCGCGATGCCGTTCCAGGTGATGCGCTGCATGTTCGGCATCCAGGCATCGTCATAGAGGGTCGAGTGGTGGTCCTTGTCTTTCTCGATGACAGCGAAGACGCCGGCAGGCGTCTCGCGTCCCGTGGTGCCGGTCGACACCGGCGCGCGCAGGATCCAACCCTCGGCGTCGTAGAAAGTGACCTGCTGAGTCTTGATCGACACGATCGCCATGATCGGCTCGCCTGCATCGCGCGGCGCCGTCGCCTCGACGGGTGATGCGGTGCGCGCCTGTCTCGCCGCGGCGTCGGAGGTCAGCGCCGCAAGTAGCGCCATTGCCGCGAGCGTCACAACGGCGGGAAATCCCCAATGTCGTATCGCCACGGGGGATTGCGCCGTCATGAGTCGATTTACCATGCCATGCCCCGGTTGAAATGCCTGTCTGCGCTTGCGTCGATCAAGATTGGCGACGAGCTTATTTGACTCACCCCGAAACGGCTAGTGGAGCGGATTTGACGTTCGCTACCCCTTCACCGCGATTCCTGGATGCGAACGTCAAATCCAAAGCTCCACTAGAAACAATCATTTGCTAGTGGTCCTTTGATTCTAACATTCGCAAAAGAGCCTGCCGTGACGGGATGCGAATGTTAGAATCGGACCACTAGACCGATCCGATATCGCCTGCCGGCCCGTTTTCCGACGTCACACGATGTCCGGCTTAAGTCCGGAATGGGGCACCAAGGCGGACGTCTGCGGATCATTCTGAATCTATCGGTTCATGCCATGGCCCGGCGGCGCGAGCCTTGCGTCGATCTCCTCGCGCAACTGCGCAAAGTCGATCGGCTTGGTCAAAAGCCCCTGCGCGCCGCTTTCGAGCGCCTTGCGCCTGGTTTCGGCATCGCCATAGGCCGTGATCATGATCACCGGCACCTCGGGCCTGATCTCCTTGACCTTGGGCAGCATTTCGAGCCCCGTCATCCCGGGCATGTTGATGTCGGACAGGACCAGGATCAGCGATTGGCCGATCGAGGAGGCGATGCGCGACAGCGCGTCGGCGGCGGAATTGGCAAAGTCCATCACAAAGCGTTGCGCGCGCAGGTCGCGCCGGAATTGCTGGCGGAACAGGGCCTCCACGTCGGGCTCATCATCCACCACAAGAACAAGAACGCTCACGTCTAACCCCTGGTCCTATTTGAAAAATTGCTGGTTCGCGGCAATAGCAGGATGAATTCGGTGAATTCCCCCGGAGCAGTATCGACCTCGATCGTGCCACTGTGCTGTTTTACGACGATGTCGTGGCTCATCGACAGCCCAAGCCCGGTGCCTTCGCCGGCCGGCTTGGTGGTGAAAAAGGGATTGAACATCCTTTCCTTCACCTCGGGTGGAATTCCCGTGCCGTTGTCGCGAATCCGGATCTCGACATGGCTGCCACGGTTTCGCGTCGTGGCGCGGACGGTGGGCTCGAAGACAGGCTCGCCCTCGGCCTTGCGCTTGGTCACCGCATAGAAGGCATTTGCGATCAAATTCAGGAGCACCCGGGTGATTTCCTGCGGGAACGCCTCGATCGTGCCGGCATCGGGGTCGAGGTCGCGCTGCAGCGTGACGTTGAATTGCGGCTTCTCGGCGCGGGCGCCGTGATAGGCGAGGTTGATGCTTTCGTCGACGAGCGCGTTGACGTCGGCAGGGCGGTGCTCGCCGGAGCCTTCGCGCGAGTGCAGCAGCATGCTTTTCACGATGGAATCGGCGCGCTTGCCGTGCTGCACCACCTTCTCGAGGTTGTCCTTGAGCAGCCCGGTCAGCTCGTCGACATCAGCGCGGATTTTCCCGGCAAGTGTCGCCTGCGCGAGCACGTCGTTCAGTTCGTCGGTCAATTCGGCCGACAGCGCCGCGAAATTGTTGACGAAGTTGAGCGGGTTCTTGATCTCATGCGCGATGCCCGCGGTGAGCTGGCCGAGCGAAGCGAGCTTCTCGGTCTGGATCAGGCGGTCCTGCGCGGTGCGCAGCTCTTCGAGAGATTTCGCGAGTTCCCGGGTGCGCGCCTGCACCTCGTCGAACAGGCGGACGTTCTCGATGGCGATCACCGCCTGGTCTGCGAAAGTCTGGACCAGCTCGATCTGCTTGTCGACGAACGGCTCGACTGTTTCGCGGCCGAGAAACAGCACCCCGATGGGGTCCCCTGATCGAAGCAGCGGAACGCCGAGCAGCGTGCGAAAGCCGCCGGCCTTTTGCACTTCGGGATATGCGTATTCGGCATCAGCCAGAACGTCGCCGATTTGCACGGCCTTGCGCGCCAACAGGACGCGTCCGACCAGACTGCCGCGCTCAGGACGCAGTCGAAAGGCATCCGAGACCGCCGCCCACTGCGCGGGAAAGTTGTATCTGGTGGCGTGGTGGTAGCTGCCGTCGGCCTCCTGTCGGACGATCGCAGCCATGTCCGCACGGCAGAGCCGCGCCGCCGATTCCGTCAGCGTGTCGAGGACGATCTGCAGGTCGAACGCCGAGCGGCTGATCACTTTCAGCACGTCGGCGGTCGCCGTCTGCTGCTGCAGGGACTCGCTCAAATCGTCCGTTCGTTCGCGCAACTCGCGAAGCAGCCGCGTGTTCTCGATGGCGATGACGGCTTGCGCTGCGAACTGCTGCAGGAGCGCGATCTGCTTTTCCGAAAACGGCAGTTGCTCCTGCCGGAAGATCATGACGTTGCCGACCACGCGCTCGTCCTTGAGCAGAGGAACCGCGAGCAGGCTGCGCGCACCCCCGATGTCGACCAGGGCGCGGCGGTTGAGGTCGCCGCGGCGATACGCCTCGGTGTCGACAAGGTCGACGATTTCGACGAATGGTTCGCCCTCCAGCAGGCGAGCCGGCGCGGTGCCCGGGGCGTAGTTGAGCGGCTGGCTTCGCCGGAACTCGTCATAGGCTGGCGGGAGCCCGTGGGTGGCCGCAGTGTGAAACTGCGTACCGTCGAAGGTGTTGAGCACGCCGAAATTGGCGGTGCAGAGCTGCATCGCCTTGCTGAGCATCGCGTCGAACACGGGAGCGAGATCGCCGGCCGAGCTCGAGATGACGCTCAGGACCTCGGAGGTCGCGGTCTGCTGCTCCAGCGCTTCGGAAAGTTCCTGCGTCCGCGCCTGCACTTCGTCGAATAGGCGGACATTCTCGATCGCGATCACCGCCTGGTCGGCGAAGGTGGTAACGAGCTCGATCTGCTTGTCGGTAAAGGGCCGCACCTTTCGACGCAACAGCACGAGCGCGCCGACGGGCTTTCCTTCGCGCAGCAGGGGTACACCGAGAAACGTGCGGGGGTCGCCGCTAAGCCTCTGGGCTTCCGAAAAGGTGTAGTCGGGGTCAACGTGCACGTCGGGCACATGGGTCACCTTGCCGTCGAGCAAGGTCCGCCCGGTAATGGTCGAACGTTCAGGCTTGACCGGGATGTCCTTGACATAATCCATGAACTGCGGACCAAACCCGTATGAACCGGCACGGAAATACTCGCCGCCCTTTTGACGGGTGATCGCTGCCATATCCGCCTCGCACAGACGCGCCGCCGACTCGACGAGGGTATCAAGCACGATCTGTAGATCGAATGCCGACCGGCTGATGACCTTCAGCACGTCGGCGGTCGCGGTCTGCTGTTGGAGGGATTCTTCCAGGTCCGCCGTTTTCGCCTGTACCTCCTCGAACAGCCGCGCATTCTCGATCGCGATCACTGCCTGGTCGGCGAAGGTTTGCAGCAGCTGCACGTGATGTTCGGCAAAAGTGCCTGGCTGGACGCGGGTCACCGCGATCAATCCGATCGAGGTGCCCTTGTTCACCAGCGGCGCGAACAGCATGCTGCGGAAGCCGCGTGCCCGCGCAATCGCCAGGATTTCGCCCGTCAAGGCCTCGGTATCGGTGATCTGCGTGACTTCGCCGGCCTGCGCCACCTTGAACGGTTCGAAATAGGCGACTGGAAGCGGGAAGGTTGATTTGAGGATTTCATCCGCCTCCGGCGTCGTTGGCGTGAACGCCGCGAGGTGAGTCTGGCCCTCGATGAAGCGGTAGACGGTGCTGGAGAAGCCGCCAAGCAGGCGCTTCGCACTTTCCACGATCGTCTCGAAAACCGGCTGCACGTCCGATGGCGAGCTCGCGATCACCTTGAGCACGTCGGCGGTCGCGGTCTGGCGTTCCAGTGCTTCCCGGGTTTCGTTGAACAGCCGCGCATTCTCGATCGCGATGACCGCCTGGTCGGCGAATGTCTTGAGGAGCTGGACGTGGTTGTCGGCGAACGGCCCGGGTTTTGCGCGCGTCACGCTGATGATGCCGATCGGCTCGCCGCGGTTCATCAACGGCGTGAACAGAACGCTGCGGAAACCGCGCAGCCGTGCCAGGTCCCGGTTGGCAGGCGGCACATCGGGGGCCTCGGTATCCGGAAATTGCACGGTCTGGCCGTCGCGGACCAGCGCAAAGACCTGAAACTCGGCGAGGGACCGCGGGAATGCCCTGCTGAGCGCCGCGTCCGCCGTCGGCGTGGTCGGCGTATAGGCCACCAGGTGCAGCTCGTCGCCGATGAAGCGCAGGACCGTGGTCGAAAAGCCGCCGAGCAGGCGCCTGGCGCTCTCGGCAATGGCCGTAAACACCGGCTGCACGTCCGAGGGCGAGCTTGCGATCACCTTCAGGATGTCGGCCGTCGCGGTCTGCCGTTCCAGCGCATCGCGGGTCTCGTTGAAAAGACGCACATTCTCGATCGCAATCACTGCCTGGTCGGCGAAATAGCGCAATAAGGCGATCTGGGAATCAGAGAACGGCCTGACCTCCTTGCGATAGATCGTTATCGCGCCGCGCAACGATCCGCTTCGGCGAAGCGCAACCACCAATGCGGATCGCGCGCCGCCGAGATCCACCACGGCTCGGCGCCACGGATTTCCCGCTCGATAGGCGTCCTCGTCCTTCTGATCCAGATTGTGAATCAGGTCCTCACCGCCCAGCAAACGCCAATGCGCATCTCCCGGCCGGGGTTGATCCGTTCCCGCGGCGAAATACCGGGCGAGCTCCAGCGGCACCCCATGCTGCGCCGCGACCTCAAATTGCTCGCCGTCATAGGTTGTCAGAAATCCGAACGCCGCTTCGCAAAGATGCAACGCCCGATCGAGGATCTCATCGAACACCGGCTGTACGTCGGCGGGGGAGCTCGCGATCATTTTCAAAATGTCGGACGTTGCATTCTGGCCGTCGATCGCGGCGCGCAGCGCGGTCCGCAGCTCGGCGTTCTCGGCCGCCTCCGACTTGAGCTTCCGTTCCAATTCGGCGAGCTGCCGCCTGAGGTCGGCCACCTCGTCCTGGGAGAGTGCAGTCATTCGGTTTGTCAGCCCTTTGCCGGCTGCCGGCTGGCAGCGCAGAGGTCCGGACCGCCGGGTCCTGTATGCATTATCCCATCAGCCGGCTCCCGCGGCCAGCGCTCGGTGCGGCTGTTTCGCCGGCGCCGGCCGCCGGCGGGGCTCAGGTGCCCGGCCGGGAGACCTCGGTCTCCTTGCTGGTGATGAATTCCAGCAGCGTGGGCACGCCCTGGCGGGTCTTCTCGATGCCCCGCCTGATCGCCGGCACGATGTCTTCCGGCCGCATCACCCGCTCGCCATGGCCGCCGAAGGCGCGCGCCATCGCGGCATAATCGCCGGAGATATCCGTGGAGCGATATTTCTCGGTCGAGACCGGCATCACCTTCAATTCGATCGCCATCGAGAAGTTGTTGAGCAGGATCGACAGGATCGGGATGCGCTCGCGCACGGCGGTCTCGAAATCCATGCCGGTGAAGCCGATCGCGGCATCGCCCCACACGTTGATGCAGAGCTTGTCGGGTTTCGCGAGCTTGGCGCCCATTGCGAGCCCGAGGCCGTAGCCGAGCTGCGTGGTCTTGCCCCAGCCGAGATAGGACAAGGGCTCGACCGACTTCCAGAATGGCGAGAGCTGGTCGCGCGGACTGCCGGCGTCATGCGTGATGATGGTGTTGCTGATGTCCACGGTGTGCTGCAGATCCCAGAGCACGCGGTAGGGATTGAGCGGCGCATCGTTGCTGGTGAGCTTCGGCATCCACTTTGCCAGCCATTCCCTGTGGTGGGCTGCGATCTCGGCTGCGACCGCCGACGCGTCGCGGTTCGCGGTGACGCTCTTGCCGATCTCTTCGAGCAGCGCATCGAGCACGAGACCGGCATCGCCGACGAGGCCGACCTTGGCCTCGACGTCCTTGTTGAGATGGCTGGGATCGAGCGTCGAATGGATGATGGTCTTTCCTTTCGGCATAGTGATGCCGAAATTGGTTTCGGTGAAGGAGCAGCCGATGCCGAAGATCACGTCGGCTTCATCGAGGAATTTCGGCACCGCGCGCGGCACCGCCAGCCCGCCCGAGCCGAGCGAGAGCGGGTGCGTCTCGGGAAAGGACGATTTGCCCCCGAGGCTGGTGGTGACCGGGATCGCCAGCCGCTCGGCGAGCCGCTTCAGTTGCGGCCAGGCCTGCGCATAATGCACGCCCTGGCCGGCATAGATCACCGGCCGCCTGGCGTCGATCAGGAGCTGCGCGGCCTCTTTCACATGCACGGGATCGGCGCCGTAGCGGGTGCGCAGCGCCGGGGTGTAGGCGAGCGGTTCCGGGACCTCCTCATTCCACATGTCGGCCGGGATTTCGACGATCACGGGGCCGCCGCGGCCGTTCTTCAGCCTGGTGAAGGCGCGGCGGAAGATGTTGCCGACCTCGGCGGCAAGGTTGATCGGCTCGCTGGATTTCGCGAACGCCTTCATGGCCTGGCTGGAATTGAAATTCGGCTCGATATTGGAAAGCCGGCGCGGATAGCCCATCGGCAGCACCAGGACCGGCACCGACTCGCCGAAGCACTGGGCGACGCCGCCCATCGCGTTCTCCGCGCCGGGACCGTGCTGCATGCAGAACGCGCCGATGGACCGGCCCGAGCTGACGCGCGAGATCGCGTCCGCCATGTGCAGGCCGATGCGCTCCTGGCGCACCATCACCGGGCGGATGTCGGCCTTGGCCGCATGTTCGATCAGGTGGTTGACGGGATAGCCGCAGAGGATCTCGATCCCCTCGCGCTTCATGATTTCCGCAATCGCGGTGCCGAGCTTCATGCCGACCTCCCAGAAGCGCCGGGGCGCAGGCCCGGCCTTTTGGGCGCTAGTTGGAACAGAGATCGGCGGATCGGTAAAGCGCGGGCGCCAGCGCGTCCGGGAAGCTCTGATATCCCGTTTTGCATTTCGCTCCTTGCCCGCTGCCCACCGGCGAAGGTCTGGCCAGCGTGGTACGAGGGTTGAATATCGCGCCGACCACCCGGTGACCGGGCGTATGGCCAGCCGGTGACCAGACGCATGACCGCCCGGTCACCGCCGCCCGCCCGGTGACCGGCTGGACGAGAAGACTCGATGGCACGCCGCTCCTGGGGGCGCCGCTCCTTGGCCTTGTCGCTCCTTGGGCTTGTCGCAGATGAGATTGACAGGATCTTTCCGGTGCCGTTGCGGTTCAACCGCAAGGCGAGCCGGCTCTTTGCCGGCAAATCGGACCTAGGTCGCAAGGCAGGATCGGGCTTTCGGGGATCTCACCGGCCTGGACCTCTCCGAAACATCGGCGCGATGGGTCGATCTTAACGAATGATTCAGCCTGTTCATGAACGCGCCTGCAACATGTCCAACCCTAGATTGCGCATCCGGGATGGGCGGGCGAAAATCCCGCGCGATCCGTTGACAGGAGCCTTCCATGCGCCGGCTGCTTGCTGGATTCTGGGCCGATCAGTCGGGTGCGACTGCGATCGAATACGCCATCATTGGCTGTGGGATCAGCATCGTGATCGTGGCCGCCGTCAACGGCATGGGCACCAAGCTGAGCGGCACTTTCTCCACGGTCAGCACGTCGCTGAAATAGCCTTCCCGCCAGATCGAAACCTTTGAACCACGACGCTAGCCGGCCTTTTTGGAGCGGGCAGGGGCGCGCACCGGCTTCTCCGCCTTCTTCGGCGTTTCCTTCGCGGCACGCTTGCCGCTGCCGCTGCCAGCGATCGGCAACAGCATTTCGCGCTGGCCCTCGACACGCTTGTTCGCCTTGCGGCCCTTCGCCTTTGCGGCCGGCTCCGCCTTCCGCTCGCTGGCGAGGCTCTTCTTCAGGGCGTCCATCAGGTTGATGACGTTGCCGCCGGTCTTCGGCGCCGCCTTCGGCTCGATCCGCGCGCCGCTGCGCTTCTTGTTGATCAGGTCGATCAGCGCGGTCTCGTAGTGATCCTCGAAATTCTCCGGCTCGAAATCCGCCGATTTCTGCTCGACGATGTGCTTGGCGAGCTCGAGCATGTCCTTGGTGATTTTCACGTCCTGGATGTCGTCGAAATATTCCTTCTCGCTGCGCACCTCGTAGGGGTAGCGCAGCAGCGTGCCCATCAGGCCCTTGCCGAGCGGCTCGAGCGCCACGATGTGCTCGCGGTTGGTCAAGACGATGCGGCCGATCGCGACCTTGTTCATCGTGCGAATGGTCTCGCGGATCACGGCGAACGCGTCGTGGCCGACCTTGCCGTCGGGCACGAGATAATAGGGCCGGATCAGGTAGCGGTTGTCGATCTCCGATCGCGGCACGAACTCGTCGATCTCGATCGTGTGCGTCGATTCCAGCGCGATGTCGTCGAGCTCGTCCTTGCTGATCTCGATATAGGTGTCGGTGTCGACCTTGTAGCCCTTGACGATGTCCTCGGAGGAGACTTCCTCGCCGGTCTCGGCGTCGACCTTGGAATATTTGATCCGGTGGCCGGTCTTGCGGTTGATCTGGTTGAACGAGACCTTCTCGGTATCCGACGTCGCCGGATAGAGCGCCACCGGGCAGGTGACGAGCGAAAGCCGCAAAAAACCCTTCCAGTTGGCGCGCGGGGCCATGGGACTACTCCGGAACGCTACAGACGATCGCAGACGATAACACGCGGGCGGCCCATTTGGGCATGCGGGCGCAAGGGAATCTCCGGTTGGCGTTAACCGTCGCTGCTTGGCGCGGTGGCAGGGCGGGCCCGCCGGTAGCCGGCAACGGGCAGCTGCGGTGCCGAATGGGGGGCCTGTGGCGGCCGGAACATCGGCCGATTTCAGGCGTTGCTTCCGTACCTTAGGCCGCTAGGAGCGCGCGGGGGATTCGCACGGCACCAAGCATTCGAGGTCACCATGGCAACGACCAAAGAAGAGCACCGGATCGTCGAAACCCCCACCGAAGCACGGCAGGCCGAGCCCGGCCCGTCGGTGTTCGCGCTGCTGACGATCTCCACGGGGCTCGCGGTCCTGATCCTCGGCGTGATCTGGTTCGCGTTTTTCCGGACCTGATGGAGGCGCCGGCAGCGACGATTGGCCGCGAGGCGGGAAACGGGCTTTCGATGATTGGCTTGAAGAACCCGCCGCTGGGGGCTAGTGGCATGGCCTCCTGCCGGGCCAAAAAAGACTGACCCAAAAAAGACTGACCATTGTGAAGAAAAAGTAAGGTTCGCGGTGTTGCTCTGTTCATGGGCGGTTCACGCCGGCAGGCATCATCTGGCGGCTGCTATCGTGCAAATTATTTCTGGAGACCACCGTGCGCCTGCTCGTTGTTGAGGACGATCCCGATCTCAACCGTCAGCTCACCACCGCGTTGTCCGATGCCGGCTACGTGGTGGACCGCGCCTTCGACGGCGAGGAGGGGCATTATCTCGGCGACAGCGAGCCCTATGACGCGGTGGTCCTCGACATCGGCCTGCCAAAGATGGACGGCATATCGGTGCTGGAGGCGTGGCGCCGCAACGGGCGTTCGATGCCGGTCCTGATCCTCACCGCGCGCGATCGCTGGAGCGACAAGGTGCAGGGTTTCGACGCCGGCGCCGACGACTATGTCGCAAAGCCGTTCCACCTCGAGGAGGTGCTCGCGCGGATGCGCGCGCTGCTGCGCCGCTCCGCCGGCCACGCCCAGAGCGAACTGACCTGCGGGCCGGTGACGCTGGACACGCGCACCAACAAGGTCACGGTGGCGGGCAATCCGGTGAAGATGACCTCGCACGAATACCGGCTGCTGCAATACCTGATGCATCATGCCGGCCGCGTGGTGTCGCGCACCGAGCTGGTCGAGCATCTCTACGACCAGGATTTCGACCGCGACTCCAACACCATCGAGGTGTTCGTCGGCCGCATCCGCAAGAAGCTCGAGGTCGACATCATCCAGACCGTGCGCGGGCTGGGCTATCTCCTGACGCCGCCGACGGCCGGCACCTGATGACCGCGCTGGCAAGCGGCCACTAGCCGTGGCCGATGCGAATGCTTTCGACTATCCTGCGCTGATGCGCGCCTCTTCGCTCGCCACCCGCCTGTTCCTGTCCGCGACCGCATGGGTGGTGGTGATCCTCGTCATCACAGGCTTCGTGCTGTCCTCGGTCTACCGCAACGCGACCGAGCGCGCCTTCGATCGCCGCCTCAACCTCTATCTGCGTACCCTGGTCGCCGAGGTCGCGACCCCCGACGAGCCGCCCGACCGCCAGTTCCAGTCGCTCGGCGAGCCCCTGTTCGAGCTGCCGCTGTCAGGCTGGTACTGGCAGATCACGCGCACCGACACCGAAAAGGGCGACACCCGCGCCTCCCGCTCGCTGTGGGACAAGAAGCTGCCCAAGCTCGACGAGCACGGCGCCGAGCTGACCGCGGCCGGCGTTCGCCTCGGCTACGTCGAAGGTCCGGAAGGGCAGACGCTGCGCATGGTGGAGCGCCCGGTCGATCTCGGTGCGGACGGCAGATATCTGGTCAGCGTGGCGGGCGACGCGACCGAGATTTTCGACGAGACGCGCAGCTTCGACTATTACCTCGGCGGCACGTTCGCCGCGCTCGGCATCGTGCTGCTGCTGACCACGATCTTCCAGGTCCGGTTCGGCCTCGCGCCGCTCAAGCGGATCTCGGAAGCGATTGCCGATATCCGTTCCGGTCGCGCCGAGCGGCTGGAAGGCGACTTTCCGGTCGAGATCGCGCCGCTGGCGCGCGAGACCAACGCGCTGATCGACGCCAACAGGGAAATCGTCGAACGCGCGCGCACCCATGTCGGCAATCTCGCCCATGCGATCAAGACGCCGCTGTCGGTGATCGTCAACGAGGCGTCCTCCCATGCCGCCGATCCGTTCGCGGACAAGGTGCTGGAGCAGGCCGACGTGATGCGCAGCCAGGTCGCCCATCATCTGGAGCGCGCCCGCATCGCGGCGCGGGTCACCATCGTCGCGGCGGTGACCGATGTGGCGCCGACGGTCGAGGCGCTGCGGCGGACCATGGAAAAGATCCATCGCGACCGCGGCGTGATCATCGAAGCCAAGGTCGACCCGAACGCCCGGTTTCGCGGCGAGCGGCAGGATCTCGAGGAAATGGTCGGCAACCTCGTCGACAACGCCTGCAAATGGGCAGCCTCGCGGGTTTTCATCGAGGTGCTGACGGAGCGGCCGGCCGCGCCCGGCGCGGGTCCCATGCTGCGGATCATCGTCGATGACGACGGCCGGGGCCTCTCGGCCGCCGAGCGCGCCCAGGTCGCCCGCCGCGGCCAGCGGCTCGACGAATCGAAACCGGGGTCGGGGCTCGGGCTTTCAATCGTGATCGACCTTGCCTCGCTTTATGGCGGCAACCTTACCCTTGGCGATGCGCCGACCGGCGGATTGCGAGCGGAACTGCTGCTCCCGGCAGTGTGAACGGGCCTATTCCTAAACGGGTTCTTAACGCGGCGGCTCCTATAGTAGCCGGCGGACACGTCATTATTGCCATTTTTGCCGTCCGCGCGACGGAACGTGCTTAGCGGGCGCGCATGAACCAGGCCTCAGTTGAGCGGTTGAAGGAATATCTCGCGCAGCTGCCGCCGCGATCGCAGGCGCTGCTGATGCGGGAGTTCGAGCGCGCCCTCGAACGGGGCGAGGATGTCGCGGTCGCCAACTTCGTGCTCGAGCAGCTGCGCAGGATCGTGCGCGCGGCCGACGATGACGGGCAGCCGCGCACCAATGATCCGGTGCGGCTGCTGTTCCATCCGATCGAGCCGTTCCTGATCGACGGCAATGGCGAGGCGCGTCCCGGACAGATCCGTCGTGGCTCCCTGACGTCGGTGTGGCGATGGCTGATCCGCGACGGCGCGCCCGAACAGGCGCGGGCGTTCGAGACGATGCTGGCGGGGATGTCCGACAGCGCCGCGGAGCGCGATCTCGAGCCGCATGTGCGCAAGCTGCAGGCCGCCACCGCCGACGCCGTCCTGAAGCTTGCAACGCCCGTTCCCGGCCATGACCTGCAGCGCACGCTGGCGCGGGTCGGGCCGCCCGAGCTGGTCGAGGACCTGCTGGCGATCGGGTCGATCCTGCAGGCCCGTGACGCCCTGGAGGCGCTGGGCAACCGCCTGCCGAGCTTCGCGCGCGTGTTCGGCGATTCCCAGATCGCTTCAGTGACCGCGGCGCTCAATGTTCCTTCGCTGCAGACCGGGCAGATGCTGCCTTTTGCGCTGTCGCTCGTGATGCAGCGTCTCGCCGCGCCCTGGCAGATCATCCGCCTCGCCATCCGGATGGCGGCGTCAGACGACGAACTCCGCGTCGCGGCGACGCCGTACGGCGTCGCCGTCTCCATTGCGCTGCATGATCTGGCGGTGCTCGCGGCAGACCTCAGGCTCGATATCAAGCGCGGCCGGTTCGAGGGCGTTGCCGAGAGCCTGAAGTCGCTTCATGACGGCGTGCGCGGCCTGCGCACCGAGCTCGATCTGCGCCAGGATTCCGCCTGGGGCCGGCAGCTTGCCGCGATCCGGGCCGACATCTCCAACGCCGTGCAGTCGGAAATCGACAGCGTGCCGGGCCGGGTCCGCCGCCTGCTGCGCCAGCGCCCGGACAAGGACATTCTGCCGGGTGCGCGGATCGACCCCTCGGAGGTCGACGAGGCGGCCGCGCTGATCGATTTCGTCGCGGTGTGCCGCACCTATGCAAGCGAGCTTGCGATCAACGAAGTCACGTTGCGGACCTATTCCGATCTGCAGCACTATGTGGAGCAATCCACCGAGGGGCTGGTTGAATCGCTGCGCAGCGCCAGCCCGAAAACGCGCGCCTACCGCCAGATGCAGGTGTCGGCCGCGATCCGCTTCTGCGAGGTCTTGTTCGGGCACGATTATGCTTCGCTGATGAACAGGGCCGCCGAAAACGCCATTACCGGCGAGCGCAAGGCGACGCGCGCCAGCTAGTGGTCCGATTCTAACATTCGCTACCCATTTCGGGAGGCACGTTTGCGAATGTTAGAATCAAAGGACCACTAGCAACTTATTGATGCTAGTGGAGCTTTGGATTTGACGTTCGCATAATGGATCGCGGCAAATGGGTAGCGAACGTCAAATCCGCTCCACTAGAAAATAGAATAACGTTCCATTTGCAATTTCTGGTTGACCAGGGTGCCGTGGAAACGTACCGTCCGCGCGCTGGTTTCCGGACTGTCCCCGCGCATGAATGCCTTCATCAACTTCGTCGAGTTCGAAAATCGTGTCATTGCCGCCACCTATCGCAACCTGATGATCCGCGCGAAGGTCATCCTGGTGGAACAGGCCACTGGCGAGCCGCTTTCCGATCCCACCACGACCATCACGTCGCCGGCACCCAATGGATCGCTCCGGATTCGGCTGCCCGAAACGGTCAGGCCTGGCCGCTACCAGCTTCGCGCGCTCAATCTGCACGGCGAACCGGTGGCCCAGAGCGTCGAATTTCTGATCGACTAAGGTGATCATTTTCCTGATGTTTCAGCTCCCGTGGCAATCCCGGGAAATTGAGATTTGTCAATTGCCGCGTTGCTTCATGGTGGTGTAAAGCGGCGCATCGGCGCCCGTCGCGCCGCCGGGAACCCGCTCGATGGCCTTGTGGTTTGTGTTCGCGCTGATGACGGCCGCGGCGACCTTCGCCGTGCTTTGGCCGCTCAGCCGCGGTAACAAGCCCCCAGTCGGCGGCAGCGAGACGGTTGTCTATCGCGACCAGCTTGCGGAGATCGATCGCGACCTGACGTCGGGCTTGATCGGCAGCACCGAGGCGGAAGCCGCGCGCGTCGAGATCGGCCGCCGCCTCTTGGCCGCAGCCGAAAGCGAGCAGCAGGAGCCACCGGCACGACCGAACATGCGCTGGCGCCGCACCGCGGCGGTCGTGGCGCTGATCGGCCTGCCGCTGCTGGCCGTTGCCACCTATCTGCCGCTCGGTTCGCCCAACCTCGGCGATTTTCCGCTTGCTGCGCGTGCCCGTACTCCCGACGGCACGCAGCCGATCGACAATCTGGTCGCGCAGGTCGAGCGGCATCTGGAAAAGAATCCCAGCGATGGCCGCGGCTGGAGCGTGCTTGCTCCGGTGCTGGCGCGGCTCGGGCGCTATGACGACGCGGTCCGCGCCTATCGCAATTCGCTCACCTATAACGGCGAGAGCGCTGCGCGCCGCGCCGATCTCGGCGAGGCGATCGCGGCCGCAGCCGGCGGCGTCGTCACGGCGGAAGCCAAGGGCGAGTTCGAGCGCGCGCTGGCGCTTGACGCCGACGAGGCCAAGGCGAGCTACTATCTCGGGCTTGCCGCCGAGCAGGACGGTCGCGGCGCGGATGCGGCGGCGATCTGGCGCGCAATCCTCGCGAAGGCGCCGGCGGAGGCGCCATGGCGGCCGCTGGTCGAGGCGGCACTGGCGCGCCTCGACGGTTCTGCCGCGCCCGCGCTGTCCAATGAAACCATGGCCGCGGCCAAGGAGATGAACGAGACCGATCGCAGCGCGATGATCCGCGGCATGGTCGAGCGCCTCGCCACCCGCCTGAAGCAGCATGGCGATGACGTCGATGGCTGGCTGCGGCTGGTGCGGGCCTATATGGTGATGGGCGACCGCGACAAGGCGAAGAGCGCGCTCAGCGATGCGCGCCAGGCGGTCGCGGGCGACGCCGAGCGGCTGCGCCAGCTCAACGAGGGGCTGAAGAGCCTGGGGCTCGACGGATGAACGCGGAAAGGCGCAAGAGAGCAGGGACATGACGCGCAGGCAGCGGCGATTGACTGTTATCGGCGGCTCGCTCGCGGTGCTTGCGCTCGCGGCGGCGCTGGTGCTGAACGCGCTGCGCGATTCCATCGTGTTCTTCTCGACGCCCTCGATGGTCGCCGAGAAGCACCTTGCACCCGGCCGGCGCTTCCGGCTCGGCGGCCTGGTGCAGCCCGGCTCGCTCAAGCGCGGAGACAACCTCGCCGTCACCTTCGAGGTGGCCGATGGCGGCGCGAAGCTGCCGGTCGCCTATCAGGGCATTCTGCCCGACCTGTTCCGCGAAGGGCAGGGCGTGATCGCAGAAGGTGCGCTCGATGGGTCCGGCGTGTTCCGCGCCGACACCGTGCTTGCCAAGCATGACGAGACCTACATGCCGAAGGAGGTCGCCGACGCCCTGAAGAAGCAGGGGCACTGGAAGGACGATTACGCCAAGGGCGCTTCCGACGTTTCGCGCAACGCGCGCGACGCGCAGGCGACGCCCGCAGCGCAGGGGGTGACGCGGTGATCGCGGAGTGCGGCCATTATGCGCTGGTGCTGGCGCTGGCGCTGGCGCTGATCCAGTCGACGGTGCCGTTGCTCGGCGTCAGGCTGCGCGACGAGGCGCTGATGAACGTCGCGCGCTCGACCGCGCTGGCGCAGCTCCTGTTCGTGGCGACGTCGTTCGCGGCACTGGTCACCCTGCACGTGATCTCGGACTTCTCGGTCGCCAACGTGTTCGAGAACTCGCATTCGCTGAAACCGCTACTCTACAAGATCACCGGCGTGTGGGGCAATCACGAGGGATCGATGCTGCTCTGGGTGTCGATCCTGGCGCTGTTCGGCGCGCTGGTCGCGGCCTTCGGCAGCAACCTGCCGCTGTCGCTGCGCGCGCATGTGCTCAGCGTGCAGGCCTGGATCGCCAGCGCCTTCTATCTCTTCATCCTGGTCACCTCGAACCCGTTCCTGCGCATCGCCAACCCGCCGATCGAGGGCCGCGATCTCAATCCCGTGCTGCAGGACATCGGCCTCGCGGTGCATCCGCCGATGCTCTATCTCGGCTATGTCGGCTTCTCGATCTCGTTCTCCTTCGCGATCGCGGCGCTGATCGAGGGCCGGATCGACGCGGCCTGGGCGCGCTGGGTGCGGCCGTGGACTCTCGTCGCCTGGATCTTTCTGACGCTCGGCATCGCCATGGGCTCGTACTGGGCCTATTACGAGCTCGGCTGGGGCGGCTGGTGGTTCTGGGATCCGGTCGAAAACGCCTCGCTGATGCCGTGGCTGGCCGGCACGGCGCTGTTGCACTCGGCGCTGGTGATGGAGAAGCGCAACGCGCTGAAGGTCTGGACCATCCTCTTGTCGATCCTCACCTTCTCGCTGTCGCTGCTTGGCACCTTCCTGGTGCGCTCGGGCGTCCTCACCTCGGTGCACGCCTTCGCCACCGATCCGACGCGCGGCGTGTTCATCCTGCTGATCCTCTGCCTCTTCATCGGCGGCGGGCTGACGCTCTATGCCTGGCGCGCCTCGGCGCTGAAGCAGGGCGGGCTGTTCGCCCCGGTGTCGCGCGAGGGCGCGCTCGTGCTCAACAATCTGTTCCTCACCACCGCCTGCGCCACCGTGCTCATCGGCACGCTCTATCCGCTGGCGCTGGAAGTTCTCACCGGCGAAAAAATCTCGGTCGGCGCGCCGTTCTTCAACCTGACCTTTGCGCCGCTGTTCGTTCCGCTGCTCATGGCGGTGCCGTTCGGACCGATGCTGGCGTGGAAGCGCGGCGACCTGCTCGGCGCGTCACAGCGGCTGATTGCCGCCGGGATCACCGCGCTGGTCGCGATCGCGCTGGTGTGGGGCTTCACCCGCGGCGGACCTGCGCTCGCGCCGCTCGCGATCGGGCTTGCCGTGTTCGTCATTGCCGGCGCCCTGAGCGATCTCGCCGAGCGGATGGCGCTGTTCCGGGCGCCGTTCGCGACCGCGTTGCGGCGGGCGCGCGGCCTGCCGCGCTCGGTCTGGGGCACCGCGTTTGCGCATGCCGGCCTCGGCATCGCCCTGCTCGGCATCGTCTGCGAGACCACCTGGAACAGCGAATACATTGCAACCATGAAACCGAACGACGTCGCCAGCGTCGCCGGCTACGCGCTGAAGCTCGATGGCCTGACGCAGCGCCAGGGCCCGAACTTCCGCGAGATGGTCGCGCAGTTCAGCGTGAGCGAGGACGGCCAGCCGCTCAGCGTGATGACGCCGTCGAAGCGCAGCTTCACCACCCGCGGCGCTTCGACGACCGAAGCGGCGCTGCTGACCCGCGGCGTCAGCCAGCTCTACATTTCGCTTGGCGACATCGGAAGCGATGGCGCGATCGCAGTCAGGATCTATCACAAGCCGCTGGTGCTGTTGATCTGGTTCGGCCCGGTGCTGATGGCGTTCGGAGGCCTGTTGTCGCTGTCCGACCGGCGTTTGCGCGTTGGCGCGCCGAAGCCTGCCAAGGCCCTGCGCGCGCTGCAGCCGGCGGAGTGAGCGAATGAAGCGGCTGCTGGCCCTGATCGTCGTGTTCGCGCTTGCCGGATCGGGTGCGGCGCTGGCCGTGCAGCCCGATGAGATCATGGCGGACCCGGCCAAGGAAGCGCGCGCGCGCAACCTGTCGCGCGAATTGCGCTGCATGGTCTGCCAGAACCAGTCGATCGACGATTCCGAAGCGCCGCTGGCGCGCGACCTGCGGCTTCTGGTGCGCGAACGGATCGCCGCCGGCGACAGCGATTCCCAGGTGATCGATTTCCTGGTGGCGCGCTACGGCGAGTTCGTGCTGCTGAAGCCGCGCTTCGAGCGCCAGACCCTGCCGCTCTGGTTGTTGACGCCGCTCGCGCTCCTGGGCGGCGGGCTCGTGCTGTGGCTGAACGTGAGGCGGCGGAAATCGGCGGTGCCGGAAGAGGCCGGATCGGGCGCGTTGAGCGCCGAGGAAGAAGCGCGGCTGCGGCAATTGATGGCGACCGATCCGACCCCGGAGAAGCCGGCCTAGCCGCCCGCGGCCTGGCGTTCCGGTCGGCGTGCCCGGGGATTCCGGCCGGCAGGGACCGCCTGCGATAAACTGCCGCATTCGGCAGGGCCTTTATTACAAAAGTTTAACTCCGCCGCCAGCGCCCCGTAAGGCGGAAAACCCCATCTTGCCCCCTATCAGGGTGCTGACCCCCCGCACCATCAGCTTCAAGGCTCTGGAGAATTCTTTATGACTGAACGTCCGATTGATCTTTCCTCGCTGCCCTCCTACCGGCAACCCCGCTCGCTCCTCTCGTTCCGCAAGCTGGCGCTGATGGCCTCCGTCGTGGCCGGTCTCGGTGTCGCCGCCTACGGCTTCAGTCCGTCGGGCGGACCAGCCGATCTGTTCACGACCCCCGCGCATGCCCAGGTCAACAACGAGGTCCGGAAAGTTCAGCAGCCGGTCGGCTTTGCCGACATCGTGGAGCGCGTGAAGCCCTCGGTGATTTCGGTCAAGGTCAACATCACGCAGAAGCTGGCCAAGGATGACAGCGCCGACGATAATGACACGCCGTTCCAGCCGGGCTCGCCGATGGAGCGCTTTTTCCGTCGCTTCGGCGGTCCTGACGGGTTGCCGCCCGGCCTTCGCGGCGGACCGCGCGGACGCGGTGGTGGCGCGATCACCGGCCAGGGTTCCGGCTTCTTCATCTCGCCCGACGGCTATGCGGTGACCAACAACCATGTGGTCGACGGCGCCGACAAGGTCGAGGTCACCGCCGATGACGGCAAGACCTACAGCGCGAAGGTGATCGGCACCGATGCACGCACCGACCTCGCCTTGATCAAGGTCGAGGGTGGTTCCAATTTCCCGTTCGCCAAGCTGTCCGACAGCAAGCCGCGGATCGGCGACTGGGTGCTCGCGGTCGGCAATCCCTTCGGTCTCGGCGGCACCGTGACCGCCGGCATCGTCTCGGCCAGCGGCCGCGACATCGGCAACGGCCCGTATGACGACTTCATCCAGATCGATGCGCCCGTGAACAAGGGCAATTCCGGCGGTCCGGCCTTCAACACCGAAGGCGAGGTGATCGGCGTCAATACCGCGATCTATTCGCCCTCCGGCGGCAGCGTCGGCATCGCGTTCTCGATTCCCGCAGCGACCGTGAAGAACATCGTCGCCCAGCTCAAGGACAAGGGCTCGGTGAGCCGCGGCTGGATCGGCGTGCAGATCCAGCCGGTCACCCCCGACATCGCCGACAGCCTCGGCATGAAGAAGGCGGAAGGCGCGCTGGTCGCCGAACCGCAGGCCAACGGCCCGGCTGCCAAGGCCGGCGTCGAATCCGGTGACGTGATCACCGCGGTCAATGGCGAGCCGGTCAAGGATGCGCGCGAGCTCGCCCGCACCATTGGCGGCATCGCGCCCGGCTCGGCTGTGAAGCTCAACGTGCTGCACAAGGGCCAGGACAAGGTCTTGAACCTCACGCTCGGCACCTTGCCGAACACGGTCGAGGCCAAGGCCGACAACGACAATGGCGACCGCGGCAGCCTGAACCGCGGCACCGACGTGCCGAAGCTCGGCCTGACGGTCGCGCCGGCCAACAGTGTCGCCGGCGCCGGCAAGGACGGCGTCGTGGTCACCGAGGTCGATCCCAAGAGTGCGGCTGCCGAGCGCGGCTTCAAGGAAGGCGACGTGATTCTGGAAGTCGGCGGCAAGACCGTGGCGAGCGCGAACGACGTCCGCGACGCGCTCAGTGCCGCGAAGAACGACAACAAGAACAGCGTCCTGATGCGCGTGAAGAGCGGCGGCCAGTCGCGCTTCGTCGCGCTGCCCCTCGCCAAGGGCTGAGATCAGGAGGTTTGACGAGATGGAGGGTGTCGCCGGCTTTAGTCGCCCCCGCCGACGGCTCTTTCCGGGGAGCGGGCCAAAAGTCCGCTCCCGCCCGGTTGTCCCGGTTCTGGCATTCGCGCCCCGCCGTGGCGGGCCTTCCCCGCGAACGCCGGAATCAGGGGGACGACAGTGAATACGCGTTACCTTCCGGTGGAATACGCCCCCCTCCGTCGGAAGGGTCTAAGGGCGGTGAGGTCCCCCAGCTTCACCGCCCGCTTTTTCGTTCGATGGAGACGCGTCCGGTTGTCTTGCATGAGAGCGCCGGCCGCGCCATGGTGATGGAAAGCTTACGCCCTTGACCGCAACCGCCCCCGAGATGCGCCTGCTGATCATCGAAGACGATCGCGAATCCGCCGACTACCTCGTCAAGGCGTTTCGCGAAGCCGGCAACGTCGCCGATCTCGCCATCGACGGCGAGGAAGGTCTCGCGCTGGCCGAAAGCGGCGACTACGACGTGCTCGTCGTCGACCGCATGCTGCCGAAGCGCGACGGGCTGTCGCTGATCGGCGCGCTCCGCGAGAAGGGCAACCGCACGCCGGTCCTGATCCTGTCCGCGCTGGGGCAGGTCGACGACCGCATCAAGGGCCTGCGCGCCGGCGGCGACGACTACCTGCCGAAACCCTATTCCTTCGCCGAACTGCTCGCCCGCGTCGAGGTGCTGTCGCGCCGCCACGGCGGGCCGGCCGAGGAAACCGTCTATCGGGTCGGCGACCTCGAGCTCGACCGGCTTTCGCACAGGGTCATCCGCGGCAAGGAGGAGCTGACGCTGCAGCCGCGCGAGTTTCGCCTGCTCGAATATCTGATGAAGCACGCCGGCCAGGTGGTGACGCGCACCATGCTGCTCGAAAACGTCTGGGACTACCATTTCGATCCGCAAACCAACGTCATCGACGTGCACATCTCGCGGCTGCGCTCCAAGATCGACAAGGGGTTCGAGCGGCCGCTGCTCCATACCATCCGCGGCGCGGGATACATGATCCGTGACGGCATTCGGTAAGCTGATCCGGACCACCGCGTTCCGGCTGACGCTGGTCTATCTGTTCCTGTTTGCGCTGTTCGCGGCGTCGCTGCTCGGCTATTTCGCCTGGAATACGCGGCGGCTGATCACCGAGCAGATCACCAGCACCGTCAACGCCGAAACCTCCGAGATCAGCGACATCTACACCCGCAGGGGCCTGCGCGGCCTCGTCTTCACCATCGAAAACCGCGCGCTGCGGCCGGGCGCCAACCTCTACCTCGTGACCACGCCGGCCGGGCAGGCGATCGCCGGCAATGTCGGCTCGCTGGCGCCGGGCGTGATGGGCACCAATGGCTGGAGCGAGACCGCCTATCGCCGGCTCGACGAGCAGGACAACACCGATCACCGCGCGCTCGTGCATGTCACGCAGCTCAGCAGCGGCTTCCGGCTGCTGATCGGGCGCGATCTCGAGGAGCGGCGGCGGTTGTTCGGCATCGTCGCCAAGGCCGCGCAATGGTCGATTCTCGTGGTCGTGGTGCTCGGCATCGGCGGCGGCATCTTCGTCGCCCGCCGGGTGCTGCGGAGGATCGACGCCATGACCGGCACGACCCAACGCATCATGGCCGGCGATCTCACCGGACGGCTGCCGGTCGGGCGCAGCGGCGACGAGCTCGATCGTCTCGCCAGCAACCTCAACGCCATGCTGGAGCGGATCGAGGCGCTGATGACGGGCCTCAAGGAGGTCTCCGACAACATCGCCCACGATCTCAAGACGCCGTTGACGCGGTTGCGCAACCGCGCCGAGGAGGCGTTGGCCCGCTCGAGCAGCGAGGCCGACTACCGCGCGGCGCTGGAGCGCACGATCGAGGAATCCGACGGCCTGATCCGCACCTTCAACGCACTGCTGATGATCGCGCGCGCCGAGTCCGGCCAGGCGCGCGGCGACATGGACGATTTCGACGCCGCCGACGTCGCCAACGGCATCCACGAATTGTACGAGCCGCTCGCCGAGGACGGCGGCATGAGCCTGCGCGTGAAGACCTCGCCGGCACCCATTCACGGCAACCGTGAATTGATCAGCCAGGCGCTCGCCAACCTGGTCGAGAACGCGATCAAATACGGCAAGCCGCTCGGCGCGCCGCAAGGGCAGGTGGTCAGCCTCGATTCCAAGCAGATCCTGATCGAAGCGCGGCGCGAGGGCGATTCCGTGCTGCTCAGCGTCACTGATCATGGCCCGGGCATTCCCGAAGCCGACCGCAAGCATGCGGTGGAACGCTTTGTCCGGCTCGAGGCCAGCCGGACGCTGCCGGGCTCCGGCCTGGGCTTGAGCCTCGCTTCGGCGGTCGCGACGCTCCATGGCGGCGAGCTGCGGCTCGGTGACGCCAGTCCTGGCCTGGTGGCCACGCTCGCGCTGCCGGTGCGGAAGGACGCGGCCGACAGGCTTGCAGCGCAAACACAGGATGTGCCACAGAAGGTGGCATGACTTCATCCGCGCCGGGAAACGCGGACCGACATCGTCCAGTGCTGGCCGCGCGATTTGCGGACGGTCCGCGTGTCGCCGTTTCCGACCATGCCGAACGCCGCCTCGCCGACTGGCTTGCCGAACTCGAGCCCGCGCAGGCGGCCGCCATCGGCGAGCTTCTCGACCATCCGTTCGCACGGGCGATCCTGCTCGGCATCGCGGAATTCTCGCCCTATCTTTTCGACCTGGTCCGTGCCGACGCCGTGCGTCTGGTCCGGCTGCTCAGATCCGATCCGGATCAGCATCTCGCCGCCCTCATCGAGACGACCTCCCGCGACGTGTTCGCCGCATCGAGCGAGGCCGATGTCATGCACCTGCTTCGCCGCATGAAGTCGGAAGCCGCGCTGCTGATCGCGCTGTGCGACATCGGCGGGCTCTGGCCGGTGATGCGGGTGACGGCAGCTCTGACCGAGGTCGCGGTCGCCTCCGTGCAGGCGGCGCTGCGTTTCCTGCTGCGCCAGGAGGCCGTGCGCGGGCGGCTGTTGCCGCCAAATCCCGATCGGCCCGAGGAGGGCAGCGGCCTGTTGGTGCTCGCCATGGGCAAGATGGGCGCGGGCGAATTGAATTATTCGAGCGACATCGACCTGATCGTGTTCTTCGACGCCGCGGCGCCGACGCTGGCGCCCGACATCGAGCCGCAGCCCTTCTTCGTGCGGGTGACGCAAGGCATGGCGCGCATCCTGCAGCAGCGCACCGGCGACGGCTACGTGTTCCGGGTCGACCTGCGGCTGCGGCCCGATCCGGCCTCGACGCAGGTCGCGATGTCGACCGACGCCGCCTTGCACTATTACGAGCGGGAAGGGCGCACCTGGGAGCGCGCCGCCATGATCAAGGCGCGGCCGTGCGCCGGCGACCTGGTGGCGGGCGAGGCCATGATCGGGGAGATCGCGCCCTTCGTCTGGCGCAAGCATCTCGATTTCGCGGCGCTGGCCGACGTGCACGACATGAAGCGGCAGATGCAGACCTACCGCGGCCAGAGCGAGATCGCGGTCGAGGGCCACAACGTCAAGATCGGCCGCGGCGGCATCCGCGAGATCGAGTTCTTCGCCCAGACCCAGCAGCTGATCGCCGGTGGCCGCCATCCCGAGCTGCGGGTGCGCTCGACGCTCACGGCGCTCAACGTGCTCGCCTCCAGCAACTGGATCAGCTTCCAGGCCTGCGACGAGCTCACCGCGGCCTACGAGTTCCTGCGCCGCGTCGAGCACCGGCTGCAAATGATCGCGGACGAGCAGACGCACGCGCTGCCCGGCGACGTCGAGGCGGTCGAGCGCTTTGCGCGCTTTCTCGGTTACGCGGATCGTGCCGCCTTCGCCAGGGACCTGCTGCATCATCTCGAGATCGTGCAGGGCCACTATGCCAAGCTGTTCGAGGGCGACGACCCCACCGGCACGGCCAGGCTGCCTGATATCGACTACGGCGCCGGCCCCGATGACGCGCGGCTGCTGGAGCATCTCGCCGCGCTCGGCTTCAAGAAGCCGGCCGCGGCCGCCGATACGCTGCGGGAGTGGGTGGCGGGCGACTACCGCGTGTTCAGGACGGAGACGACGCGAAGCGCCTTCATCGAATTCGTCCCGGCGCTGATCCAGGGACTCGCCAAGGCGGACGAGCCGGATCGCGCGGTCGCAGCCTTCGACCATTTCCTGCAGGCGCTGCAGCGGGGCGGGCGGCTGATCACGCTGCTCAGCCAGAACCGCGACCTCGTCGCGCTGGTGGCGCTGGTGCTGGGCGCGGCGCCCCGGCTCGGCGACATGCTGGCGCGGCAGCCGCAGCTCATGGACGGGCTGATCGATCCGCGCTTCTTCGGCGCGATGCCCGACCAGCGCGAACTCTCCGAGCGGCTCACCGCGACGCTCGGAGACGCGGATTCCTATGAGGAGTTTCTCGATCGCCTGCGCCTGTTCGGCCAGGAGAGCCTGTTTCTGATAGGCACGCGGATCCTGTCCGGCACGGTGTCGGCGCAGCAGGCGAGCACCGCGTTTGCCGACGTCGCCGAAGGCATCGTGCATACCGTGCACGGGCTCGTCACCGGCCGTTTCGCCGCGCAGTACGGCCGCATCAAGCGCCAGGAGACCGCGATCCTGGCGATGGGCCGGCTTGGCAGCCGGGAGATGACCGCGTCATCCGATCTCGACCTGATCATCCTCTACGATTTCGACGAGGATCATCCGGATTCCGACGGCACGCCCTCACTGCACGGCGCGCAATATTTCGCGCGCTTCACCCAGCGGCTGATCAGCGCGTTCACGACCCGCACCAACTATGGCGTGCTCTACGAGATCGACATGCGGCTGCGCCCGTCGGGGCGCGCGGGGCCGGTTGCCTCGCACATCAAGTCCTTCGCCGAGTATCAGGAGGGCGAGGCCTGGACCTGGGAGCACATGGCGCTGACCCGGGCGCGGGTGATCTCGGGGCCGCCGGAGTTTCGCTCGCGCATCGAAGCGGTGATCCGCGCCGTGCTGACGCGGCGGCGCGACCGGGCGGCGGTCGCGGCCGACGTCGCCGACATGCGCGGCGCCATCGCGCAGGAAAAGGGCGAGGGCGATCTCTGGGACCTCAAGCACGCCGCCGGCGGCCTCGTCGATATCGACTTCATCGCCCAGTACCTGCAGCTCGTCCACGCGCACGACAAGCCCGACATCCTGAGCGTCTCGACCCGCGAGGTGATCGACAATGCGGCGCGGCTCGGCGTGCTGCCGCAGGCCGCGGCCGAAACCTTGCGCACCGCGGTGCGGCTCTATCACGACCTGACCCAGATCCTGCGGCTGTGCGTGACCGACAAGTTCAATCCGGATACCGCGGGCGAGGACCTCTTGCGCGTGTTGGCGCGGGCGGGCGATGCGCCGGACTTCTCCTCGCTCGAGGCGAGGGTGAAGGAAACCCAGGCCGAAGTGCGGCGCGTGTTCAAGGCGAGTGTCGAGGGCAACTAGGCCTTCTTCAACGTCTCGATCGCGTCGCGGACGTCGGGATCAAGTCCGCTGCCGCCGGCATCGAGATGGGCGAAGATCGCCTTGCGCATTCGCGGATCCCAGAACTTCCGGATGTGCTCGGCAATGCCAGGCACCGCCTTGTCGTGGCCCTGGCTCTGGAAGAATTTCCCGATCTGGTTGGCCATGTGGACCAGGCGGTCAGGCGACGACATAGGCAGTCTCCGGGGCGCAGGCAGGCGCGGCGATACGTTGCGGGTGCGTGAAGACCTCAAATCCGTCGGCGCGCGCAACCGCCGCCAGTGTCATCCCGGCCGCGTCCGCCATCCGCACCGCAAGTGCGGTCGGCGCCGAGACTGCGACCACCATGGCCGCGCCCATGACGGCCGCCTTCTGCACCATCTCGACCGAGACGCGGCTGGTGAGAAGCACCATGCCCTCGCTTGCGCGGACTTGCTGAAGGGCCAGGCTGCCTGCGAGCTTGTCGAGCGCGTTGTGGCGGCCGACATCCTCGCGCAGCGCGACGATGCCGCGACCCGGCGTCCAGAATGCCGCCGCATGCACCGCGCGTGTCTCGATGTTGAGCGCCTGGCGCGGCGCCAGACTCGCCATCGCGGCGAGGATGTCATCGGGGGCAAGGGCCTGGCCGTTCGGCACCGGCGCCGGCCGGCGCATCGCCTCGGTGATGGATTCGATGCCGCAAAGGCCGCATCCGGTCGGGCCCGCGATATGCCGCCGCCGCTCGCCGAGGCGCGCAGCGCGATCGGGCGCAAGCCACATCCTCACCTCGACGCCTTCGTCGAGCGGCACGATCTCGCACGAGCCGATCTCACCGGGCGAGCGCACGATACCCTCGCTGAGGCTGAAGCCGACCGCGAAATCGTGGAGGTCGAGCGGCGTGCCCATCATCACGGCATAGGTGCCGCCATTGTAGGTCAACGCGATCGCAGTCTCCTCGGGGATCAGGCGCGCGCCACGGCTCGTGACGCCCTCGCGCCACGCCTGCCGATCGACGCGTCGGACCGCCTCTGGCATCCTCATTCCGCGGCCTCGATCGACGGCACGATGCGGCGCGACTGCCGCGCCTGCGCGTCATAGGCCTTCTGCCAGTCGGAGGGTCCGTTCGAGGGGGAGACCTGCACCGCGGTCACCTTGTATTCAGGGCAGTTGGTGGCCCAGTCGGAATAATCCGTCGTGATCACGTTCGCCTGCGTGTCCGGGTGATGGAAGGTGGTGTAGATCACGCCCGGCGCGACGCGCTCGGTGATCAGCGCGCGCAGCGTCGTCTCGCCGGCGCGGCTCTTCAGCCGGACCCAATCGCCGTCGCGCACGCCGCGCTGCTCGGCATCGTGCGGGTGGATCTCGAGGCGGTCCTCGTCGTGCCAGACGACGTTGTCGGTGCGGCGGGTCTGCGCTCCGACATTGTACTGGCTGAGGATGCGTCCCGTGGTCAAGAGCAGCGGGAAGCGGGGGCCGGTGCGCTCGTCGGTCGGAACATATTCGGTCATGACGAACTTGCCCTTGCCGCGGACGAAGCCGCCGACATGCATGACCGGCGTGCCCTCCGGCGCCTTCTCGTTGCAGGGCCACTGCACCGAGCCGAGTTCGTCGAGCTTCGCATAGGAGACGCCGGCGAAGGTCGGCGTCAGCGCGGCGATCTCGTCCATGATCTCCGAGGGATGGTCGTAATGCATCGCGAAGCCCATCGCCTTGGCAAGCCTGATCGTCACTTCCCAGTCGGCGAGGCCATTGCGCGGGGTCATCACCTTGCGCACGCGCTGGATGCGGCGCTCGGCGTTGGTGAAGGTGCCGTCCTTCTCCAGGAAGGTCGATCCCGGCAGGAAGACGTGGGCGTAGTTCGCGGTCTCGTTGAGGAAGAGGTCGTGGACGATGACGCATTCCATGGCGGACAGCGCCGCCACCACATGCGTCGTGTTCGGGTCGGACTGCAGGATGTCCTCGCCCTGGACGTAGAGACCCCTAAAGGTTCCGTCGATCGCGGCATCGAACATGTTGGGGATGCGCAGGCCCGGCTCGGGGTTGAGCTTGACGTTCCACAACGCCTCGAACTGGTCGCGCACCGCCTCGCCGGAAATATGCCGGTAGCCGGGCAGCTCGTGCGGGAACGAGCCCATGTCGCAGGAACCCTGCACGTTGTTCTGGCCGCGCAGCGGGTTCACACCGACGCCGGGGCGGCCGATATTGCCGGTCGCCATCGCCAGGTTGGCGATCGCAATGACCGTCGTCGAGCCCTGGCTATGCTCGGTGACGCCGAGGCCGTAATAGATCGCGGCGTTGCCGCCGGTCGCAAACAGCCGCGCCGCGCCGCGCAGCTCGCGCGGGTCGACGCCGGTCATGATCGCGGTCGCTTCCGGGCTCTTGCTCGGCTGGCTGACGAAGGCGGCCCATTCCTCGAACTCGCTCCAGTCGCAGCGCTCGCGCACGAAGGCCTCGTTGGCGAGGCCCTCGGTGACGACGACATGCGCCATGGCGGTCAGCACGGCGACGTTGGTGCCGGGCATGAGCGGCAGATGGTGCTGGGCCGCGATGTGCGGCGAGCGCACGACGTCGGTGCGGCGTGGATCGACCACGATCAGCCTTGCGCCGGCGCGCAGCCGCTTCTTCATGCGGGAGGCAAATACCGGATGCGCGTCGGTCGGGTTGGCGCCGATGATCATGACGACGTCGGAATGCTCGACCGAGTCGAAATCCTGCGTTCCGGCGGAAGTGCCGAACGTGGTCGCAAGCCCATAGCCGGTCGGCGAGTGACAGACGCGGGCGCAGGTATCGACATTGTTGTTGCCGAAGCCGGCACGGATCAGCTTCTGCACCAGATAGGTTTCCTCATTGGTGCAGCGTGACGAGGTGATGCCGCCGACGGCGTCGCGGCCATATTTCTGCTGGATGGCCTTGAACCTCGCTGCGGCGAAGTCGAACGCTTCATCCCACGACACCTCGCGCCAGGGCTGGTCGATGGTCTCGCGGATCATGGGCTTCAGGATGCGCTCGCGGTGCGTCGTATAACCCCAGGCAAAGCGGCCCTTGACGCAGGAGTGCCCGCGATTGGCCTTGCCGTCCTTGTACGGCACCATGCGCACCACTTCCTCACCCCGCATCTCCGCCTTGAAGGCGCAGCCGACGCCGCAATAGGCGCAGGTGGTGACGACCGAATGCTCGGGCTGGCCGATCTCGATCACGGATTTTTCGGTCAGCGTCGCGGTCGGGCAGGCCTGCACGCAGGCGCCGCACGATACGCATTCGGAGCCGAGAAAGCCCTCGCTCATGCCGGGCGAGACACGGCTGTCGAAGCCGCGGCCCGAAATCGTCAGCGCAAAGGTGCCCTGCACCTCCTCACAGGCGCGCACGCAGCGCGAGCAGACGATGCATTTCGAGGGATCGTAGGTGAAATAGGGATTCGACTCGTCCTTGGGCAGGAAATCCGGGTTGGCTACAGCGCCGGATCTGGCGAAGACGTGGTTCTCGCCCTCATAGCCGTAGCGCACGTCGCGCAGGCCTACCGCGCCGGCCATGTCCTGCAATTCGCAATCGCCGTTCGCGGCGCAGGTGAGACAATCGAGCGGATGGTCGGAGATATAGAGCTCCATCACACCCTTGCGCAGCTTCTTCAGCCGCTCGGTCTGGGTATGCACGACGAGGCCGGGCATGACCGGCGTCGTGCAGGAGGCCGGCGTGCCGGCGCGCCCATCGATCTCGACCAGGCACAGCCGGCAGGAGCCGAAGGCATCGACCATGTCGGTCGCGCAAAGCTTCGGGATCTGGTGGCCGGCTTCCATCGCCGCGCGCATGATCGAGGTGCCTTCCGGCACGGTGACGCTTTGGCCGTCGATGGTCAGCGTGACCAACGTCTCGGATTTGGAGCGCGGGGTGCCGAAATCGGTTTCCTGGATCAGGGACATGACGATGCGTCCTCTTATTCTGCGGCCTCAAGCCGCGTCGGCACGGGACCGAAATCCTCGCGAAAATGTTTCAGCGCGCTCATGACGGGGTAGGGCGTGAAGCCGCCGAGCGCGCACAGCGAGCCGAACTTCATGGTGTTGCAGAGGTCCTCGACCACGGCGATGTTTTCGGGCACGCCCTCGCCGCGCCTGATCTTCTCGATGGTCTCGACGCCGCGGGTCGAGCCGATCCGGCACGGCGTGCACTTGCCGCAGGATTCGATGGCGCAGAATTCCATGGCAAAGGCCGCCTGCTTCGCCATGTCGACGGTGTCGTCGAACACGACGATGCCGCCGTGGCCGATCAGGCCGTCGCGCGCGGCAAAGGCCTCGTAGTCGAACGGCGTGTCGAACAGCGCGCGGGGAAAATAGGCGCCGAGCGGGCCGCCGACCTGCACCGCGCGCACCGGGCGGCCGGAGAGGGTGCCGCCGCCGACATCATCGATGAGCTCGCCGAGGGTGATGCCGAAGGCGGTCTCGAACAGGCCGCCATGCCTGATGTTGCCGGCGAGCTGGATCGGCATCGTGCCGCGCGAGCGGCCCATGCCGAAATCGGCATAGGCCTTCGCGCCCTCGGCGAGGATGAAGGGCACGGCCGCAAAGGACAGCACATTGTTGACGACGGTTGGCCGGCCGAACAGGCCGTGATGCGCGGGCAGCGGCGGCTTGGCGCGCACGATGCCGCGGCGGCCCTCCAGGCTTTCCAGCAGCGAGGTTTCCTCGCCGCAGACATAAGCGCCGGCGCCGACGCGCACCTCGAGATCGAAGCCGTGGCCGCCGATCTTGCCGCCGAGGAAGCCGGCGCGCTTTGCCGCTGCGATCGCCGTGTTCATGGCCTCGACGGCGTGCGGATATTCCGAGCGGATATAGATGTAGCCCTTGGTCGCGCCCACGGTGATGCCGGCAATCGTCATGCCCTCGATCACCACGAACGGATCGCCTTCCATGATCATGCGATCGGCGAAAGTGCCGCTGTCGCCCTCGTCGGCATTGCAGACGATGTATTTGCGGTCGCTCGCCGCCTGCGCCACCGTCTTCCATTTGATGCCGGTCGGAAAGCCCGCACCGCCGCGGCCGCGCAGGCCCGATGCGGTAACCTCAGCAATGATGGCGTCCGATCCCAGCGTCAGAGCGCGTTCCAGGCCCCTAAAGCCGCCATGGGCGCGATGGTCGTCGACCGAACCGGGATCGATCACGCCGCAACGGGCAAACGTCAGCCGCGTCTGCCGCTTCAGCCAGGGGATTTGCTCCGCGAGCCCAAGCCGCAGCGGATGCGGGCCGTTGGTCAGGATCGCGGCAAGCAGCGACGGCACGTCAGACAGCGTAACCGGACCGAACGCCACGCGACCCTCTGGCGTTGCGACCTCGACCATCGGCTCCAGCCAATAGAGGCCGCGTGAGCCGGTGCGCACGATGTCGAGCGGTGCGCCTGATTTCGCGGCTGCCGACTCGAACGCCAGCGCGAGCTCGTCGGCGCCGACCGCGACTGCTCCGGCATCGCCGGGGATATGGAGACGCACGCTCATCGCTGCGCCTCCCTGACCAGCGCGTCGAGGCGCGCTTCGTCGAGCCGCCCGATCACGCGACCGTCCAGCATGGCCGACGGCGCCGTGGCGCAAAGACCGAGGCAATAGACCGGTTCGAACGTAACGCGGTCGTCCGGCGTGGTGCTGCCGATGGCGATGCCCAGTCTCTGTTCCGCGCGGGCGGCGAGCGCGTCGCCTCCCGCGGCCTGGCAGGCCTCGGCGCGGCAGAGTTTCAGCACGTGCCGGCCTGCGGGCTTGTCGCGGAAGTCGTGATAGAAGGTGAAGACGCCGTGGACCTCCGCGCGGGACAGGTTGAGCGCGGAAGCAACCATCGGGATTGCTGCCTCCGGCACATAGCCGAAGGCGTCCTGCAGCGCATGGAGGATCACGAGCGTGCCGCCTTCGCGGGCAACATGCGCCGCGATGATCTCGGCGCCACGTATCGCATCCCAGGGTTCGTGTGGCGCTGTCATATCTTCAACTCGATCGAATGATTTTTACTCTGTCGATCAGTATTGGAATGGCTCAAAACATCAATAAAGCCGTCCCATGCTGCGATCCGGAAAGGCGATCGATCGGGTTGGAAAATCGAGCGATATCGAAATGCAATGAGCGGTAAACGGCCTGCGCCGACGGTGTTTTTTTGACGTGTAGCCCGGCCGCCCGACGTGATATTCATGTCAGCCTCGGGAACGCGCCTTCGAAAGGTCACCATTTTTGATCGACAAGCTCGAACTTCTACTGGCGCTGGCCAAGGAGCGGCATTTCGGTAGGGCCGCGGAAGCCTGCGGCGTCACCCAGCCCACGATGTCGACGAGCCTGAAGCAGCTCGAGGAGTTCCTCGGCGTCATGCTGGTGCAGCGTGGCTCGCGGTTTCAGGGCTTCACGCCGGAGGGCGAGCGCGCGCTCGACTGGGCGCGGCGCATCGTCGGCGATGCGCGCGCGATGCGCCAGGAGATCAACGGGCTGAAGGACAAGCTGTCGGGCGAAATCCGGATCGCGGCGATCCCGACCGTGCTCGGCATGGTGGCGGCGCTGACGACGCCGTTCCGCGCGCGTCATCCCGATGTGCGGTTTCAGATCCGATCATGCACCTCGGCCGACGTGCTGGGGCTGCTCGAAAATCTCGAGGTCGATGCCGGGCTCACCTATATCGAGAACGAGCCGATCGGCAAGGTCCGCACCATCCCGCTCTATAACGAAAGCTACCGGCTTTTGACGGCGCCCGATGCGATGTTCGGCGATCGCAAGGAGGTCACCTGGACGGAGGTCGGCCAGGTGCCGCTCTGCCTGCTGACGCCGGACATGCAGAACCGACGCATCATCGATCGCGCGCTGCGCTCGGTCGGCGCCGAGGCGACGCCGACGCTGACGTCGAACTCGCTGCTCGTGCTCTATACGCATGTGAAGACCGGGCGCTGGGCGAGCGTGATGCCGGCAAAGCTCGCCGAGACGCTCGGGCTGAAGGACACCGTCCGCAGCATCCCGATCGTCGATCCCGTGGTCGACTATTCGATCGGCATGGTGATTCCGCAGCGCGATCCGATGACGCCGCTGATCGCAACCCTCGTGCAGATCGCGCGCGAGGTCGCGCCGACCTTGCGCTCGTAGTCAGGCGGCGTTCTGAACGCCGGCCTGCTGCGGGTCGCGCGGCAGCGAGACCGATACAACCGTGCCGGCTCCGAGCTTCGAGCGCAGCTTCATCGAGCCGCCGTGCAGATGCGCCAGCGACCGCGCAATGGCGAGCCCCAGTCCCGAGCCGTGATAGGTCTTGGTGAGCTGGCTCTCGACCTGCTCGAAGGGCCGGCCGATCCGCGACAGCGATTCCTGGGGGATGCCGATGCCGGTGTCGGCGATCAGGAGCACGATGCGGTCCGACAGCATGCGGGTTCGCACCACGACGCGCCCGCCGTCGGGCGTGAACTTCACGGCGTTGGACAGCAGGTTGACGACGATCTGCTTGGTTAAGCGGCGATCGGCGGTCATCGAGATCGCCTGCTCGACATCCGCTTCGATCACGAGGTTCTTGTCCTGGGCGCGTCCCGACACCACGCGCAGTGACTCGGCGAGCGTTCTGGAGAGATCGAGCGGCTCCATGTCGAGCGTCATGCGGCCGGCCTCGATCTTCGACATGTCCAGGATGTCGTTGATGACCTCGAGCAGGTAGTGGCCGCTGGTCAGGATGTCGTGGCAATATTCCTGGTACTTCTCCGAGCCGAGGTTGCCGAACATGCCGCTCTGCATGATCTCGGAGAAGCCGATGATGGCGTTGAGCGGCGTGCGCAGCTCGTGGCTCATATTGGCAAGGAAGCGCGACTTGGTCTGGTTGGCCTCTTCGGCGCGGGTCTTTTCCAACGCATATTTCTGGGCGAGGTCGGCGAGCTCGATCGCCTGTCGCTCCAGCGCCGCCTGCGAGCGCTTCAGGTCCATCACGGTGGCGCGCAGCCGCAGATCGTTGTCGACCAGCTTCTGCTCGTGCTCCTTGATGCGGGTGATGTCGGTGCCGACCGAGACGTAGCCGCCGTCCTTGGTGCGGCGCTCGCTGATATGCAGCCAGCTTCCGTCCTCGAGCTGGGCCTCGAAGGTGCGCGCGCCGGGCGTCGACTGGCCGCCCGTCTCGTGCACGCGGGTCTTCAGCTCCGGCATGCTGCCGACTTCGATGATGGTCTCGTAGGAGGTTCCGGGAATGACCGCCGTATCCGGCAGCCGGTGCAGCTTCTGGAAATGCGAGTTGCACAGCACGAGGCGGTCGCTGGCGTCCCACAGCACGAAGGCCTCGGGAATGGTCTCGATCGCGTCGCGCAGCCGCAGGTCCGCCTCGACCGTCTTTTCTGCCAGGCTCTTCTGCTCGGTGATGTCGACCGCGATCCCGATCAGGTGAATGCTGTTGTCGTTCGCGCCCTGGCTGCGCTCGCAGCGCACCCGCAGCCAGATCCAGTGGCCGCCGGTGTGCTGCATGCGGAAGGTGTGGTCGATGTGATCGATCTTGCCGGAGATCATCCGGTCGGCGATGTCGAACAGGTCGATGTCGTCGGAGTTCACCAGCGCGTTGACCTCACCGAAGGTCAGAAGGTCGCTGCGGTTCTCGAGCCCGAGCAGGGTGAACATCGATTGCGACCAGAAGATGCGGCCGCGCGACAGGTCCCAGTCCCACAGGCCGCAACGGCCGCGGTTGAGCGCGGTGTCGATGCGGCCACGCACCGCGTCGTTGATCAGGTCGCCCTCGCGTGCCCGGGTCGATTGCCAATGGAACGCGAAGCCGAGGATCAGCACGACAAAGCCCGTGGTCGCCGACAGCGTCACCGAGAGCGCCGCATCCGAGCCCCAGATCGGCTCGATCCGCTCCTGGATGACGATGATCTGGCCGGGCAGTGTCTTGACGAGCCGTCCCGCGACCAGCGCGTCGTTGCCGTTCGGCAGGGTCATCTCGCTCGGCGCAGCCTGCAGGTTCGGTGTGGCAAGCAGCTGCGCGGTCGAGATCTCGTCGAGGACGCGGTCGGTCTCGCCGAGACCGGCCTCGATCGGAACGCGGGCGAGGATCCGCCGGTCGACGCCGCCGGTGATGACGACATGGCGGCCGGGCGCAAAGCCCCATTGCGGAATGAGGTCGGGCAACAGCGCCTGCAGGCGCTCGATGTCGGCGAGGCGGGTCTGGCGGGAGGCGGCGAGGTGGTCGATGCGGTCGGCGAGCAGGTCGGCAAGCGCCGCGATCTCGCGTTTGGCGGCTGCGCGCTTCTGCCGGTTCTGGTCGAGCACCTGCACGAAAGCGCCGAGGCAGATGGTGATCAGGAACGCGATGATGAGAGTGGGCACAGCGCGGCGGAGCGCCGGCTCCGCAGTCAACAGCCTGTGGTAGGCCGGCTTTGCGATCGATTGCGCCAATCCCTTGATCGAATCGGATTGGACACACGCGTTCGCCGCATGCGCACGCGCCATGCCTTAGACCCCCACCGAATTGTTCTTGTACACCCGATTTGGAAGAACCCCATGTGCTTCCGAATCACAGCGATTTGAATCCAGTTTTTGCGGCGTGTCGAGAGTCAACGAATCGTTAATGCGAAATAAATCTTATCCAACGCGTAATCGTGAACGCGAAACTGAGTCCGAAACGGGAACGAGGCAGTATCTAGCTGCGCGGCGGCTCGGTGTGGCTGATCACGCGCTTCACGCTCGGAAAGGCGCGGCGCAGCGCGCGCTCGATCCCATCGACGTTCTCGTGAACCCTGATCACGCTCATCGATGGCTCGGCGCGGCAGTGGAAGTTGACGATCTCGCCGGCCTCGGTGTCGCGGACGCGCACATTATGGATGTCGTGGATCGGGCTGTCGGCGGCAAATCGCGTCAGCGCGGCCTTGATGGTCTCGACTCGCTCGGGTGCGGCGTCGGTGCCGAACGGCAATTCCGGCTCCAGCGGCTCGACATGGGTGTCGACCTCGACGTCCTCGCCGAATTCCTCCCGGATGCTGGCCTCGAGCCGCTGGGTGACGGCGTGCGCGGCGGTGAGCGGCATCGCGCCGTCGACCTCGAGATCGATGCTGACGGTGAGCTTGCCGCCGAGGTCGTGCACGGTGACGTGATGCACCGCGAGCCCCGAATTGCGCGCGATCACCATGATGCGCTCGCGCACGGTTTCGTTGTTGCGGGCGACCGGCACGGTGGTGAAGGTGAGGTCGGCACCGCCCAGCGCCTTGCCGACGGCTTCTTCCGCCTTGCGCTTGATCTGGTCGACGCGGTCGATCGGCAGCGTGCGCGGCACCTCGACCACCGCATCGACGAAATGAGTGGGGCCCACCGTGCGCACGCGCAGCCGCTCGATGCCGACGACGCCGGGCACCGTGCGGATGGCGGCGTCGGCCTTCTCGGAGGCGCCTTCCGGCGCGCGGTCGAGCAGGGTTTCCACGGTCGCGCGCGTCATCTTCAGGCCCAGGAACCCGATCATGACGGCGACCGCGATGGCGGCTGCGGTGTCGCCCCACCAGAAGCCGAAGGCCGCGAGGATGAGGCCGGCGATCACCGCGAGGGAGCCGAGCACGTCGGAGGCGAAATGCAGCGCGTCGGCCGCGAGCGCCTGGCTCTTGGTTTCGCGCGCGGCGCGGTGCAGTGCGCCGGCGCGCCACCAGTTTACGGCGATGTCGATGACGAGCACGACGAAGGCGACGGCCGAGATGGTCGGCGGGGGCGCGCCCTCGCGGAGGCGGCTATAGGACTCGACCAAAATGCCGCCGGCGAGCACGTAGAGGAGTGCCGTCACGCCGAGCGCCGACAGGCTCTCGAACTTGCCATGGCCGTAATGGTGTTCTTCATCCGCCGGGCGGTCTGAGATCCGCACCACCACCCAGGTGATGATGGTCGCGACCAGGTCGATCGAACTGTGCAAGGCCTCCGAGATCAGCGCCAGGCTGCCGATCATGACGCCGACCACGAACTTGGCCGCGGCCATGCTGCCGCTGGCGACGATCGAGATCGCCGCGACGGATGATTTGCTGGTGGAGGGACGGCTCATGGCCCGCGCTTTAGCAGGCCGTCACACGACATGAAAGTACGATGCGGGCACTGTCACCATGCATTCGCCAAGCCAACTGAGATTGCGAATTATTCCGATTTAGATTTTCCCGACATCAAAGCGTCACGACGATCTTGCCGAGGTGCTTGTTGGCTTCCATGTGCGCAAACGCCTTGCCGATATCGTCGAAGGCGAAGACCTTGTCGACCGGCAGCGCGAGCTTCCGGCTCTCCACCGCCGGCCAGATGTCCTTCTTGACGGCGTCGAAGATCGCGCGGATCTCCTCGATCGTGCGGGTGCGGAAGGTCACGCCGACATAGGTGATGCGGCGCACGGCATGCAGGTCGAAATTGAACTCGGCGCGGGTGCCGCCGAGCCGGCCGACATTGACGATGCGACCCTTGATCTTGGTCGCCGCAAGATTCTGGCTCGCGACCTTGCCCGAAACCTGATCGACGATCAGGTCGACGCCTTCGCCGCCGGTCGCGTTCAGCACCTGATCGACCCAGCCGGGATCGGAGGAATCGATCGCGAGATCGGCGCCGAATTCCTTCAGGCGGCCGCGGCGCATCGCATCGGTCGAGGAGCCGATCACGGGCTTCGCGCCCTTGAGGGTGGCGATCTGCATCGCCATCAGGCCGACGCCGGAGCTCGCGCCCTGGATCAGGACGCTCTGTCCGGCCTGCAGGCGGCCTTCGGTAACGACCGCATTGTGCATGGTGGCGAGCGCGACGGGGAGGGTGGCCGCCTCCGGAAAGCTCATTGCGGCGGGTATCTTGAACAGCCGGCCGTGATCGGCGAGCGCATACTCGGCAAAGGCGGCCGCGCCCGAACCCATGACGCGGTCGCCGATGGCGACGCCCTTGGCCTCCGGTCCGAGCTCGGCGACCTCGCCGGCCCATTCCATGCCGAGAACGCTGCCGACCCCGCCGGCGCTGCCGTGCCGGTGGCCCTTGGTCATGCCGAGGTCGGCGCGGTTGAGGCCGCAGGCGCGCACGCGCACCAGCACTTGCGTGCCCTTCGGCGCGGGGCGGGCGACATCGGCAATAGCCGGGCCATCGGGACCGTAGATATAGGCTCTCATGGTTTCATCCCCGCTGCTGATGTCTATTCGGCGGCCTCGCGCCGCGCGCCCGACAGCATCCCCTCGAGCCGGCCGCGAATGATCGCTTCCGCCTCGCGGACGATGCGCGAGATGAGCTCGGCGCAGCTCGGGATGTCGTGGATCAGGCCCTGCACCTGGCCTGCCGACCAGATGCCGTGATCCGCATCCCCGGTCGCATAGACCATCTTGCCGCGCGCGCCGGCCACGAGCTCGCGCACCTGGTCGAAGGTCGCGCCTTCCTTTTCCATCGCCACGACTTTGGTCGAGATCGCGTTTTTGGCGACGCGCGAGGTGTTGCGCATGGTGCGGAAGATCAATTCGGTCTCGCGCTCGTCATTGGCGACGATCCGCTCCTTGATCGTCTGGTGGATCGGGCTCTCCTTGGTGCACATGAAGCGGGTGCCCATGTTGATGCCGTCGGCGCCGAGCGCCAGCGCCGCCACCAGGCCGCGCGCATCGCCGAAGCCGCCGGAGGCGATGATCGGGATCTTCACCTTGGCTGCGGCGGCCGGAATCAGGATCAGGCCGGGGGTGTCGTCCTCGCCGGGGTGGCCGGCGCATTCGAAGCCGTCGATCGAGATCGCGTCGACCCCCATGCGCTCGGCCGACAGCGCATGGCGGACGCTGGTGCATTTGTGCACGACCTTGATGCCGTGCTTCCTGAACTCGTCGACATGTTCCTGCGGCTTGTTCCCGGCGGTCTCCACGACCCCGATGCCGCTCTCGATGATCGCGGCGCGGTATTCCGCGTAGGGCGGCGGCTTGATCGCCGGCAGGATGGTAAGATTGACGCCGAACGGCCTGTCGGTCATCTCGCGGCAGCGCGCGATTTCCTTCGCGAGGTCTTCCGGGGTCGGCTGCGTCAGCGCGGTGATGAAGCCGAGCGCCCCGGCATTGGCGACAGCGGCGACCAGCTCGGCGCGTCCGACCCATTGCATGCCGCCCTGCACGATCGGGTGTTCGACGCCGACCAGCTCGGTGAATCGCGTTTTCAGCATCGCTGCCCTCTGTTTCCTCTCGCGCGGGCGACCGCGCCGTCCTTGCCGGATTTTCGGGAAACAGGATGGCGGCACGCCCGGCGAATGTCTACCGGGCACGGGGCGGCGGTCCCATGCCGAAATGGAGGGCGGACTATTCCGTCCACGCCGATGCAGCCGGCAGCGGTCGCTACTGCCAAAACTCGTTGGTCAGTTCTCCGATGCCGTCGATTGCGACGGTGACGATGTTGACGGGCTCCTTCATGACGCCGACGCCGATTGAGGTGCCGCAGCAGATCAGGTCACCGGGCAGAAGCGTCATGTCGTGCGAGATCCTGCTGACGAGCTCTCGCACGCTGAAGATCATGTCGGCGATCGGGTAATTCTGACGCTCCACGCCATTGAGGATAGTGCGCACCACGAGCTTTGCCGGATCGATGCCTGTGGCAATGACGGGACCGAACGGGCCATATCCGTCGATGCCCTTGGACCGCGCCCATTGCGCGAAGGTCGGGTCGCGATTGAGGATGTCGTTGGCGGTGATGTCGTTGACGCAGGTATAGCCGAAGATGAAGTCGCCGGCCTCATCAACCGAGACCGCGCGGCAGGTCCTGCCAATGACGATGCCGAGCTCGCCCTCATAGGTGGTCTTGCCGTCATAGGATGCCGGCCGCCGGATCACCGCGCCCGGTGCTGCGACACTGCTCGTGGCCTTGAGGAGATACAATGGCTCCGGCGGCTCGGGCTGGTTGAGCTTGGCGGCCAGGGCGTGGAAGTTGTTCCAGAGAGCGACGATCTTGCTCGGCGCGGTCGGTGCCAGCAGCTCGATATCGTTAAGGTCGAGCAGCTGTCCGGTTGGTCGCGCATGGCCGAACATCTCGCCGTCGAGCACGCTGACGCCGGCCGGCGTCAGCGTTCCGAAGCCGGTCTTGCCTTGGTGGCGGAAGCGAATCCAGGCGGTCATGCGAGAGCAGGGGTAGGGGCCTTCGCCGTGGCCTGCTGGATCATGCCGTCGTAGAGGCCGGCGATCTTCGCCCGCTGCGCGACCAGCGCCAGCACGGTGTCGAGCGCCGGCGTCGGAATGCTGGTGAGGCGTCCCATCTCCTGCACGACGGTCACCAGCGGATCGATCTCCATCGGGCGGCCGCGCTCGAGATCCTGCAGCATCGAGGTCTTGTGCGCGCCGACCTTGCGCGCGCCTTCGATGCGGCGTTCGACATCGACGCGGAACGCCACGCCGAAGGTCTCGGCGATCGCCTGGGCTTCCAGCATGATCGCCTTCGACAGTGCGCGCGTCTCGGGGTTGGAGCAGATCACGTCCAGCGTCGCATGGGTGAGCGCGCTGATCGGGTTGAGGCAGACATTGCCCCACAGCTTCAGCCAGATCTCGTCGCGGATGCGGTCGAGTACCGGCGCCTTCATGCCGGCCGCGACGAGGAGTTCGGCCAGCCGTTTGACGTCGGCGGTGGTCTCGCCGGAGGGTTCGCCCAGCGGGAACTGGTTGCCATAGACATGGCGGATCACGCCGGGGGCCTCGATCTCGGTCGCGGGATAGACGATGCAGCCGATCGCGCGCTCGGGTCCGATCTCGCGCCACTGGCGGCCGCCGGGATCGATGCTTTCCAGCGTCGCGCCCTCATGGCGGCCGCCATGCTTGTAGAAGTACCAATAGGGAATGCCGTTGACTGCGGTGACGACGCGGGTGCGACCTCCCAGCAGTGGCTGCATCTGATCGAGCACGCCGGTGATCGAGTGCGCCTTCAGGCAGATGATGACGTAGTCCTGCACGCCGAGTTCGGCCGGATTGTCGGTGCAGCGCGGCCGCACCACATGCGTCTCGCCGCCGACCAGGAGCTTCAGCCCGTTCGCGCGCATGGCGGCCAGATGCGGGCCGCGCGCCACCAGGCTGACCTCGGCGCCGGCCCGCGCTAGCTGAACACCGAGATATCCGCCGATCGCGCCGGCGCCATAGATGCAGATCTTCATCGCAGTCCCTCGACGTCAGGGGTGAAGTTCGGCACGCATCGACCCGCTGCTTCGGCGCAACAGGCCGAAGCAGGGAGGAAAGCCATGCGTAATGAAGGCGCCCCGGCGGGGCGTTGCGTCAGGCCGCCTTGGGCGCGCCGCTTGCAGCCTCGTCGAAGGCGGCGGACACGTCGCGCATGCTGATCACGCCCGCGAGTGCAAAATTATCGATCACCGGCAGATGGCGGATGTGATGCACCTTCATCAGGTGGCGGACGTGCTCCAGCGTATCCGACGACGAGCAGGCGACGAGGCGCTGCACCGGGACCAGCTGCGAGACCTTGAGGTTGACGCCAGCGGCGCCGTGTTCGGCGATCGCGCGCACCACGTCGCGTTCGGTGAACATGCCGACCGCGGTGTTACCCTCGGAGCGGACAACGTCCTTGACCACGAGCGCGCTGATATTGTTGGCGCGCATCAATTGCGCGGCAATGCCCACGGTCTCATTCATTCGCACCGTCACCACGCGCGGCGTCTTCCTGCGCAGGATGTCTCCGACTTGCATCGCAACCTCCTTTGATCGGCATTGTGGATCACCATGACGGCTATTAGATTGGTATACATTATGCCAATTGTCAATTTGGTCGCGAATAGTTTTTTGGCCGTGCCTGGCTAAGAAAGCGGCAGTATTATTGACGTTCCGTGCCAGGCGGGCGAGGGCGGGTTTTGGCCTTACAGCGCTTTGAAGCCGTGGCCCAGCCGCCGTGGTATTTGGGATACAATAATTGGCGGCGCGCCCGCGATGGTCGGCGATGCTCGCGGCTTCCGAAAGGGAAGCCGCAAATTGCCAACGGGAAAAGTTAGATCATCTCGCAGTGAGAATAGCGGCGGCCATTCGAGCAGCGCGAGTATGCGGCAGCGCGAATGTCAGAACGCATTCCTAAATTGCGCGAGATAGTCGGCGCTGCCATAGGCCCACATGGGCTCATCACATTGTTGTGGGCCTTGATCGTTGATGCAGGCGAAGCTCCAGGGCGGAGCTGCGATCTCGCGGCCCTCGATCCCGTATCCCTGCGACCAATTGTCAACCGTCGGTCGAGTGCCGACCTGCGCTTGATAGCTGCTTCTGTTGGTTCGCACGTGAGCTGCGGCTTGCGTCGCGAAAGTTGGCACAAGCAGTAACGCAGCCAGAAGGCATGTGATCTTCATCGTTCGCTTCCTTGATTGAGCCTCGCGCCAGCGGCGGCATGTCAGTCTCTGCAGGGATGACCGACATTGGAGGCTGGATATTTCCCGATCACGCGAATGTTCGGCAGTCTTGCAAGTCTGTTGCGAGTAAGTCTGTTGCGAGGAGGCAGATAGCGCCGATGCACATCGGGTGGACGACCGACGGGTGCGCACCACGCCATCCACGGGGCAGCCGCGGTTCGAGGCGCTTCCACTCCGCGTCGCTCAACTAAAGTTGCTTGCGCATCAAGGCCTCCTCGAATCGGAGGCTTTGAATCACGATTGAGCTCGCGTCAGAATCCTTGCTGAGTACGAACCCCAGCAGACATTGACCGCTGGCTTTATCCGGCCCGCCTCCGCATCAAAAGGCACTCCTGTATCGCGACACTGCCGCAGGACTGCCGTAGACCCAGACGGGCTGGTCGCATTTGCTGGGACCCTGATCTGTCATGCAGGCAGCGCTCCAGCTTGGTGCCGCAACCTCGCGACCGGTTTCTGACGGGGTGTTGAAGGTGCCGACTGCTTCACGCGCACTGGCGGGGCCGATGAACGACACTGCCAGCAGCATCGAAGTCACCAGCAACGTGGCAAACGAAAAAGATGTCTTGATCATTGTGAACCTCCTGTTTCGCAATTCAGGTAGGTCGAGCCGATCGCACGGACCATTAAACGGATCGTGAGAAGCTATAAATTCGGATTTAATGACTCTCGCAAGCAAGCTGCGAGATCGCGGCGCCGCGGAAGTGAAGCGGCTCCGTGGCTCGTTTTCGAGGCTGCCTCAGGAGGCTGGCTTGGACGTCGGGCTCGGCGAGCGAACGAAACCCGCCATGCCATGTTCCACGTCGTCGGCGGCAGGTAGGCGCCGGCACGATCGACGGCCAGGCCAGCCGGGTCTGCGATGGGCGTGATCGTCTGCGTCAAGAAGACGTGCAACATCTTGGACCATGCCTGAGGGGGTACTAAGCCTGTGAAAGGCATTGACGGCAATTGTGCTTGTCGCGATGCTTATGCTGCCGTTATTGAGTTCGCTCGCGCCGCGCGCGAACGACTATTTGCGGAGTGTGAAGCAAAGGAACATTCAGGCGGGGCGCGCGTCGGCCGATGCAAAGCGGAAAGGCGAGAGACTGCGGCGACTGCACCGCTTGCTGCGGTGGTGCGCTGCGCATCGAGGTGCGCGGCCATGAGGTCCGCCCGGGCAAGCCGTGTCCCTTCCGCATCGCGCATGGTTGCTCGATCTATGACGAGCGCCCGCAGCATCCTTGCCGCGAGTTCGTGTGCGGTTGGTTGGTCGCCTCAAGCCCGCTGCCTGATTGGATGCGGCCCGACAAATCGGACCTGATCCTGCTCCCCGCCAACTTCGTCTGGCGCAACCTTCCTGTCGATGTCGCGGTGGCAGTCGGCTCCGCGCCGAAGATGAAGGCGCTCGATTGGCTGAAGCGGTTCAGCATCGAGCGACGCAGATGCTTGATGTACCAGATCGACAACGAGTGGTTTGCGTTCGGGCCGCCGGCTTTCCAGGCGGAAATCGTGGAACGCATCCAGCGCGGCGATACTGCATGGACAGACTAGAGCGGGACCGCGCGCTCCCGCGTTCCTCGCATGCAACTTCTGGTTAGTAAAATGGCCGTCCAGCATGCCGTCTTGGTTGCCGCGCCCTATGCGGGAACTGATGCCAGGCTTCCACTAGACTGACGTCAAAGTGCGACATTTTGCTGCACCGCAGCAGTACTCCTGTACCATTTTTGTAACAGGGTTACGGAAAGTTCATTAACCCTGTTGAGAGGGCTTCCGCTTGGCATCTGGCATATCTTAGGCTCGCCTCGCCCGAAAGTTGAGTCGGCTTCGTAAGGGTGGGGGAAAAAGCGCAATGAAAACCAAGCTTCTGTCCGGCACGGCCTGCGCCGCGCTTTGTCTGCTTTCGTTCAGTGGCTCGGCACGCTCGGCGACACTCGATGACGTGATGGCGCGCCTCGACAAGATCGAGAAGGAGAATGCCGAACTGCGCGCGAAAGTCCGCGCGATGTCCGCGGCGAAGCCGGCAGCGGCGGCACCAGCCCCAGCCGCGGCTGATCCAGGCAAGTTCAAGGGCAATCCGGTCATGCACGAGGCCGTCGCGACCTCGCCGAAACCGCCGCCGGGCCCGACCATTGGTGGCATGCCGGTCAAGGCGGGGCCGCTGGCGCCACTGGTCGACAACACCACGGTCACGCTCTACGGCTCGATCGATCTTTCCGGCGACATCTTCAATCCGTCGGTCTTCGACCAGGGCACGAAACTCGGAGTCTCGAGCAACATTTCCAGCTTCGGTGTTCGCGTCAGGCACAATCTCGCGCCGTACGGTTGGGACGGCTGGGCGGCGGTGGCGCAAATTGAATCGCAAGTGGACTTTGCGGCTGCTCCGACCGAGCGCGCATCGTTCGGGACGCGCGACAGCTATCTCGGCCTCGAGGGTCCGTGGGGCGCGATCAAGGCCGGCAAGAGCGATACGCCTTACAAGAAGGCTACGGCCGCGTTCGACCCGTTCACGCGAACCGTCGCTGATTATAATTCCATCATGGGCAACACCGGCGGCGACAACCGCGCCGAGTTCGATTGGCGCATGAACCATGCGGTCTGGTACGAGTCGCCGATCTTCAATGGCTTCCAGTTCAGTGCGCTGATTTCGCCGGGCCAGAACTACGCCAAGGACAACAGCGATTATTCCTTCGGCGACTACTTCCAGTGCAACGGCGCCTCGACCCGTGGCAGCGGCAGCAATTTCCCGGGCACTGGCGGCGCCGTGGCTGGAAACATTGGCGGCAACGGATGTACCGACGGCTCTTACGGCAACGCCTACAGTGCCGCTTTGATCTACAAGAACGGCCCGTTCACCGGAATCGCCGCCTACGAGCTGCACGAGCAGGTCAACCGCCACGGCGATGATGGCCTGCAGCCAACCTTGCCGGGAGCCCCGGTTTTGTTCAATCAGCTATTCCTGCCGGATGGCTCTGCGGTCTCGACCGGCGTTCACAACGAATGGGCGGCCAAGATCGGCGGCGGCTATCGGGTCAACGACGGGATCGGCGATCTGCAGTTCTACGCTTACTACGAATGGATGCGCCGCGAGGTGTTGCCCTTTGAACAGCCCTTCAACGAGCGCTCGCGCGATGGCGTCTATGCCAGCGTAACGCAATTCATCGGCAAGCAATGGTCGGTGAGCGCATCCTATGCCCATGCCTTCAAGACGCCCGGCAATCCGGCATGCCTCAGCCTGAACAACAGCAATGCCGCGATCGCTTGCGTCGCCGATGGTACGGTTAACCCCGTCGTTCAGATAGGACAATATCAGGCCAATCTGTTCGACGATTCCGCCTCTCAATATTCGATCGGCGCTCGCTATTACTTCAACCAGTGGGCAAGTTGGTACGTTGTGGGCACCTATCTCACGCAGGGACCGGGGGCGCATTACTGCCTCGGTGCAAGCGGCCATGGCTATCAGATATGCTCGCGCGACGCCGCCAACGACACGATCGGGGGAGCCTCGCTCAAGGCGGCCTCGACTGGCATGACGTTCAACTTCTGAGCGTCGCCGCATATCGCAGGGAGGGGGGACTTGATGAGGGTCCTCCCTTTTTGCGCTTGCTTCGGTGCGGCGGATAACCTCAGTTATCGCTGGAGGGTGGCCGCGTAAGCCCGTGAAAAATCGATTTGCCGGCAGCCTGCCGCGACCGAATTTGGTAAGGTTGTGTCCCTCACAGGGAACAAGCCATGGATCTGCAGCCGCCAGCCATTGTGCAACTTGCACAGGCCGAAGCGCCGCCGGAGGCGCCCGTCGAGCCGACCCCGATCAAGGTCGACGTTTCGCAATACATTCCTGAATCGGCGACCGGGGTGACGATGATTGTAACCCTTACGCCTCCGACAGGGCAGGCCGTCATCTATGCCGCCGGCCATGAGAACGATGGCACCTTGTTCAAGGGGCCGCGCTCGATCGACGAGGTCAAGCTCGATGGTCCCATCGTCTATGTGAAACTTTACGGCGCAACGAGTTTTAATATTCAGTACACCAACTATCGATCGCCGTATTAGGTGCGGCGGCTCGATGCCTGAGAGCGAACGACGCCGTGGGACGTTCGACAGCAGAAACCCTCCTGGAAAACGCCCTTGCCGCGCATCGGCAGGGCGCGATCGAAGAGGCCAAGGCGCTTTATCGGGAAGTCTTGCGCGTCGACCCGCACAATGCGGCGGCGAACGGCAATCTTGCGATCATCGCAGCGCGGCAGGGCGATCTCGCCGGCGCCGAAAGCCTTCTTCGCTCGGAAATCGCACACTGGTCGACACCGCCCGCGTACAACAACCTCGGCCTGGTCCTGCAACAGCAAGGCAGGTTCGCCGACGCGATCGCCGCGCATCGCCACGCGCTGGAACTCAACCCTGGTTATGCCGAGGCATTCCTCGCGCTCGGCAATGCGCTCAAAGAGCAGCGCGATGTCGACGGCGCGATGCAAGCATACCGCTCGGCCGTCGCCGCCAGGCCTTCCTATGCCGAGGCGCACAACAATATCGGCGTGCTCCTGCAGATGCAGGGGCGTTTCGAGGAGGCTGCGTCGGCCTATCGTGCCGCCGTGGCGGCGCAGCCGGCCTATCTGGAGGCTCAGTTCAACCTTGGCGCGGTCCTGCACGACATGCACGATCTGGAGGCCGCAGAGAACGCGTACCGGCGCCTTATTGCCGCGAACCCCGCTGTTGCGGTCGCGCATAACAATCTGGGGGCGGTGCTCAGGGATCGCGGTCTGCCCGACCAGGCGTTGGCGGCGTTCGACACGGCGATCGGGCTGCAGCCCGACTACGCGGAGGCGCTTCACAACCGCGCCGTGGTCCTGCAGCAGCAGGCGAGGCTGGAAGAATCGCTGGACTCCTATGGTCGCGCCCTGATGCTGCGGCCGGACTATCTCGATGCCGCCAACAATGCCGGCATTGTGCTGCAGGAGCTGGGGCGCGCGCGTGACGCCATCAACCTGTACCGCCGAATGGTCCGGCCCACGGCGGCCCATGCGGACAGCTACAACAATCTGGGCACCGCGTTACTGGCCGATGGGAGCGTCGACGAAGCGAAAGCGGCGTTCGAGCAGGCGCTGGCCCTGAGGCCCGCCTTTCCGGAAGCCGCCTACAATCTCGGCAACGCGCTGCGCGAGCAGGGGCATCTCGATCAGGCGATCGCCGCCTGGCGCGACGCTTTTCGGCTGCGGCCCGGCTATCCCGATGCGGTTGCCCAGCTCGTCTTCCATCGCGCGCTCGTCTGCGATTGGGCCGACCACGCCGCGGATCAGGACAGCCTGCTCCAGTTGGTGAGGGGTGGGGTGCGTATCCCGCCGTTTTACCTGTTCCCGACACAGGCCGCGCCATCAGACCAGTTGCGCTGCGCGCAGCAGTGGATCGGGCCGACGCTGCCGAAGGAAGCTGCCTTTACGCATCGCCCGCCCGATCAGGACCGGCGGATCCGGCTCGGCTATCTCTCGGGCGATTTCCATCAGCACGCGACGGCGCATCTGATCGCCGAACTGTTCGAGCACCATGATCGCACGCGCTTCGAGGTGTTCGGCTATGGCTATGGTCCTGACGATGCGAGCCCGATGCGCGATCGGATCGCCCATGCCTTCGATCGCTTTGTCGATGTCAGGGCATTCTCGCATCGCGATGCGGCAGGGCAAATCCACGCCGACCAGATCGACATCCTGATCGATCTGAAGGGCTATACCCATGACGCGCGGCCAGCGATTGCAGCACTGCGGCCGTCGCCCATCCAGGTCAGCTATCTCGGCTATCCCGCAACCATGGGCGCCGACTTCATCGATTATGTCCTGGTCGACCGCTTCGTCGTGCCGGAGAGCCAGCAGGCTTTCTTCCCGGAACGGCTGGCGCAGCTTCCCGGCTGCTATCAGGTGAACGATCGCGAGCGCGCGATTGCGGCGCACGAGACCGCCCGCCAGGACTGGGGACTGCCGGCCGAAGGCCTGGTGCTGTGCTGCTTCAACAACAGCTACAAGCTTTCGCCTGCGCTGTTCGACATCTGGATGCGGGTGCTGAAGTCGGCGCCGCACAGCGTGCTTTGGCTGCTGGCGCCGAACCAATGGGTTCGCGACAACCTGCAGGGCGAGGCCACGAGGCGCGGCGTTGATCCGCAGCGCCTGGTCTTTGCCCCCACGGTGCCGTCTGCGGAGCATCTCGAGCGCCACCGCCATGCCGACCTGTTCCTCGATACATGGCCCTGCAACGCCCACACGACCGCGAGCGACGCGCTGTGGTGCGGACTGCCGGTTCTGACCTTGACCGGCGAGACATTTGCAAGCCGCGTGGCCGGCAGCCTTTTGACCGCGAGCGGCTTGCCGGAACTGGTGATGGCATCGCTTGCCGAATACGAAAACACGGCCTTGCAGCTCGCCTCCGACCCCTCGCGTCTCGATGCGTTGCGAAAGCGCCTGTTGGCCACGCGCGACAGCAATCCGGTCTTCGATCTGGCGCGAACAGCCGGACACATCGAGGCGGCGTATCTGCGCATGTGGCAAAACTGGCGTGACGGGAAGAAGCCGGTCGCATTCGCGATCGAGTGATTTGTCGGCGTTCAGCATCACCGCTATGGTCGAGAACAACAGGAGCAGGCACATGTCCCGGCAGGCAATCGTCGCAATGATCATGGTCCTCGTGTGCGCCGACAGCGGCCAGGCGCTTGCGGGCCATGCACGAAAGCACCGCCATCACCGCGCTGTGGTTCCGGCCTATGCGGTCGAACCTGCGCCGGTTGCGCCCTATCATGGCCCCACGCTCGTTCTGCATCCCGCCTCGAACATCGCCTGCGATACGATCTACCGCGCGACGCGCGCGCTCCCTTGCGACCAGCCGGTCTGGGTCTATGGCAGCCCGTGCGAGATCGACCTCGGTCTCGGCCGCTCGCGCCCCTGCGAGTGATCCTGGTCCCGCATGGCGCGTTCCGAGCAGCTCCTGTCGGCGGCGATCGCCCATCATCGCGCGGGGCGCCTGCCGGAAGCCGAGCGGCTCTATCGCCAGGCGTGCGAGGCGGCGCCCCATGATGCGCGTGCGTTCCACCTTGCGGGCGTCGTCGCCCATCAACTGCGGCGTCCGGATGCCGGCGCGCTGATCGGACGGGCGCTGGCCTTGCGTCCGGATTTTGCCGAAGCGCATAACGACTGGGGCGTCATGCTGGCCTCGACCGGCCGGCTTGCCGAGGCGTTGCCGTGCTTTGCGAGGGCGGTGGAGATCAACCCTGATTACGCCGAGGCGCGCCACAACCTCGCGCGAGCCTTGCGGTCGCTCGGACGCGCCGACGAGGCCGCGCTGCAATTCACGCAGCTTTTGAAGGCCGATCCGAATTCGCCGCTTGCGCATTTCAACCTTGCGACTGTCCTGGAAATGGCCGGTCGTACGGCAGAAGCGGAGCAGCATTATCGCGAGGCGGTCGTGTTGCGCGCGGATTTCTTCGATGCCCATCTTCATCTTGCCGCCTTGCTGCAACGAACCGGCCGTCTGCCTGAAGCACTGGCCGCCGCGCAGCATGCGGCAAGCGTCGCGCCGCGCGAGGCCGGCGCGCGGAACAATCTCGGCAACATGCTGCGCGCCATGGATCGCCATGGCGAGGCGTTGCAGCAATACCGCGCGGCGCTCGAGATCGATCCGAACTCGTTCATCGCCCGTTACAATATCGGGATGGCGCTGCGCGGCGAGACGCGGATTGCCGAGGCGAAGGAGCATTTCGCGCGCGCGGTCGCGCTGAAGCCGGATTTCCTCGAAGCGGCGCTGGCGCTGTGCATGGCCGAATTGCCCGCGCTTTATCAGACCTCAGCCGAGATCGCGGAGCGCCGCACCGCCTATGCAGGCCGGCTTGCGGAGTTCACGGCAAAGCTCGAGCGAGCCGCCTCGCCGGGGGCGCTTGCGGAAGTGGTCGGTTCGCACCAGCCGTTCTATCTGCCCTACCAGGGCGAGAACGACCGCGCGCTGCAGGTGCAGTATGGCGCCGCGGTCTGCAAGGTCATGACGGCGCGGTTCGGTGCGGCGTCACCGGCGCCGCCGCCGGCGGCCCATGAGCCGATCCGGCTCGGGATCGTCAGCGGGTTTTTCCGCCAGCACTCGAACTGGAAGATTCCAATCAAGGGCTGGCTCAAGACGCTCGATCGATCGCGCTTCCGCCTGTTCGGCTATCACACGGGCATTGAGCGGGACGGCGAGACGGAGGCAGCCGCAGCGCTCTGCGAGCGCTTCGTGGAAGGACCATTGCCACTCGATGGCTGGCGTCATGCCATCCTCGAGGACGCGCCGCATGTGCTGCTGTTTCCCGAGATCGGCATGGACAAGGTCTCGGCACAGCTCGCGGCGACGCGGCTGGCGCGAGCGCAGTGCGGCTCCTGGGGACACCCGGTCACATCAGGATTTCCGACGATCGACTATTTTCTGAGCAGCGATCTCATGGAGCCGCCGGAAGCGGATGTGCATTATTCGGAAGAGCTGATCAGGTTGCCCAACCTGTCGATCTACTACGAGCCGGCGGAAGGCGCGCCGGCGCGTGTCGATCGCGCCGAGTTGGGTCTGCGGCAGGATGCCGTGATCTATTGGTGCGCGCAGTCGCCGCCAAAATATCTGCCTCAGTTCGACGAGGTTTTTGCGCGGATCGCGCGGGAGGTGCCGGCGTCCCAGTTCGTTTTCATCGAATTCGGCGGGGGCAGGGGGGTGACCGAGCGGTTCCGTGAGCGACTCGACCGGGCGTTCGAGGCCTTCGGCCTCGATGGGCGCGCCCACTGCATCGTCCTGCCGAGGCTCCCGCCAGAGCGTTTTGTCGCAGCGATTGGTCAGTGCGACGTGCTGCTGGACAGTATTGGTTGGTCGGGCTGCAACTCGGTGCTGGAGAGCCTCGTCCACAACATCCCGATCGTCACCCTGACCGGCACGATGATGCGCGGCCGCCATAGCACGGCGATCCTGAACATGATGGACGTCCGCGGGACAACCGCGCAAACGATCGATGAGTATGTTTCGATTGCCGTTGCGCTCGCGCGCGACAGCGCGAAGCGCGCCGAGGTCGCCTCGCAGATTGCCGCCGGCAAGCATCGCGTCTACCGCGACCGTGCGTGCATCGTGGGGCTCGAAGAGTTTCTGGAACGGGTAGCGCGCGCTTTGTGAGCAAAACGCGTCATCTGAAAGCGGGCAACGATCGTTTTCCCGAGGCCGTGTCGCAAAAAGAAAAGCGCCCATCCCGAAGGATGGGCGCTTTCGGTGTTGGCAGCGAACGCTCGTCTCAGGAAGCGGGGGAAGCGGCGATAACGGTCCTGCGCCAAGGCTTCAAAACCAGCAGCGCCAGCAGCGACGCCAGGATGTTGGCGCCGGCCGCAATAAGGAAGACCAGATCCCAGCTTCCCGTGAATTGCTGCACGTAGTTCGCAACCGGCACCAGCAGGGCGGCGGTGCCCTTGGCCGTATAGAGCAGGCCGGCATTGGTGGTTGCGAATTTCGCGCCGAAGGTATCGGTGCAGGTCGAGGGGAACAGGGAGTAGATTTCACCCCAGGCGAAGAAGACAATGCCTGAGAGCACCACGAACCAGACCGGGTTGTGGCCCAGCATGTAAAGCGCCCAGATGCCGACGCCTTCGATGCCGAACGCGATAAACATCGTGTTTTCGCGGCCGATCATGTCGGAGATCCAGCCGAAGAACGGCCGCGTCAGGCCATTGAGGATACGATCGATGGTCGCCGCGAACGTAACGGTCGTCATCGTCAGGCCGATCAGGCTGACCGACACATTGTCGAGCTTCCAATCGACGGCAATCGGCTTGAGATTGGCGGTGACCATCAATCCGCCGGCGCCGACAATCACGAACATGAAATACATCAGCCAGAATATCGGGTTGCGAATGACTTCAGTCGGCTGGTAGTTGCGCCGGCTTTGAATGATCGCGGCAGTCTGGACGACGGCTGGAATCTGCCCGGCCTTCGGCGCGAACAGGAAGAAGGCGAGGATCACGATGATGATGCCTTGGCCGAGTCCGAAATAGAGGAACGTGCTCTGGAAACCGGAATCCTTGATCATGGCCTGGATCGGCGCGACGGTCAGCGCCGAGCCGGCGCCAAACCCCGCAGCCGTGATGCCGGCGGCCAGGCCGCGCTTGTCGGGAAACCATTTCAGCGCATTGCCGACACAGGTACCGTAAACGGCGCCGGCGCCGATGCCGGCAACGATCATGCCGAGGTAGTAACCGTTGAGCGAGGTCGCCTCGGCGTTGATCGCCCAGCCGATGGCGCAAAAGATGCCACCGACGAGAACCACGATGCGCGGGCCATATTTATCGACGAACCAGCCTTCGATCGGCACGAGCCAGGTTTCGAACAGCACAAACAGCGTAAAGGCCCATTGAATGGATGCGCGGTCCCATCCGAACTTCTTTTGGATGTCGGGGACGAAGAACGTCCAGCCGTATTGGTAGTTGGCGATCATGACCATCGCGGCGACGCCGATGGCCAGTTGTGTCCAGCGGTAGGCGTCGCTGACACGCGCGGTGGCGGGGACTGTTCCTTGAACGGTATCCGTCATAGTTCCTCCCGAGGCGCGCGTTTCTCAAGGACATGCGCTGCCATCGGTCATTTTGGTATATGATATGCCAGAGCGCAAGGGGATTATTTCACTTCTTGCGCAGAGCCTGCTGATTTGTCGCAGATGTTTTGATCGGGTGGCCGCACGCCGCCTGTGTGCAAAAACAATAAATGGCCCCGCAAGGCGGGGCCATTCGTTCAAAGTACTACGTTGTTGAGTAGCGGATTGGCGGTCGTGCGGGAGCAGCGCCAAAAGCCGCAAATTCACGAAGCGATCAAAGACCAAAGTACGGCAGATCGCCATTGCGCACCGACGCGCGCGCGCTCGCCATCAGGAACTGGTCGATTGCAGCCATCAACCGGCCGAACAGGGTGGTCGGAGCGGGGAGAGGGAAGGTAGCGGTCTTGGACATCGGTCATTTCCTTCTTCGAGACGGTCAGGATTACTGTCTCATCTTCGAAGCACAATCTATGTATACCAGATGCCAGAGGCAATTGACGTGTTTGCATGGCAGCATCCGTCATAGTGCATTGCAGCATGATGTCCCCTGACAGCCCTGCCTGGACGGCTGGCGGGGTCAAAAAACAAAAGCCGCCGGGTCCGGCGGCTTTTTCCACGGCTGGCGGAGGCTTCGGAAAGTCCGGCCTATCGGCTCCAGTCTTCGCCGGCACACAGCGTCCCCATGCATCCCCGGACGTTCAGATTGCCTGACGGCAGCAAGGTCACCGTGCTTGCATAGGTCTTGCCGTCATCGGCATTGTAGATCTTTCCGGACCATTTGTTGGGGCCTGCCGGCTGCATGTCGATGAAGAGGGAGATGCCGATGACCCGCCTGCCGCGCAGCGAAGGATCGGCGTTGCGGTCGTCGAGCTGAGGCTTTCCCGTTGCCTTGTCGATTGGCTCCTTGAGCCAGACCACGCGACCGCACAGCGTGGTGCCGCAGCGGTTGACGCGGATCTTGGCGTCGCCCGACTGGGTCAGCCAGATGCCGGCGGGATCGTTGGCTTTCGCTGCCTGGACCGGGCTTACGTGGGTGGCGATAAACAGGAGCGCCCCCATCAGGCGCCGGATGAAACGATAACAAGAGGAATGTGCGCCGGGTTTGAGAGGCAGGGGATGCGGCGGGGAAAGGGACATCGATTGATCTTCCTCTCATGAAAAACTTCATGATAAACGATCAATAAAACATGATAAGGATTGAGTCAAGTATGAGAAGCAGGCATGCTGATGACCTGCAAATGGTGGCGGAGTGTTCTCAAATGGCGGTGGTGTGGAATTCGGCTCGTGACACCCGGCGGCGCTGGTTTCGCCGTCTGGACCTCGCATTCTGGGCCATCTGGGTCGCCTTCGCGGTGTTCATTTGGCTCGCCTATCGCACGAACACGACTGCGTCGGTCGCCATTGCAGCGAGCCTCAATCCCGAGCAGGCGAAATGCGCCGGCATCGTCATCAATCCGCTCAACATGTCGGGCCGGGGCCAGTTGCTATTCTGGTCGCTGTTCGCATTTCAGCTCTCGTTCTACGCGGTGTTGATCGGCATCCTTCACCGCATGGTGCATCGATTCGCCTGCGGTCGGATCTTCGTGTCCGAGACGCTCCAGGGCGTCTGGTGGATGGGGATCATTCTGGTGATCTGGCCGTTCGTCGATGTGATCACCAGCAACGCGGTGCTTTATGCCTTGCACGAGATCGGCGATGCCAAGTTCTTTCTGCCGTCCTACAACATCGACGTCGGCACGATTGCAGGCGGCCTTTTCCTGATGGCGCTGAAATTCGTCATCGAGCATGCCATCCTGCTGCAGACCGAAAATGAACTGACGATCTGAGGTGCATGCCTGTGCCGATCGTTGTGAACCTCGATGTCATGCTCGCGAGACGCAAGCGACGGCTGGGAGACCTCGCCGAGGCCATCGGCATCTCCATTCAAAACCTGTCGATCCTGAAAACGGGCAAGGCCAAAGCGATGCGCTTCTCGACATTGGCGGCGATCTGCCGCGAGCTGGACTGCCAGCCCGGAGATATCCTGGAATATGTCGCTGGCGACGACGCCGGCGAAGCGGATGCGGGCGAGGGGAGTTGATCCGGCGTCGATCGGGACGCGGGAGCGCAACTTTCCTCAAGCGAAAAAAGATATGGCCGCGGTGTACCGCGGCCATATTCGCCGGTCTTCGAGAATGCCGTGCGGCGCTTACTCCGCCGCCTGCTTCCGCGGAGGTTCGAGCGCGCCGGAAGCGTGGATCTCAGCCACCTGGTGGTCGCTGAAGCCGAGCACCTGGCGCAGGATTTCGTCGGTGTGCTCGCCCAGCAGTGGCGAACGGCCGACCTCGCTCGGCGAGTCCGACAGCTTGATCGGGTTGCCCACCGAGAGGTACTTGCCGCGCGTCGGGTGGTCGACCTCGACCACGGTACCGGTGGCGCGCAGCGACTGGTCCTCGGCGATTTCCTTCATCGACAGGATCGGCCCACAGGGGATGTCGTCCTTGTTGAGGATCTCCATGGCCTCGAACTTGGTCTTGGTCATGGTCCATTGCTCGATGCGCGCGAAGATTTCGTTGAGCCGCGTCAGTCGGGCTGGAGGCTTGGCGTAGTCGGGATGCGTCTTCCAGCCGGGTTCGCCGATGACGTCGCAGATCTTCTCCCAGACCGGCGCCTGCGTGATGAAATAGAGATAGGCATTGGGATCGGTCTCCCAGCCCTTGCATTTGAGGATGCGTCCGGGCTGGCCGCCGCCGGAATCGTTGCCGGCGCGCGGCACGGCATCGCCGAACGGAATGCCCTCGCCGTACTGGCTGTACTCCTTGAGCGGGCCGTGGGCGAGACGTTGCTGGTCGCGCAGCTTGACGCGGGCGAGGTTGAGCACGCCGTCCTGCATCGCCACGGTGACGCGCTGGCCCTTGCCGGTCATGGTGCGCTGGTAGAGCGCGGCGACGATGCCGAGCCCAAGATGCAGCCCGGTGCCACTGTCACCGATTTGCGCGCCGGTCACGAGCGGCAGGCCGTCGCGGAAGCCGGTGGTCGAGGCAGAGCCGCCGGTGCATTGGGCGACGTTCTCATAGACCTTGCAGTCTTCATAAGGTCCCGGACCAAAGCCCTTGATCGAGGCCACGATCATCTTCGGGTTGATGCTCTGGATCTTCTCCCAGGAGAAGCCCATGCGGTCGAGCACGCCGGGGCCGAAATTCTCCACCAGCACGTCGCACTTCCTGATCAGCTCGGTCAGGACTTCCTTGCCCTTCGGGTTCTTGGTGTCGAGCGTGATCGAGCGCTTGTTGTGGTTGAGCATGGTGAAATACAGGCTGTCCACGTTGGGAATGTCCTGCAACTGCCCGCGCGTGATGTCGCCGACGCCGGGACGCTCGACCTTGATCACGTCGGCGCCGAACCACGCCAGCAATTGCGTGCAGGTCGGTCCCGACTGGACGTGGGTGAAATCGAGAATGCGAACGCCCGTCAGCGCCTTGGTCATCGTCGTTGCTCCGTATCGTATCTAGCCCTGCTCGCGCAGAAACAATGAAGCGGGTCCGCCGGTCCCGCGGGATGTAGCCGCTATTTCTTCTTCAGAATGCTTTGTGGATTGAGGTTGCCGATGCGGCCGCTTTCCGAGCCCGAGGCCGGATCGATCACCGCGTTGATCAGGGTCGGCTTGCCGGAATCCATCGCCGCATTGACCGCGCGCTTCAGCTCGTCGGGCGAGGTCGCGTTGATGCCGACGCCGCCGAAGGCCTCCATCATCTTGTCGTAGCGCGAGCCCTTGACGAAGACGGTGGTTGCCGGGTCGGCGCCCGCGGAATTGACGTCGGTGCCGCGATAAATGCCGTCATTGTTGAAGATGACGACGCAGACCGGCAGCTTGTAGCGGCAGATGGTCTCGACCTCCATGCCGGAGAAGCCGAATGCGCTGTCGCCTTCCACCGCGAGCACCGGCTTGCCGGTCTCGATGGCGGCGGCGATCGCCGAGCCCATGCCGATGCCCATCACGCCCCAGGTGCCGACGTCGAGCCGCTTGCGCGGCTGGTACATGTCGATCACGCCGCGGGCGAGGTCGAGCGTGTTGGCGCCTTCGTTGACGAGAATGGCGTCGGGGCGCTCCTTGATGATGGTGCGCAGCACGCCGAGCGCGCCGTGATAGTCCATCGGCGAGTTGTTGTTCATCAGCCGCGGCGCCATCTTGGCGACGTTTTCGTCGCGCTTGGACTTCACCGCATTGGTCCATTCGGCCGGCGGGGCAGGCCAGTTGCCGCCCATGGCTTCCAGCATCGCGCTGACGCAGGAGCCGATGTCGCCGACGACAGGCGCGGCGATCTCGACATTGGAGTCCATTTCCTTGGGCTCGATGTCGACCTGGATGAACTTCTTCGGGGCATCGCCCCAGCTCTTGCCCTTGCCGTGCGAGAGCAGCCAGTTGAGCCGGGCGCCGATCAGCATCACCACATCGGCGTCCTTCAGCACGGTCGAGCGCGCCGCGCCCGCGCATTGCGGATGCAGGTCGGGCAACAGGCCCTTCGCCATGCTCATCGGCAGGAACGGGGCGCCGCTCTTCTCGACGAACTTGCGGATGTCGTCGTCGGCCTGGGCGTAAGCCGCACCCTTGCCGAGGATGATCAGCGGGCGTTTTGCGCTTTTGAGCACGTCGAGCGCGCGCTTGACGGCTGACGGGGCGGGGATCTGTGCGGGCGCGGCATCGATCACCTTGACCAGCGACTTGCGGCCGGCCTCCGCATTCATCACCTGGCCGAACAGCTTTGCCGGCAGATCGAGATAGACGCCGCCGGGGCGCCCCGAGACGGCGGCGCGGATCGCGCGCGCAAGGCCGATGCCGATGTCCTGGGCATGCAGCACGCGGAACGCCGCCTTGCACAGCGGCTTGGCGATCGCGAGCTGGTCCATTTCCTCATAGTCGCCCTGCTGCAGGTCGACGATCTCGCGCTCGGAGGAGCCCGAGATCAGGATCATCGGGAAGCAGTTGGTGGTGGCGTGCGCGAGCGCGGTGAGGCCGTTGAGGAAGCCGGGCGCCGAGACGGTGAGGCAGACGCCGGGCTTCCTGGTCAAGAAGCCGGCGATCGCCGCCGCGTAGCCGGCGTTCTGCTCATGACGGAAGGAGATGACGCGGATGCCGGCCGCCTGCGCCATGCGTCCGAGATCGGTGATCGGAATCCCCGGCACGCCGTAGATCGTGTCGAGGCCGTTGAGCTTCAGCGCGTCGATGACGAGATGGAATCCGTCGGTCAGTTCCTGTTCAGTGCCCGATGCCTCGGACTTGGCGGCGGTGTTCAGCATGGGCCTTTCTCCCTGACTCGTCTCTTCGAGGACGAATTGATCGTCTCAGTTGTAAAAATCGTCCCGATCACGCCAGTTCCTGGCCATGCGCCTCGACAAAAGCGGCAAGGGCAAGCGTGTGATCGCGGGCGCGCTTTTCGGCGAGCTCGGTGTCGCGCTCCTCAAGCGCTTCGATGATGCCGAGATGTTCGGGCAGCGACGCCGCGATGCGCTCGGCGCGCCCGATCGTGAGCTGCCGGTAGCCGCGCACATGCAGCAGGATGTCGTTGGTCATGTCGACCAGCACAGGGGATTCCGAGAGCGAGATCAGCGCCTGGTGAAAGGCGATATTGGCCCTGGAATATTCCTCGACGTGGTCCTGCGGCAGGTGGTCCTTGCCGAAATTCTTGAAGAAGTCGCGCAGGGCCGTGATGTCCTTCTTTCGCGCCGTGGTCGTGATCAGCCGCGCGGCCATGCTCTCCAGCGCCGCCCAGGCGCGGATCATGTCGACGATCTCGCTCTTGGTCCGGCGCACCACCATGATGCCGCGGCGCGGCACGGTCTTCACGAAGCCGTCCTGCTCGAGCATCGCGATCGCCTCGCGAATCGGCGTGCGGCTGACGCCGAGTCGCTCGGACAGCGCACGCTCGTCCAGCATCACCGGCTCGGGCGTCGAGTAGATGTCCATCTTCAGGATGGCATCCTTCAAGGCCTCATAGGCCTTGTTCTTGAAGCTCGTTTCCGGAGCAATGCGGACGATTGCGATATCGGCATCGGCCATGATGGGTTGCGCCTTGGTCTGTTTCCGTGTCGGCACGATTCGTCTCCTGCATCGGGAGACGCTTATTAGCAGAAGACTTGCGTGATATTTTTTGGCATGCCAGATGCCAGACTGTCAAGTTGCCTGTTTTTTTCGGTATTTCTATTTCTCAGCTCGACTTGACAAATCCTGCCGCTGGCATACCAAATGCCATAAAATTGACCAAGGAGGAAGCCCCCTATGTCCAATGCCAAAGATGCGGTCCGCAAAGTTCTCGACCAGGTCAAAGCGGACAAACGCACGAGCCTGACGGCCCCGGAAGGCAAGCTGGTCTGCGACGCCTACGGAATCCCCGTCCCGAAGGAGGGGGTGGCCAAGTCGGGGGCCGAGGCTGCCAGGATCGCAACCGGCATGGGCTTCCCGGTCGTGATGAAGATCGTCTCGCCCGATATCCTGCACAAGACCGAGGCCGGCGGCGTCGTGGTCGGCGTCAAGACCGCCGCCGACGTCGAGAAAAACTATGACACGATCCTGGCCAACGCCAGGAAATACAAGGCCGACGCCAAGATCGAGGGTGTGCAGGTGCAGCAGATGCTGGCCGGCGGCACCGAGGTCATCGTCGGCTCCATCACCGACGGCTCGTTCGGCAAGCTGGTCGCATTCGGGCTCGGCGGCGTGCTCGTCGAAATCCTGAAGGACATCACCTTCCGCCTCGCGCCCGCGACCAAGGAAGACGCGCTGTCGATGCTCGACGGCATCCAGGCCCATGACATGCTCAAGGGCGTGCGCGGCGGCGATCCCGTCAACCGCGAGGCGCTGGCCGGAATCATCGTCAAGGTTTCCCAGCTCGTCAGCGATTTCCCCGAAATCGTCGAGCTCGATCTCAACCCCGTGTTCGCCACCAAGAAGGACGCGATCGCCGCCGACGTGCGCATTGTCGTCGACTTCGACTACAAGCCGCGGGAAAAGCCGCGCCCGACCGAGGAAATCGTCAAGGCGATGAACCGCATCATGCAGCCGAAGGCGGTCGCGGTGATCGGCGCCTCCGCCGAGGACGGCAAGATCGGCAATTCCGTGATGAAGAACCTCATCAACGGCGGCTACAAGGGCGAGATCCTGCCGATCCATCCCAAGGCGTCGGAGATCCTCGGCTACAAGGCCTACAAGAGCGTCAAGGACGTGCCCGGCGTGATCGACGTCGCGGTTTTTGCGATCCCCGCCAAATTCGTCGCCGCCGCGCTGACCGAATGCGGCGAGAAGAAAATTCCGGGCGCGGTGCTGATTCCCTCCGGCTTCGCCGAAGCGGGTCATCCCGAGCTGCAGGCCGAAATCGTCGAGGTCGGCAAGAAATACGACGTCCGCCTGATGGGGCCGAACATCTACGGCTTCTACTATACGCCGGCCAACCTCTGCGCCACCTTCTGCACCGCCTACGACGTCAAGGGCCACGCGGCGCTGTCATCGCAGTCCGGCGGCATCGGCATGGCGATCATCGGCTTCTCGCGCTCGGCGAAAATGGGCGTCTCCGCGATCGTCGGCCTCGGCAACAAGTCCGATATCGACGAGGACGACCTGCTCGCCTTCTTCGAGCAGGACCCCAACACCAACCTGATCGCGCAGCACTGCGAGGACTTGAAGGACGGCCGCGCCTTTGCGGAAGCCGCCAAGCGCGTCTCCAAGAAGAAGCCGGTGGTGGTCTTGAAGGCGGGCCGCACCTCGGCCGGCGCCAAGGCCGCGTCCTCGCATACCGGCGCGCTCGCCGGCAACGACAAGATCTATGAGGACGTGTTCAAGCAGTCCGGCGTGATCCGTGCGCGTTCGCTCCGGCAATTGCTGGAATTCGCCCGCGGCGTGCCGGTGCTGCCGACGCCGAAGGGCGAGAATATCCTCATCATCACCGGCGCGGGCGGCTCGGGCGTGCTGCTCTCGGACTCCGTGGTCGACAACGGCCTGCAACTGATGGCGATGCCGCCGGATCTCGACGCGGCGTTCCGCAAGTTCATCCCGCCGTTCGGTGCCGCCGGCAACCCGGTCGACATCACCGGCGGCGAGCCGCCGATCACCTATGTCAACACGGTCAAGCTCGGCCTGTCGGATGAGCGCATCCACGCGCTGATCCTCGGCTACTGGCACACCATCGTGACGCCGCCGATGGTGTTCGCGCGCAACATGGTCGAAGTGAAGAAGGAGATGGAGGCCAAGGGCTTCGTGAAGCCGATGGTCGCCTCGCTCGCCGGCGACGTCGAGGTCGAGGAGGCCGCCGAATATCTCTATATGCATGGCATCCCCGCCTACGCCTATTCGACCGAGCTTCCGGTCGAGGTGCTGGGGGCCAAGTACAAGTGGGCGCGCGGCGCGGGCCTGCTCTGATCGGACGAAGGCGGGCCTTGTTGATCAAGGCCGTCAGGCATTGAGTTCGTCATGCCCGGCGTTGTGCCGGGCATCCACGTCTTGCTTCGTTTGGAGATAAGACGTGGATGGCCGGGACATAGGCGAGCGGAAGCGACGCCGTCCTTCGGACGGCTAAGCCCGGGCATGACGGAATAGTGCGCCAAGTGCCATCCACCGTCTGACTTGAACCAATGAAGGCAGGTCGCGATGATGCGGAATGGAATCCGGCGGAACGGGCCCGAGCCGAAGTCCAGCCCCGAGCGCGCCGCGGAGGGCCGGGACGGCGGCGTCCAGTCGGTCGATCGCGCGCTTTCCATCATTGAAGTCCTGGCCGAAGACGATGAAGGCTACCGGCTGACCGACCTTGCGGTTCGCACCGGCCTGTCGCCCTCCACCGTGCATCGCCTGCTGACGACGCTGGAAAAGCGCCGTTTCGTGCAGTTCGACCGCACCTGCTCAAGATGGCACATCGGCGCGCAGAGCTTTGCGGTCGGCGCGACCTTCACGCGGCGCCGCAACTTCGTGGCGCAGGCGATGCCTTATTTGCGCAAGCTGCGCGACCAGACCCGCGAGACCGCCAATCTCGCCGTCGTCGACGACCAGTCGATCATCGTGCTGACGCGCATCGAAAGCCGCGAGATCATGCGCTCGCTGACCAAGGTCGGCGGCCGCGTGGCGATGGTGGCCTCCGGCGTCGGCAAGGCCGTGCTCGCGACCTATGGTGACGACGATGTCAACGCCATCATCCGTCGCCAGGGCATGCCGCGGCTCACGGAAAAATCGATCGTGCGGCCGAGCGCGCTGTTTGCCGAGCTCGCAACCGTCCGTCGGCAGGGTTATGCCGTCGATGACGAGGAGGCGCGGATGGGCCTACGCTGCGTCGCCGCCGTCGTCTACAATGACTGCGGCGAGCCGCTCGCCGCGATCTCCGTCTCCGGGATGACGAGCCGCATCACCGACGAGCGGCTACCGACGCTCGGCAAGACGGTCGCCGAGGTGGCGGCCGAGCTGACGCTTGCGCTCGGCGGCGTGATGCCCGGGGCGAAGCCTGCCTGAGCGTGCGAAGTCCTGGCCCTGAAGTTGTCTGGTTGTCAGGATATACCGGAAATGGGCTAACCCCGCCAGATCGACACGATTGACGGGACGGACGTAGCCTGCCTCTTCCGCTGGCGCCATCAGACGCTATGATGCGCTTCGGAGGGGCAGGCATGAAGCGCTGCGAGTTCATTTGTGTTCTCGGCGGCAGGGTCGCGGGATTTTGGCCCCGCCGCCGCTCCATCATCGTCGCGATGGCGGCATTGGTACTGCTGCCAATCGAGGTCAGCGAAGCCGGCTGGCTGTCGGATGTCTTCAAAGGCTCGTCAACACACGCCAAATCGCCCAAACGCGTCGCCTCGCCAAAGCGCGTCGCTTCGGCAAAGCGCGTCGCCTCGGCAAGAGCGGCCAGGCGTGCCGCCCCGCCAAAGCCCCACGCCGTCCGGCTTGCCGCGCTGGGGCCAGCCGCCATGATCCCTTCCGATTCGAGGCCTGACGCAGCAACGTGCAATCCCGCGAAATTCCGGATCGTTCTGGACGTGGGACATACAGCCGAATCAGAAGGCGCGATCAGCGCGCGTAATGTCGCCGAGTTCTCCTTCAATCTGCGCCTTGCACGGCAGATCGCGGAGAAGCTGAAGGCCGAAGGCTTTGCGGAAACCAGGTTGCTCGTGACCGAGGGCAAGGCCAGGCCCAGCCTCTTCAAACGTGTCGCCGCCGCCAACGATCTGCACGCCGATCTCCTGCTGTCGATCCACCATGACTCCGTGCCCGACAAAATGCTCGAGAACTGGGAGTTCGAGGGCAAAAAAAGCCATTTCAGCGACCGCTTCAGCGGCTACTCCGTCTTCGTCTCCCGCAACAATCCGGACTTCAAGACCAGCCTGTCGTTCGCCGAACTGGTCGGCAGGGAGATGAAGGCCGAGGGGCTGCATTATGCCGAGCAATATACCCAGGCGATCATGGGGCATTATCAGCACCCGCTGCTGAACAAGGAAACCGGCGTCTACAGCTACGATGAGCTCGTCGTGCTGAGAAAGGCCCGGATGCCTGCCGTCCTGCTGGAGGCGGGCTCGATCATCAACCGGGACGAAGAGCTCAAGATGGACTCGCCCGAACGGCGGAACATCATCAGCAGCAGTGTCACGGCCGCCGTGAAGGAATTCTGTGAGCCGCGATGGGCCATTCTCGGTCCGCTCTGATGCCCTAAGGCATGATCCGGACACGCGAAGCGCCGCGTTAGCGCTTCTTGATCTCGTCGAATTTGGAAAGCGCTTGTTCAAATTTCGCATTGAACAGCCACATCGCATCGAGAATTTCGCGGAAGGTCGCGGATGTTCTTGCCCTGTCGGCCTGTCCAAAGGCGAAGATGCTGTTGTTTCGCAGATATCCCATGACCGTGGGGTCGGAAATTCGGTAGTTGACGAGGTTGCCTGACCTGAGTGCGGACCTGGTCGGCGTGGGGATGATCTGGATGAGTTCAAAGAACTTCATTTGATCGATCGGATTCGGCAGCGTTTTCACGATCGCCGGCACCTGCGGGAAAATATCCGCGTGTGCGTTCATGAGGGCGTCTCGCACGGCGGTCCAGTGATTGAGCCGATGATCCAGATTGCCGATCCGCGCCTCCTCCTTGTCATCGCGAAGGCCCAGGGCGGGATCAAAGGCTGCGATGGTCTTTCTTATCGCTGCCCACTTGGTTCGGCCATTTTGATCTTCGGACGGACCCGTTTGCAGGCTTCCCTTGTATTTGTTCGAGCGCCCATTCCCCGCGTTTTGATTGCCGTTCGTCTCGGCATAGAAGAGCCCCAGGGTGATGCGGCCTGCCGCCTCGGCATTCGCCGGATCAAGGCCCCTGGCTCGCGCAATGGCGGTTCCCAAATCGACAACGTCCTTGAATGGCGTCTCTGATTTTTGCGCGCTCGCGGGCGGCGCCTCCATGATGTCGAAAAGTTTCCTGTACTCGTCGAGCAGCGGCTCATTGTCGGCGTCGAAATACGCCGGCGGGATTCCGAACTTGTTTGGCCGTCCGATTTTGGAGGGGAGGGCGTCGGTGAGGTCCTTGTAGGCGCTCATCATGGCGACGCGCGCGAGGTAGAGTGCCTGTCCCGGCAGGTTCGGGAGCTGTTGACCGGAATTGATCTGTGCCCGGCGCTGGCTCAGGACCGACTCGAAGTTTTTCAGTGCATTGTTGTACGCATTGAGTGCGTCCGATTGCCTGGTCGTGAGTGCGGCCGGCTCGCCCATTGCCGGGGACATGAAGCCGAGATTGCCGATGGCGGCCGGCGGCACCAGCAACGCGGTCGTGTTGATGATCGCATCGATGGCGACCAAAGCCGGCGGTGTGAGGACAAGCCCGAGAGCAAGGGCTGCCGTCGGCGCAGCGTTAGATTTCCTTATCGCCATGGCGGTTTCTCAATGCCTGGGTTTCGCCTGATACGACTCATTGGATCGTAAACGACGAACGCGCCGGTTGGCGAGGCGAAGTCAATCCAGATTGCGCCAAGACGCATACCAGACCTGGTCCCCGTCATAGGTGGTCGCACTCAACGGTGATTGCGGCCATGGAACTTGAAGGGGTAGTGTTTGAGGAAATTTTAAACCGGGGGGCGAGCGAGTATGTGGGGTTGGCTGCTATGGTCACAGGCGCGGCTCCTCAGTACTCGCAACTGCTGCGATGCCCACCCGCGTATCGAGCAGGGAAACAATGCGCGCACTGCACATATTCGGTAGTTCGTTAGTGCTTCTTGTTATTTGCTGGGTTGCCGTCGCCCGTTCCGGCGAGCAAGCCTTGCAAGCGGGGCAGACGTTCCGCGACTGTTCAGAATGTCCGGAAATGGTCGTGATTCCAGCAGGGCGCTTCCTGATGGGTTCATCGGACCAAGATATCCAGCGCGACGTCGCGGCGGCCGTGCCAATTGGCGAAGCCAAATACGCAAAAACGGTCATGGCGTTCGAGCTTCCCCAGCATCAAGTAGATATCTCGAAGTCCTTCGCCGTTGGAAGGCACCTCGTGACGCGGGGCGAGTTCTCCGCGTTCGTGGACGAGACAGGATATTCAGCCGACGGAGGCTGCGCGCTTTGGATAGACCATAGATACCTCAGGCGTCCCGAGGCTGGATGGCGGAATCCCGGCTTTAATCAAACGGATCGTGATCCAGTGGTGTGCGTAAGCTGGCGCGATGCAAAAGCTTACATCGCATGGTTGAATGGTAAGATCCGTAGCCAGACAGCAGTTGAGGGTAATGGCCCGTATCGCCTTCCGAGCGAGGCTGAGTGGGAATATGCGGCGCGCGCGGGTACTCAGACGGCGCGGTGGTGGGGAGATGCCATCGGCTCGGGCAACGCCAATTGCGACGGATGCGATAGTCGTTGGGACAAAAAGCAGACGTCGCCAGTCGGGAGCTTCGGGATCAATCCGTTCGGTCTGGCAGACGTGCTTGGTAACGCATGGGAGTGGACGGAGGACTGCTGGAACGAAACCTATATGGAAGCGCCTCAGAACGGCAGTGCCTGGACAACCGGCGCTTGCGACTTCCGCGTGATGCGAGGAGGCAGTTGGAATAATCGTCCTTGGGTTTTACGATCTTCTGAACGTACCAATGAGAGGGCAGACGATCGAACCAATTACATCGGGTTCCGCGTCGTCAGAACAATTCCGTGAAACTGAGAGTGCCGCGCAATCGGATCGTGACACGCGTGCCAAGGCGCGGTTGCGCGACTGAATTTCCGTTCGCGGCCGGTTTTGGCTTTGCCTGATCGCGTGCGCGTAAAAGCCAATTTCGTGAGGCGGTTCAACGTGATTTGGGTCGTCCAGTCCTTTGCCAAAAAATAATCCGCTTGTTGCGTCGGGCAAATCAGTGGCTTCAATTCCCGCGTCCCGCCTCCGATAGGAGGGGCGTATCGCGATCGTCACGGACGTAGGAAGCGGGATGCGATGGACGCTTTGGCATCAACTGACGAGTGATGCTGACGCGGACGGCGAAGTCGTGTGGTCCTGGCATCCCGACGCTGATGCCAAGTTCGCGAGAGGCAAGCTCTCGCGGGCGACGGTGGCAAGAAAGCCCGGTCACCGGGGAGAGCACGAAGGAAACCGTTAAAACCATTGCGCAGGGAAGGCCGGATGTTGCGGCCAAGCCTGTGGTGACGAACTCGTGTGCTTTCATTCTTTGCGCACGAGGCTGCGGGTGCGGTCAAGCGCCCGGCTTTCCCTGCGCCCTCCATCTTCCGGGGCGAAACCGTTGGCATGACCCGGACGCGATCAGCGCCGCGGGAACAGAACGCGCGTGTGACCGCGGGAAGCCCGCGCATTCGTATGCGTGCGCGGGTCATGGCGGCCGGCGGGCGCATCGTTTCATCGCGTCGCCAGCACAACCATCTGATTTGGCGCGTTTTTTCGCAACGCGTTCCGTATCGCGAGAAACAAACTCAATCGCGTTGAGATCGTTGGCGGCTGCCGTGATCATCACGCAGGCCAACCAACATCAGCGAGGCATGACATGGCGAAGATGCGGGCGGTCGATGCGGCGGTGCGGATTCTCGAGCGGGAAGGTGTCGCGTGCGCCTTCGGCGTGCCCGGTGCGGCGATCAATCCGCTCTATTCCGCGCTGAAAGCGCGGGGCTCGATCCGCCACATCCTGGCGCGCCATGTCGAGGGCGCCTCCCATATGGCGGAAGGCTTTACCCGCGCGAAAGCCGGCAATATCGGGGTCTGCATCGGCACCTCGGGACCGGCCGGCACCGACATGATCACCGGGCTCTACTCGGCGATCGCCGACTCCATCCCGATCCTCTGTATCACCGGGCAAGCGCCGCGCGCTCGTCTCTACAAGGAGGATTTCCAGGCCGTCGACATCGAGGCGATCGCGAAGCCCGTGACCAAATGGGCGGTGACGGTGCGCGAGCCCGCGCTGGTGCCCCGCGTGTTTAGCCAGGCGTTCCACGTGATGCGCTCGGGAAGGCCCGGCCCGGTGCTGATCGACCTGCCGCTCGACGTGCAGCTGGCCGAAATCGAGTTCGACGACGAAACCTACGCGCCGCTGCCGGTCTACAAGCCTGCGGCGACGTTGAAGCAGGTCGAAAAGGCGATGGCGATGCTCAACGCAGCCGAGCGCCCGCTGATCGTTGCCGGCGGCGGCGTCATCAATGCTGACGCGTCCGACCTTTTGGTCGCCTTCGCCGAAACCGTGAACGTGCCCGTGATCCCGACGCTGATGGGCTGGGGCGCCATCCCCGATGACCATCCGCTGATGGCGGGCATGGCAGGCTTGCAGACCAGCCACCGCTACGGCAACGCCAATTTCCTGCAATCCGACTTCGTGCTCGGGATCGGCAACCGCTGGGCCAACCGGCATACCGGCTCGATCGAGACCTACACCAAGGGCAGGACCTTCGTGCATGTCGACATCGAGCCGACGCAGATTGGCCGTGTGTTCAATCCCGATCTCGGCATCGCGTCGGATGCGAAGGCGGCGCTCGAACTGTTCCTCGCGGTGGCGCGGGAGTGGCGCAAGGCAGGCAAGCTCAAGCCGCGCCAGGCGTGGCCGGCCGCCTGCCAGGAGCGCAAGCGCGCAATGCTGCGCAAAAGCCTGTTCGACGATATCCCGATCAAGCCGCAGCGGGTCTATCACGAGATGAACAAGGCGTTCGGCGACGATACCTGCTACGTCACGGTGATCGGACTGTCGCAGATCGCCGGCGCCCAGTTCCTTCGCGTCCAGAAGCCGCGCCACTGGATCAATGCCGGGCAGGCGGGGCCGCTCGGCTGGACGCTGCCGGCGGCGCTCGGCGTGCGCGCGGCCGATCCGGAGCGGGAGATCGTCGCGCTCTCCGGCGACTACGACTTCCAGTTCCTGATCGAGGAGCTCGCGGTCGGCGCGCAGTTCAATCTCCCTTACATTCATGTGGTCGTGAACAATTCCTATCTCGGCCTGATCCGCCAGGCCCAGCGCGGCTTCGACATGGACTATCAGGTCCAGTTGTCGTTCGACAACGTCAACGCGCCCGAGCTTGGCGGTTACGGCGTCGATCATGTCGCGGTCGCCGAAGGCCTCGGCTGCAAGGCGATCCGTGTCGTCGATCCCCACGATGCGCCGGCCGCGTTTGCGACTGCGCGCCAATGGATGGCGCAGTACCGCGTGCCCGTCGTGGTCGAGTTCATCCTCGAGCGCGTCACCAATATCGCGATGGGCAGCGAGATCGACAACGTCGTCGAGTTCGAGGAGGTCCTCGATCTGCCGCTCGACGAAGCCCCGACGCCCCAGGGCGAAATGGTCCCGGCGTGAGCAAGCGGAGAAGGTCATGCCGAAATTTGCCGCCAATCTCACCATGCTGTTTTCGGAGCTGCCGTTTCTCGATCGGTTCGCGGCGGCCAAGGCTTCCGGCTTTGCCGGCGTCGAATATCTCTTCCCCTACGAGTTCGAGAAGGCCGAGCTGCGCGAACAATTGCAGCGTCACGGACTAACTCAGGTGCTGCACAACCTGCCGGCGGGCAACTGGGCCGCCGGCGAGCGCGGCATCGCGATCATGCCTGATCGGGTCGAGGAGTTCCGTGACGGCGTGGCGCGCGCCATCGACTATGCGAGGGCGCTGGAATGCCGCCAGCTCAACTGCCTGGTTGGGATCGCGCCTGACGATTGCGATGTGTTCGAGCTCAACGAGGTGCTGGTCGGCAATCTGCGCTTTGCCGCGGACGCACTGGCAAGGGAGCGGATCCGGCTGCTGATCGAGCCGATCAACACGATCGACATACCCGGCTTCTTCCTGAGCCGGACCGAGCAGGCGGCGCAGATCATCGGCGAGGTCAGATCCAGCAACCTGTTCATTCAATATGACATCTACCACATGCAGGTGATGGAGGGCGATATCGCGCGCAGCCTGAACAGGCATCTCGCGCGCATCGCTCATGTGCAGCTTGCCGACAATCCCGGCCGCAATGAGCCGGGCACCGGCGAAATCAACTATCCGTTCCTGTTCCGTCATCTCGATTCGCTCGGCTATGGCGGCTGGGTCGGATGCGAATACAAGCCGCGAACGACGACGGTCGACGGCCTTGGCTGGTACGCGGCGCTGACGCGCGACACTTGAAGGGAGCGTTGACATGATCGATATCGGCTTTATCGGCCTCGGCACCATGGGACGCCCGATGGCGGGCCATCTGCAGGCGGCGGGCCATCGACTCTTTCTGCACGACACCGGCCCGATCGCGCCGGAGCTGGTTGCAGGCGGTGGCGTCGCCTGCCGCTCGGGCCGGGAGGTTGCCGAAGAATCCGATGTCGTCATTCTCATGGTGCCTGACACGCCGCATGTGGAAGCGGCCCTGTTCGGACCGAACGGCGTCGCCGAAGGCATTTCGAAAGGCAAGATCGTCGTCGACATGAGCTCGATCTCGCCGCTCGCGACCAAGGCGTTTGCAAAGCGGATCGAGGCGCTCGGCGCCGATTATCTGGACGCGCCGGTTTCCGGCGGCGAGGTGGGAGCGAAAGCGGCCAGCCTGACCATCATGGCCGGCGGATCGCAGCGCGCCTTTGATCGGGTGCAGCCGATCTTCGAGAAGATGGGGAAGAACATCACGCTGGTCGGCGGGCCCGGCGACGGGCAGACCACCAAGGTTGCCAACCAGATCATTGTGGCGCTGACCATCGAGGCGGTTGGCGAGGCGCTCTTGTTTGCGTCACGGGCCGGTGCTGATCCCGCGCTGGTGCGCAAGGCGCTGATGGGCGGCTTTGCGTCGTCGCGCATTCTCGAGGTGCATGGCGAGCGCATGGTGAAGCGGAATTTCGATCCGGGCTTTCGCATCGAGTTGCACCAGAAGGATCTCAGCCTGGCGCTCGACGGCGCACGCGCGCTTGGACTGTCGCTACCGAGCACGGCGGTTGCGCAACAGCTGTTCAGCTCATGCGTTGCCCATGGCGGACGCAATTGGGACCATTCGGCGATGGTGCGGGCGCTGGAAATGATGGCCGATCACGAGATCAGCGCCGCGAGCGATTCCGAGCGCGAGCCGCAGCGGAGCCGCATGCGGCAGGGATGAACTTTCGCTCACCTCGAACAACAGCCCGCGGCAACTGCCGCGGGGTTCTTGCGTTACGATGCGGCGCGCGATTGACGCCAGCGGTCCATGCTCCAGTCCAGTCCGGCGGCGACGACGAAGCCGGCGGAGGCGGCAAGCGCATCGACGACGAAATCTTCCAGCCGCGCGTGGCGGCCCGGTGCCCACAGCTGCAGGAGCTCGAGGATGCCGATCACCACGACCGCGATCAGCGACACGTTGAAGCGGTGTCGCCGATAGGCAAGGCCGAAGGCGATCCCGACCAGGACGAAGGCAAGCGCGTGCTCGCCGTCCTGGCCCAGCGGCGAATGCGGCCGAAGGCTCGCGGGACCGAGGGTTGCGAAGGTGACGGCGGCCGCGAGCAGCCAGGCGGAAAGACGCAGGAACAGGTTCATCCCTGCCGGATAGCATGGAACGCCGAAATTGGGGTTAAGAAAGATCAGAGAGGTTGTCGCACCCCGAGCCCCAGCATGAAGCGTTCCCTGATCTGGACGGGGTCCCGGCGCGTGGTTCCGACCCCCGGCTTGTCGTCGATCCGCACCGCGATCAGGCTCGGGCCCGCCGTCGACAGCGACCGCTCGACCAGGCGCTCGAAATCCTCCTCGTCCGCGGCCCAGGCGCTGTCGGCAAGGCCGCTTCCGGCGGCGATCGCGACAATGTCCGCCGCCGCCGCGGCCGGCGTCGGCTGGCCGCCGGTGATCTGGTAGATGCCGTTGTCCATCACGATCAGGGTGAGGTTTTCCGGCGCCAGCGTCGCGATGGTCGAAAGCGATCCGAGCTGCATCAACAGCGAGCCGTCGCCTTCGAGCGCGACCACGCGCCGTGTCGGCTGCGCCAGCGCCACGCCGAGTGCGATCGGAAACGCAAGCCCCATGCTGCCCAGCATGTAGAAATTCTGCGGGCGGTGACCGGCCGCCCACAGGTCGAAATTGGTGTTGCCGATGCCGCCGATCACAGCTTCCTCGCTCTTCAACCTGGCGACGAGGCGCGAGGTGAGGTCGAAACGGTTCATCACCTTGGTGTTGCGATTGGTGCCGTTCGTGCTCATGCGATCGCTCACTTGTCGAACACCTTGCCGCCGGTGAGAAGTGGCGAGAGGATCAGCGCCACCGGCGCCTGCGTGGTGACGGCCTGCTTGATCGAGCGGTCGGCGATGAATTCGAGCTCGTCGAGCCGGGTGATGGTGTGATGCTCCATCGCCAGCGAGTCCAGCACGGGCCGCATGGTCCGGCACACCAGCGACTGGCCGTAGTTGAACTCGCCGAGCGTGCCGCGCTCGGAGACGATCATGATCAGCGGGATCTGGTAGGGTATCGCGAGCGAAGCCAGCACATTGGCGAGCGTCGCAAAGCCCGATGTCTGCATCAGCACGGCGCCGCGCACGCCGCCCATCCAGGCGCCGGAGACGATGCCGACGGCTTCCTCCTCGCGCGCGGTCGCGAACGTCGTGAAATGGGAATCCGCGTGCAGGCTCTTGATCAGGGGCGTCAGCACGCGGTCGGGGACGTAGGGAACGAGCCTGACCTCGTTGCGCTTGAGCGTCCGCAGCACGATTGCGTGCCAGCTCTGCTCCGAAGCCGGGTTCGGATTTGGCTCCCGAGAGGCTTCGGGCGAGGTGGGTGCCCCGGCGACCGCCATGTTGCTCTCCCTGTTCTCCCGCGACGCTTTGGCTGGCGCCGTCTGCGGCCGAACTTGACGCGACCGGCGGGATTGTCAACATGCCGGCGCTGCAACCCCCTAGAGCTGCGCGACAGGGCGCTGTCGCGCAGGCGTATGACGGAAGCGCCGGATGCCGGGAGGATCGTCATGGGCAGGTGGTTGTTGGCCGCCGTTGTGGCCGCGATGATGCTGGCCGGCCCGTCAACCGCATCCGCGCAAGCCTTTCCGTCCAGGCCGGTGCATATCTTCGTGCCTTATGCCGCCGGCGGTGGCGTCGATATTCTGGCGCGAACGCTCGCCGACGTGGTGTCGCGGCAGTGGGGCCAGACCGTCGTGGTCGAGAACCGGCCGGGAGCGGGTGGGGTGGTTGCCTCGCAGGCGCTGGCCTCGTCGCCGCCGGACGGCTATGCGCTGATCGTGGTCGCCTCGGGTCACGCCACTAACGCCTTCCTTTATCCTAAGCTGCCCTACGACACCTTCAGGGACTTCACGCCGATCGCGCTGCTCGCTTCGTCGCCGAACATCCTGCTGGTGCGTGCCGACTCCCCGTTCAGGACGGTTGCCGACGTGATCGCGCAGGCGAAAGCGAAGCCCGGCAGCCTGTCCTTTGCGCATGCGGGCACGGGCACCTCGACCCATCTCGCCGGCGAGCTGTTGAAGAGCCTGGCCAGGATCGACATCGAGGCGATTCCTTATAAAGGCGGCGCGCCCGCGATCAACGATCTCCTGGGCGGGCAGATTCCGATGTCGTTCAACAACGGCCCTGAATCGGTCGGACAGCTCCACGCCGGCACGGTGCGTGCGCTCGCGGTTACGACCGCGGCGCGGGCGCCGTTCCTGCCCGACGTGCCGAGCATGAGCGAGACCGTGCCGGGCTATGACACCGAGGTGTGGTGGGGCTTGCTGGCGCCGGCCGGCATGGCGAGCGATCTCGTCGCAAAGCTGTCGCATGATTTTGTTGCCGCTCTTGCCACCGAGGCCGTGAAGGAACGGCTCAGCAAGCTCGGTGCGCAGCCGATCGGCAGCTCGCCGCAGGCTTTCGACGCCAAGATCCATGCCGACTATGAGAAATGGGGCCCGATCATCAAGGCCGCCGGCATCAAGGCTGAATGATTTCGCCGGAAAAAAATTCCCAACCCGAAAGGTCGTCAATGTCCGTCAACAACAAGCGTGTGTTCTATGTCAAATATCTCGCGCATCCGATCTATGAGAAGATCCTGAGAGCCCGCGCCGACGTGCGGCTCGACCGGCTAGAGAACGAAAGTCCCGACGATGTCTCTGCGCCCGTTCTCGCGGCCGCGCATGCCTATCAGATCGGGGCGGCGCGCGACGAACTCGCCCGCCATTTCCATGTCGATGCCGACCTGTTGCGGCGTGCGCCGAACCTCCTGATCGTCTCCAGCAATGGCGCCGGCTACGATCCCGTCGATGTCGAGGCCTGCACCGCGGCCGGCGTGCTCGTCGTCAACCAGTCGGGCGGCAACGCCAACTCGGTCGCCGAGCATGCGCTGGCGATGATGCTCACGCTGTCGAAGCGGATCATCGGGGCGGATCGTGCGCTGCGCCGCGAGCACAATGTCGATCGCAACGCGCTGATCGGCAATGAGGTGTCGGGCAAGACCGTTGGCATCATCGGGCTCGGCAATGTCGGCCGCCGCATCGCCGAGCTCTGCCGCGGCCTGTTGCGCATGAACGTGCTCGCTTACGATCCCTATCTCTCCGCAACCGAGATGGCGACGCGCGGCGGCGAGAAGGTCGAGCTCGACGATCTCCTGCGCCGCTCCGATTTCGTGTCAATCAGTTGCCCCCTGACCAAGGAGAGCCGCGGCATGATCAGCGCGCGCCAGTTTGCGCTGATGCAGCCGCACGCCTTCCTTGTCACCACCGCGCGCGGCTTCATCCACGACGAAGCGGCGCTGTACGAAGCCTTGCGCGACAGGCGGATTGCCGGCGCCGGCCTCGACGTCTGGTCCAAGGAGCCGCCGCCGCCGGATCATCCGCTGCTGCAATTCGACAATGTGCTGGCGAGCCCGCATACCGCCGGCGTTACCCGCGAGGCGCGCGAGAATATGGGCCGGATTGCGGCCGAGCAGATCCTTGACGCGCTCGATGGCAAGCGGCCGCCGCGCGTCGTCAATCCGGAGGTCTGGCCGGATTTTTCCCGGCGGTTCGAGCGCGCCTTCGGCGTCAAGCCGGGCTAGCAGCCGGGGCCCCCGAAGGCTTCAACCACCACATCGGGGCGGATGATCGAAAAGAAGATTTTGATCGCCGGGAGCCTGTTTCGGACAACAAAGCCATCGTCTCCGGCGGCTTGCGCAAAGCGGCCATTGCTATTTTTCCACGCCGCTCGACAGGCGCCCTGCCAGAGGCCATTTTTCGTTGCAGATCATGGTGTTGTCGGCAGCTCTTGCGCCGGCGACGGAAGAGAAATCGGTCATGCAACGGATCAATTCACTGCTGCGCCAGGCGCCGTCCCGCATCCGGCAAAGGCTTGCCGAGATCGTCGCCATTGCGGCGGAAAGCCTGCCCTCGGCAGGCGCTTAAAGACCAGCGCCAGTTCCGCACGTTGGCACCCCCTTCGTTGCGGGGGCCACACACCGTCGCTCTTTTTTGTTTTGCTCGCAGCCCGGTTTGTCGGCATTCGGCTGACAGCTCGACGACGTGCGGAAGCAGCGTGCGATGCCAGCCCGCCGTAGCGATTGATCGCCTTCCAACCGACCAGCGAGGCGAAGCCGCCGTGGCAATCTGACCCTTTCGGAGCCGGCGATAAGAACCGTCGGCCTGGGCACGCGTTGTGCCAGCGCATCGGTGTTCCATGACGCGCACGGAACCGGCCGGGACGACTAGGCCAACACCGCGCGTCCGCGGACACAAGCAACGAAAGGGTGATGCCATGCAGATCAATAATCTCAGGGACATGTACGTCGCCGAGCTGCAGGAACTCGTCAGTGTGGAGCAAATGCTCGGCCAGGCGCTGAGCCGGATGGCCGAGATCGCCTCGCACCCGTCGCTGAAGGATGCGTTCGAACGGCATCAGCGCGAAACAGTTGCGCAGGACCAACGGCTGCGCGCGATCCTGGAGAAGCATGGGGTGGATCACGAAGCGCATACGGACCAGGCCATGCAGGCGCTGATTCAGGAGACCGCCAAGATGGTCGCGATCCTGCAAGGTGACGATCTGCGCGACGCCGGCCTGCTCGCTTCGGCGCAAAAGCTCGAACATTACGAGATCGCCGCCTATGGCAGCGCCGCGGCGCTCGCCGGCCAGCTCGACCTGCGCGACGACCAGCGCATGCTGCACGACAGCCTGGAGGAGGAGAAGCGAGCCGATGCGACGCTGACCGCGCTTGCCAAGGGCGAGATCAATCAGGACGCGCTCGCCGCCTAGCGAGGCGGTAGCGCCTCGCGCCGGCAACGGACACAATGGCCGGTCGACGATTGCTGAGCCCCCCGGTGAGCGGTGGGGCGGGCTGAACGGGAAAGTGCTTGGACGCCAAAGCAATCAAACAAGTACTTGCCTCGGCCCATATCGCGTGCAATCTTTTCGCAAAAGTCGCGCTCGGCGACATTTTCTTTCCCCGACTCTCCTTGTGATCGAGGAGTGCAAGATGCTGAACCACCCGCAGGCGACATCGGCCCCGTGGCGCATCGGAGTGCTGTTTTCCCGCACCGGCTTCATGTCGGTGATCGAGGAAACCCAGTACCAGGGCACGCAGCTTGCGATCGAGGAAATCAACGCGGCCGGCGGCATCTGTGGCCGCGAGCTGGTGCCGGTGGCCTACGATCCGGGCTCCGACTCCATCGCCTACGGCCATTTCGCCAAGCGGCTGATGATCGAGGATGACGTCAATGCCATCTTCGGCTGCTATACCTCGTCGAGCCGCAAGGCCGTGCTGCCGGTGGTGGAGCGGCTGAACGGGCTATTGTGGTACCCGACGCTCTATGAAGGCTTCGAGGCTTCGCCGAACGTCATCTATACCGGCGCTTCGCCCAACCAGAACAGCCTGTCGCTATGCCGCTATCTGATGGACAATTATGGCGGGCGGTTCTATTTCGTCGGCTCGGACTACATCTATCCCCGCGAATCCAACCGCGTGATGCGCGAGCTGCTCACCGCCAATGGCGGCTCCGTGGTCGGCGAACGCTATGTCAGCGTCCACGCCCGCTGGCAGGATTTTCTGCCGATCGTGCAGGATATTCGCCGCGTCAAGCCCGACGTGGTCTTCTCCACCGTGGTCGGCGACAGCACGGTCTATCTCTACCAGGCCTACGCCAATGTCGGCCTCGATCCCAAGATGATGCCGATCGCGAGCCTCACCACGACGGAGGCGGAAATCGCGGCGATGGGACATGATGTCGGCGAAGGGCACATCACCGCCGCATCCTATTTCCAGGGCATCGAAGGCCACGCCAACGACTGCTTCGTCAGCCGCTACAAGAAGCGTTTCGGCAACGACGTCTCGACCAACATGTGCGCCGAGGCGTCCTACTTCCAGATGTACCTGTTCGCCCGCGCGCTGGAGCAGGCCAACACGCTTGACACCGAAGTGTTGCGCGCCATGGTGCTCGGCATCAGCTTCGACGCCCCGCAGGGGGCCGTTACTGTCGATCCGATGTCGGGCCACACCGACCTGTGGACCCGGATCGGACGCGCCAATCGCAAGGGTCAGTTCGACATCATCAATGAATCCAGGGAAGCGGTGCACGCCGATCCGTTCCTCATCGGCTACGGACGCGCGGCCGGGTATGCGGGGTAAGCTCCGATGACCGATATTTTGCGCAAGCCAGCCAGTAACCGCGAGCCGGTCGGCCGCAAGTCGATGGTGCAGGAACTCGCGGATTTGACCGCGGTTGTCGTCGCGCCGGGCGACGACCAGACCAGCTTCCTGCTGCGTGAGCTGCAGCGCTTCAGGATGCGGGCACGCCAGATCTGGCCGATGCCGGAAACCGTGCCCGGCGATGCCGACGTGGTCTATTGCGAATATAGCGCCGATCTCGCGCGACGGCTGCCGTGGATCCCGGGCGATGCGCGCTCCGCGCTCGTCGTCATCGTTCCGCCCAACGATCCGATCCAGGCCGATGCGCTGGCGAACGCGACGCCGGATGCGGTGCTGGCGCGCCCGTTCACGACGAATGCGGTGCTTTCGAGCCTGGTGCTGGCGCGCAGCCAGTTCGGCTATGAGCGGCGTCTGCGCAGCAAGATCGAGCGGCTCGACGAGAACCTTCGCTCGATCCGCACGGTGGAACGCGCCAAGGCAATCCTGATGGCGACGCGGCGAATGCCTGAAACGGAAGCCTATGGCTTCATTCGTCGGCAGGCGATGGATCGTCGCGTGTCCGCGAGCGCTGTTGCGGCGGCGATCGTTGACTCGTTCGAACTGCTTGGCTATGATAACCAACACTAATCCCCAATAGCGGGGATCGGCGGCGACGACGCCGTCAACAATACAATCGGCAACAAAGCCCTCCCAATGCTCGCGTCAGCGCGCATCGGGAGGGCTTTTTTGTTTTTCATCCAAGGGAGTGGGACATGCACATTACACGGCGTGCTTTGATGAAAAGCGCGGCAGCACTGGGGGCATTCGGAGGGGCGGGCTTCCCGCACATCTGGATCAAGAATGCGGATCTGGCGCGGGCGGCCAATGGAGAGATCAAGGTCGGCGTATTGTTCTCGCTGACAGGCACCACCGCGATCATCGAGGAATCGCTGAACAAGGCGACGCTGCTCGCGATCGAGGAAATCAACGCGGCTGGCGGCATCAAGGGCGCCAAGATCGTGCCGATCGTCGAGGATCCGGCATCCGATCCCGCGACCTTCTCGGAAAAGGCGCGCAAGCTCGTGGTCGGCGACAAATGCGTCAGCGTGTTCGGCTCCTACACGTCGGCAAGCCGCAAGGCCGTGCTGCCGGTGTTCGAGCGGCAGAACAATCTCTACTGGTACCCGACGCTCTACGAGGGGCGCGAATGCTCGAAGAACGTCATCTATACCGGCGCGGTGCCGAACCAGCAGCAGGATGAATTCGTTCCCTGGCTGATCAAGAAGTTCGGCAAGAAATTCTACCTGATCGGCTCCAACTACATCTACCCGAAGGAAGAGAACAATTACTGCAAGAAGCTGCTGGAGAAATACGGCGGCGAGGTTGTCGCGGAAGAATATGTGCCGCTCGGCCATTCCGAGTTTTCATCGGTCATCAACAAGATCCGCTCGACGCAGCCGAACGTGATCTTCTCCACCGTGGTCGGCGATTCCGTGGTCGCGCTGCACCGTCAGTATCGCGCCGCGGGACTCGATCCGGAAAAGATGCCGATGGCGAGCCTGACCACCTCCGAGAACGAGGTTGCGGCGATGGGCGGCGAGGCGGCCGCCGGTCACTTCACCTCGGCGCCGTACTTCATGGTGTACAAGTCGCCCGAGAACGAGAAATTCGTCGAGGCCTACAAGAAGCGCTGGGGCGCCGACAAGGTCACGCATTTCGTCTCCGAGGCCTGCTACTTCCAGACCTATCTGTTCAAGCAGGCGGTGGAGAAGCTTGCGACGAGCGACCTCACGCCCCCCACCATTCGCGATGCGGTCAAGGGACAGGAGACGATCGCGCCGCAGGGCAAGGTTCGCCTGGAGCCCGAGAACCTGCACACGTGGCTGTGGCCCAAGATCGCGCAGGCGAAATCGAACGGCCAGTTCGAAATCCTGGTCGAGGCCAAGGAATGGCTGAAGCCGGTGCCCTATGCCGCCTATCCCGGGCAGGTCTGTACCGACAAGGGACTGGTCGAGAAGAGCTGAAACCCAAACGGCGTTGGCGGCAGCCGGCAGCGCGTGAGCGTTGCGGCTGCCGCGCCTGATGCTGGAGACGTCAAGCGTGGATCAGTTCATTGAGCAAATCGTCACAGGCCTCAGCATCGGCTCGATCCTGCTGCTGGTCGCGCTCGGGCTGTCGATCATCTACGGCGCGATGGGCATCATCAATCTCGCCCATGGCGAGTTCGTCATGCTCGGCGCCTATGCGGCGTGGCTGTTCCAGACCAAATTCGGCCTCAGCCTGCTCGAAAGCCTGGTGCCGATCTTCCTCGTCGTCGCGCTGTTCGGCTGGGTCATCGAGCGCTACGTGCTCAGTCTTCTGAATAACCGTCCGCTGGACACCATCCTGGCGACCTGGGGCGTCGGCATCATGCTGCAGCAGGCGGTGCGGCTCGCGGTCGGCAGCGAGCTCCGCTACGTGCAACTGCCGCCGGCGCTGTCGGACAGCATGGAGGTCCTCGGCGTTCCCGTGTCGTCCTACCGCGTGTTCCTGTTCTTCGTCGCGCTGGCGCTGTTCGCGCTGACCTGGCTCCTGATGAACCGCACCACGATCGGCATGAAGCTGCGCGCGATCATTCAGGATCGCTCGGTCGCGGCCTCCTTCGGCATCAATGCCAGGCGCGTCTATGCGCTGACATTCGCCTACGGTGCGGGGCTTGCGGGGCTCGCCGGCGCGCTGGTCTCGCCGCTCAAGAGCGTGTCGCCGGAAATGGGCACCGGCTATGTGGTCGACGCCTTCATGGTGGTGGTCTTGGGCGGCGTGCAGAGCCTCGCCGGAACCGTGGCGAGCGCCTTCATCCTGGGTGAACTGTCCGGCGCCATCGCCTTCCTGCAGAACGACACGGTGGCCAAGGCGATCGTGCTGCTCGCCATCGTGGTCCTGATCCGCTTCCGGCCGCAAGGCCTGTTCACCGCGCGCGTGCGTGCCTGACGAAAGATCCTATGTCTTCGAAGCTGCCCACATTCCTAGGCCTGCACCGCCTGACCGCACAGATCGCGCCGATCGTGGTGGTCTGCGCGCTGGTGTTCGCTTTGCCGCTTCTGCTGAACAACGACTTCCTGCTCAACAAGGTCGCGCGCTACCTCGTGCTCGGCATTCTCACGGTGTCGCTGGCGCTGTCCTGGGGCTATGGCGGCATCCTCAACCTCGGGCAGGCGATGAGCTTCGGGCTCGGCTCTTATGCGATGGCGATGGCGCTGAAGCTGAAAACCATCCCGGTGCATACCGGCTCGGGCGGCCTGCCTGATTTCATGGTGTGGAACAATGTCGAGCGGCTGCCGTGGTTCTGGGTGCCGTTCAAGTCGCTGACCTTCGCGCTTGTCGCCGGCATCGCCGTGCCGGCGCTGGTGGCGGCGGCGCTCGGCTGGTTCGTGTTCCGCAGCCGCGTCACCGGCGTCTATGTCGCCATCATCACGCTCGCGACCATGGTGGTGCTCAACCTCGTCATCATCGACCAGCAGAGCTATACCGGCGGCTTCAACGGCATCACCGATCTCGCGCAGCTCGAGATCTTCGGCTTCGCCTTCGACGCCTATGGCCGGGCGACCTATTACCTCGTCGCCTCCTGCGTCGCCCTCAGCCTCGTGGTCGCGTTTGCCTTTACCAAGAGCAAGGCTGGCCTGATCGTCCAGGCGATCCGCGACCATGAGAGCCGGGTGCGCTATTTCGGCTACGATGTTGCCGCCTATCAGATCTTCGTCTTCGCGCTGTCGGCCGCGATCGCGGGCCTTGCCGGCATGCTCTACACCATCGTGATGGAATTCGCCTCGCCGACCTTTCTCGGCGTGCCGCTCAGCCTTTCGGTCGTGGTGTGGTGCGCGGTCGGGGGACGGCAGAGCCTGGTCGGCGCCTTCCTTGGCGCTGTGCTGGTGGCGGGCATGCAGGGCGCATTGTCGGAAACGGCGGCCTTCCTCGAAACCTGGACGCTGGTGATGGGGGCGCTGTTCGTGCTCGTGGTGCTCTTCCTGCCCAAGGGCCTTGCCGGGTTGATGCACACGCTCTGGCAATGGCTGACGCGGCGGCGGCAGCCGGCTTCGGCCATGGTGCAGAGCCTCGAGCAGACGGAGGGCCGGATATGACTGCCTATCTCGATCTGCTGGACGTCAATGTCAGCTTCAACGGCTTCAAGGCGCTCAACGGCCTCAATCTGAGCGTTCGCAAGGGCGAGCTGCGCTGCCTGATCGGACCGAACGGCGCCGGCAAGACCACTGCGCTCGACATCATCTGCGGCAAGATCAAGCCGACCGCAGGCACCGTGACCTTCGGCGGCACCACGCTCAACGATCTCGAGGAACATGAGATCGCGCGCGCCGGCGTCGGGCGCAAATTCCAGGTGCCGAGCGTCTTTCGCGAACTGACGGTCAGCGAGAATCTCGAGGTCGCGCGCGCCCGCCGCACCGGGGTCTGGCGCAACCTGCGCTGGGACGACCGGCGCCTGAGCCGGCACGACATCGAGAAGCTGGCCGACATGATCGGCCTTGCCGATCAGCTGGAGAGGCCGGCGGCGCATCTGTCGCATGGCCAGACCCAGTGGCTCGAGATCGGGATGCTGATCGCGCAGGACGCCGAGCTGATCCTGATGGACGAGCCGACCGCCGGCATGACCGCGCAGGAGACCCGCAAGACCGCCGAGCTGTTCGCGCGGCTGAAGGGCCGCCACACGCTGGTCGTGGTCGAGCACGACATGGGGTTCGTCAAGGCGATCGGCGACGTCATTTCGGTGATGCATCTCGGCCAGCTGCTGGCCGAGGGAACGGCTGCAGAGGTCGAGGCGCATCCGGAGGTCAAACGCGCCTATCTCGGCTCGGGAGGCATCACCAATGCTTGAGCTCGCCGACGTCGACGCCTTCTACGGCAACAGCCGCGCGCTGCAGAACATCAACCTGCGGGTCGGCGCGGGTGAGTTCCTCTCCGTGCTGGGCCGCAACGGCGTCGGCAAGACCACCCTGATGCGCAGCATCCTCGGCCTGATGGACCGGGTGACCGGCCGTCTCCTGCTCGACGGCGCCGACATCTCCTTTCTTCGCACCGATCAGCGCGCCAAAGCGGGGATCGCCTATGTGCCGCAGGGTCGGGGCATCCTGCCGCGCTTCACGGTGCGCGAAAACCTGATGCTCGGAACCTTCGCGGCGCGGGCGAGCAAGGGGCTGGAGGAGTGGGTCATGGAGCTCTTCCCGATCCTGAAGGAGTTTTTGCATCGCCCCGGCGGCAATCTCTCCGGCGGCCAGCAGCAGCAGCTTGCGATCGCGCGCGCGCTGCTCGCGCAGCCCAAGGTCATGCTGCTCGACGAGCCGACCGAAGGAATCCAGCCCAACATCGTCGAGCAGATAGAGGAGGTCATCACGCGGCTCAACCGCGAGCACGGAATCACGGTGGTGCTGGTCGAGCAGAATGTTGCGTTCGCGCGGCGCTCCTCGACGCGCTTTGCGCTGCTGGAGAAGGGACGGGTGGTCGCCAAGGGAGACATCGCCGAGCTCAGTGACGAGCTCATTCACCGGCACATGGCGGTTTAACGCAAAGGCAAACGTTCACTTGGAAAGGGAGTCGAACTCATGTTGCATGGAGACATATCGAGCAGCAAGGACACGGTCGGCGTCGCCGTGGTCAACTACAAGATGCCGCGCCTGCATACCAAGGCGCAGGTGATCGAGAACGCGCACAACATCGCGAAAATGATCGAGGGCATGAAGCTGGGCCTGCCCGGCATGGACCTCGTGATCTTCCCGGAATATTCGACCCACGGCATCATGTACGACTCCAAGGAGATGTACGAGACCGCGTCCACCGTCCCCGGCGAGGAAACCAAGATCTTCGCCGATGCCTGCCGCAAGGCGCGGACCTGGGGTGTGTTCTCGCTGACCGGCGAGCGACACGAGGAGCATCCGAAGAAGGCACCCTACAACACGCTCATCCTCATGAACGACAAAGGCGAGATCGTGCAGAAGTATCGCAAGATCATGCCCTGGGTGCCGATCGAGGGCTGGTATCCCGGCGATTGCACCTATGTCTCCGACGGGCCGAAGGGGCTGAAGATCAGCCTGATCATCTGCGACGACGGCAACTATCCGGAGATCTGGCGCGACTGCGCGATGCGCGGCGCCGAGCTGATCATCCGCTGCCAGGGCTACATGTACCCGGCCAAGGAGCAGCAGATCCTGATCTCGAAGTCGATGGCCTGGGCCAACAACTGCTACGTGGCGGTGGCCAACGCCTCGGGCTTCGACGGCGTCTACTCCTATTTCGGGCATTCCTCGATCATCGGCTTCGACGGCCGCACGCTCGGCGAATGCGGGACGGAGGAGAACGGCATCCAGTACGCGCAGCTTTCGGTGTCGCTGATCCGCGATGCACGGCGCAACATGCAGTCGCAGAATCATCTTTTCAAGCTGATGCACCGCGGCTACACCGGACTGATCAACTCCGGCGACGGGGACCGGGGCCATGCCGTGTGCCCATATACCTTCTACAAGAACTGGATCACCGATCCCGAAGGCACGCGGGAAAAGGTCGAGGCGATGACGCGCTCCAGCGTCGGCACCGAGGAATGCCCGATCGAAGGCATTCCGAACAAGAAGGTCGCGCATCGCTGAGCGGACGGGTGGGCGCGACGGGAGCCGGCTGATGCTCCGCGCCTTGCGGCATCAGCCCGCTCTCTCGTCGTTGCCATGTCTGAAGCGTGAGCTGCCGGACCGGAGAGGCCCGGCAGATGGAGCATGATCCGGAAAGCCGGATGCATGCTCAGACAGGGCGTCAGTGCGTCGTATCACCGGAAATGCGAGAGGTGATCAAATGAGTATCGACTATGAAATCTTCGATCTCGGCAACGTCGTGCTGCAGCGCGGCGCGACGATCCGCGACTGCAAGCTGGCCTACAAGACCTTCGGCAAGCTCAATGCCGCCAAGGACAATGTGATCGTCTATCCGACCTGGTATTCCGGCCAGCATTACGACAACGAGTGGCTGGTCGGGGAGGGCATGGCGCTCGACCCCGCCAAATACTTCATCATTATCCCCAACATGTTCGGCAACGGCCTGTCGTCCTCGCCGAGCAACACGCCGGAGCCCTACAATGGGCCGCGTTTTCCGCAGGTGACGGCCTACGACAACGTCCGCGCCCAGCACCGTCTCGTCACCGAGAAGTTCGGCATCCGGCACATTCGCCTCGTGGTCGGATGGTCGATGGGGGCGCTGCAGACCTTCCACTGGGGCGCGCTCTATCCCGACATGATGGACCTGATTGCCCCGTTCTGCGGCTCGGCCAAATGCTCCCGGCATAATTTCGTCTTCCTCGAAGGCGTCAAGGCCGCGCTGACGGCGGACGCCGCCTGGAAGGAGGGCTGGTACACCGAGAAGCCGGCGCGCGGCTTGCGCGCCGCTGCACGCGTCTATGCGGGCTGGGGCTTTTCGCAGGCGTTCTATCGCCAGGAGCTCGACATCAAGACGCTGGGCTTTTCGTCGCTGGAAGATTTCCTGGTCGCGTTCTGGGAGGGCTTCTTCCTGCCGAAGGATCCGAACAACCTGCTCACGATGTTATGGACCTGGCAGAACGGCGATATCAGCGCCAACGAGATCTACAAGGGTGACTTCAGGGCGGCGCTTAAGGCGATCAAGGCCAAGGCCTACGTGATGCCGGGCCAGACCGACCTCTACTTCCCCCCTGAAGACAGCGAGTTCGAGGTTGCGCATATGCCGAACGCGAAGTTCGTGCCGGTGCCATCGGTCTGGGGCCATTTCGCCGGCGGCCCCGGAACCAATCCGGTCGACGTCGCCTTCATCGACTCCAAGCTCAAGGAGCTGCTCGCTTCCTGACGCCGCATCGCAAGGCCCCCGGGTATTTCGGATCGCCACGAATCCGGAGCAAGACAAAGAGGACTTCAGGATTGTCCGACGCGACATTGCTGCTCGATCAATACCGCATCGTCGAGGAACCCTATTACCGGCCGATCGGCGAGGAGATCACGCTGTTCAGTGCCGCCTATGCGAGCCGCATGCCGGTGATGCTGAAGGGGCCGACCGGCTGCGGCAAGACGCGCTTCATCGAATACATGGCCTGGCGGCTGGGGCGGCCGCTGATCCTGGTCGCCTGCCACGAGGACATGACCGCGGCCGACCTGGTCGGCCGCTGGCTGCTCGATCCGCAGGGCACCGTCTGGAATGACGGGCCGCTGACCACCGCGGTGCGGTTCGGCGCCATCTGCTATCTCGACGAGATCGTGGAAGCGCGCCAGGACACCACCGTCGTGATCCATCCTTTGACCGATGACCGCCGCGTGCTGGCCCTGGAGAAGCGGGGCGAGCTGATCCACGCCCATTCCGATTTCCAGCTCGTGATCTCCTATAACCCCGGCTATCAGAGCGCGATCAAGGATCTCAAGGAATCCACCAAGCAGCGTTTCGCAGCGCTCGATTTCGACTATCCGGACAATGCTGTCGAGGCCGAGATCGTGGCGCGCGAAGCCTGCATTGATCGCGCTGTCGCGGACATGCTGGTTGCCATCGGAATGCACAGCCGCAATTTGAAAGGGCAGGGGCTCGACGAGGGCGCATCGACCCGCATGCTGATCAACGCGGGACGGCTGATCGGCGGTGGCATCGACCTCAACCATGCCTGCGAGGCCAGCATCGTCATTCCTCTGACCGACGATGCCGACATCCGCAACGCGCTGCGCGACACGATTTCTGCGTGCGTCTAGCGCGCGTCCAGCGTGAGTAAAAAGTCCGGAGGCGTCGTGCCGGTTGCGCAAATCCGTTCCCTCGAAGGCTTTCGCTCCGGCCGACGCCTCGCCACGATGCTGCGGGGCAACGATGCGCTGGCGTCGGCCTTTCAGGCTGCCCAGGCCGCGCTGGACGCCCGCAACGACGTTGCCGAGCTCGGCGCGTGGGACGAAACCGCGCTGGCGCTGTTCGAGGCCAACCTCGGCGATGTCACGCTGCGTATCTTCCTCGAGCTTTCCGGGCGCTGGCCGCGCGAGCATCCGCTCGCCGATCTCGTTGCGGTCGGCGGGGCGGCGCGGCTGATCGGCCGCGAGGCCGGCAGCCGCAGCGCGCAGACGCTGCTGGTGGCGTGGCCCAGGGCAGACGCCTGTCTGCGCGCGTCTGCCGAGCGTCGTGTCGTGCTGAATGCGCTGATTGCACTGGCGGAGGCTGCGCCTGAATCGGTCGTGCTGGTTCTGGGCCGGCTGGAGCAGCTTCTGGCCGAGGCTGCGGCCGACGATTTCGCCGCGTGGATAGCGGGCGGCCTGCGCGCGGCCGGCGGCAGCACCGCGCGCCGGCGCGCCTTCTTCAGCCTCGACGATCCCTTGTCGACGCGCCTGCTCAGCCTGGGGCGCGCCGGCGGCGATTTCATCCGCCTGGAACGGCGCCTTGCCGCCGGCATGGCCGCGATGTGGAATCGGAGACCGCGCTTCCGGAAATTGCCGCCGCAAGCGTTGCCGGTGCCGCGGCGCACCTCGCTGATCGGCGGGCTCGTAGGATTGCCCGACAGCTTTCCCGGTTTCGAAGGCGCGCAGGCGCAAGCGATCTATCGCGCGGCGGCCGCGCATGCGGGCGCGCACTTCGTCCATTCGTCCGTGCGGTTTCCGGTCGGCAAGCTGAAGCCGCTGCAGCTTGCGCTGGTCTCGCTGATCGAGGATGCCCGCGTCGAGGCGCTCGCGCTCCGCGCCATGCCGGGGCTAAGGCGGCTCTGGCTGCCCTTTCACGCACAGCCGTCCGATCACACGACGGCCGCCGGGCTGATGGTGCGGCTGGCGCGCGCCTTGATCGATCCGCGCTACGAAGACGGCGATGCCTGGATTGCCAAGGGCAGGGCGCTCTTCGCCGAAGCGGCGCACCGCATCCACGACCCCGCGATCAGCCGGGAGATCGGCGGGCTGCTCGGCAACGATCTCGGCCAGATGCGGCTGCAGTTCAACGCCCGCACCTATGTGGTCGAGCCGGCCTATCGCGACGACAACCTCGCGCTGTGGGATTTCGGCGATCAGCCCGACGCACCCACCGAGGAGATCGAGCTGCTGGTCGATTCCGTGCGGATCGAGCGGAGGGACGAGGTCGATGGCAAGCGCTCGGAGGAGACGACACCGGACAACGCCCAGCGGGCGCGGGGGCGGGCGGTGGCCTCGCTCGAAGGCATTCCAGTCGCGACCTATCCGGAATGGGACTATGCCGCCGGCATCGAGCGGCCCGATTGGGTCACGATCCTCGAAGCCGACGCCCCGGCGCTTGGAAACACCACGGCGCCCCCGTCGGAGAGCGGGGAGGCAAGCCGCCACGTCGCCGCGCTGACGCGCGACGCCTCGATCGGCCGGCGCATCCGCACGAAGGGACAGCGGGAGGGCGAAACGCTCGATATCGACGCGGCCATCACGCTGATGGCGGAGCGTCGCGCCGGCTTTCTGCCGGAGGCGCGGGTCTATCAACGCGACGTGCCGGGACCGCGCGACGTCGCCGTCCTGCTGCTGCTCGACTTGTCGCAATCGACCGCCGACCGCGACCGCCAGGGTCGGCAGATTCTCGCCGTCGAGCGCGAGGCGGCCGCGATCATGGCCGCGGCGATGCAGGAAGCCGGCGACGCGATCGCCGTCCACGGCTTCAGCTCCGAAGGGCGCGAGCGGGTGCGCTATTTGCGCATCAAGGATTTTGCCGAACCGCTCGACGCCGTGGTGCGCGCGCGCCTTGCCGCGCTGACGAGCAGTCATTCGACCCGACTGGGCTCGGCGCTACGCCATGCCGGCCGTTACCTCGCGCGGCGCCGCGCCTTTCGCCGGGTGCTGCTGGTTTTGACCGACGGCGAGCCGTCGGACATCGACGTCGAGGATCCGCTCTATCTCGCCGAGGATGCGCGGCGTGCCGTGCTGCAGCTGCGGCGGGACGGCATCGACAGTTTTGCCTTCGGTATGGGCGGTGGCTCGCTTCGTCTGCTCGACCGGATTTTCGGCGGCCGCCACACGCTGCGCGTTCCCCGTATCGACGTGCTGCCGGCGCAGCTCATGCACCTCTACGGCGAGCTCAAGAAATGAGCTTGGGGCGGTCTCGCGGGGCGGGGCCCGCGGACCGCTGCGGCGACGCGCCGCTTCGACGCCCTTGACAGCGAAGGCGAAATCGCTACGGTTGCCGGCAACGCGACCCTTTCCATGCGCAGAACTCGATGACGAGATGTGCTGGGTCGCGATTAGTTTGCCCAGCGGTCGGTGTTAAGGAGCATCAGCTCGACGCCCGCCACCAGCACGCCAAGGAAGTGCTATGGTGAAAACGGGAAGCGATCATCGTCGGTCGCTGCATGACGGACGCGCCGTCTATATCAATTCGCAAAAGGTTGATGACGTCACGACGCACGAGGCGTTTGCGCGCTCGGTGACGTCGGCCTGCAATCTCTACGACTACCAGGCCGCGAACCAGGAGAAGATGACGTTCGTCTCGCCGACCAGCGGCAAGAACGTCAATCGGCTCTGGCAGCTCCCCAAGTCGCACCGCGACCTCGTGGCGCGCCGCAAGGCGCTCGAAGCCTGGGCGGAAACGACCTGCGGCATGCTTGGCCGCTCGCCCGACCATGTCGGCTCGTCGATCGCCGGCATGTATATGGGCCGCAAGGTGTTCGAGAAATACGATCCGGCGCGCGCGAAGGCGCTGGTCGACTATTTCGAATATGCCCGCGACAACGATCTCTATCTCTCCTACGTCATCATCAATCCGCAGGCCGATCGCTCCAAGGCCTCTTCGGCGCAGCCCGGCGAAGACCTGGTCGCGCGCATCGTCGATGAGGACCAGGAAGGCATCACGATCCGCGGCGCCAAGATGCTCGGCACCAGCGCGATCTTCGCCAACGAGCTTCTGGTCGCCGGCTTCATGGGGCTGCAGGCGGGTGAGGAGGCCTATGCCTTCACCGCGATGGTGCCGATGAATGCGAAGGGCGTGAAGGCCTTCTCGCGCAAGTCCTACGAGCAGGCGGCGACCTCGGTTTTCGACAATCCGCTGTCCAGCCAGTTCGACGAAAACGACGCCATCCTCTACTTCGACGACGTCAAGATTCCCTGGAGCCGGGTGTTCGTCCATCGCGACATCCAGATGGGGCAGGCGCAGTGGTTCGATACACGCGCGCACCTCTACCAGAACTACCAGTGTCAGATCCGGCTGATGGTGAAGCTGCGCTTCCTGATGGGCGCGGTGCGCAAGGTCGCCGAGGTCAACGGCATCATCAACTTCCCGCAGGTGCGCGAGACGCTCGGCCTGCTCGCCGCGAAAGCGACCACCATCGAGAGCATGGTGATCGCCATGGAGGCGGCCGGCGAGAACTACGGCGAATATTTCGTGCCGAGCCGGACGATCCTGTCCGCCGCGCAGGTGGTCGCGCAGCAGATCTATCCCGAGATCATCGATTCGATTCGCACGCTCGCGGGCGGCGGGTTGATCATGCTGCCGTCCAGCGCGCATGATTTCGCCAATCCCGAGTTCGCCTCCATCATCGACAAGACCCAGCGATCCTCGGCCGTTTCCCCCACCGAACGGGTCAAGCTGTTCAAGCTGGTGTGGGATGCGATCGGCTCGGAATTCGGCTCGCGGCATCTGCAATACGAGATCTTCTATTCCGGGGCGACATTCGTCACCCGCGGTCATTCCTTCCGCTATTTCGACTGGGATCGGTCGAAGGGAATGATCGAGGAGTTCATGGCCACCTACGACCTTCCGGACGCTTCCGACGCGGCCAGCGGCATCGCCGCGCGCGCCGCCGAATAGCAGCCCGCCACCAGTCGAGGTCAAAGCCATGGACTCTTCGCTCCGCGAGGAAGCGGCGGCTGCTGCCGCACGAGAGCAGGTGCACGCGCTGCGCCGATGCCTCGGACATTTTGCAACGGGTGTTGCCGTCGTCAGCTACGAGACGGCGACGCAGGGGCCGCGCGGCCTTACCGTCAATTCCTTTACCTCGGTCTCGCTCGATCCGCCGCTGGTGCTGATCTGCCTCGACAGGCGGTCGCGGGCGATCGAGCATCTGCCCGGCTCGCCATTCGCGGTGAACGTGCTGGCGGCGGACCAGCGCCATCTGGCGCATCATTTCGCCGGCCGCGTGACCGAGACGGCGCCGGCCTGGCGCCGGGTCGGCGGCGTTCCGCTGCTGGATCGCTCGCTCGCCTGGCTGACCTGCGCGCCCTGGTCAAACCATGAGGGCGGTGACCACGTCATCCTGCTCGGACGCGTCACCGAGTTCGGCAGCGATCCGCACGATCCGCTCTGCTTCTACCGCGGTGAATTCATCGGCGTCGCCCCTTCGCCCGGCCAGCGCGACAGCGAAGAGGTGACGGCATGAACGGAACAACCGCCAGCCGCATGGACGCGCAGCCGATCGATCCGGCGATCCTCTATTTCGGTACGCCGGTCGTGCTGATCGGCACGCGCAACGAAAACGACACGCCGAACCTCGCGCCGATGTCATCGGCGTGGTGGCTCGGCTGGGGCTGCATGCTGGGCCTCAACGCCAGCTCCAGGACGGTCGAAAACCTCAGGCGGACCGGCGAGTGCGTGCTCAACCTCCCGAGTGCGGAGCTTGCGGCCAGCGTCGACCGCATCGCGCTGACAACGGGAAGCAACCCCGTGCCGGCGAACAAGCTGGCGCTGGGCTTTCGCCACGTCGCCGACAAGTTCGGCCTTGCCGGGCTGTCGCCACTACCGGGCGACGCGGTCAACGCACCGCGCGCGCTCGAATGCCCGGTGCAGATGGAAGCCCGCGTCGAGCAGATCGTGCCCTTCGGCGCGCGCAATCCGAAGGTGCGCACGCCGATGCTCGCCGTCGAGGTGAAGGTGGTTTGCGTGCATGCGCACCCGTCGATCCTGGTCGACGGCAATCCGAACCGGATCGACCCCGACAAGTGGAAGCCGCTGATCATGAGTTTTCGCGAGTTCTACGGGCTCACAGGGCGGGTGCATCAATCGCGCCTCGCCGCATTTCCGGAAGACCGCTATCGCCCGCCGGCACGGCCCTATGCCGCCAGTCCGGCGCCAATCCCTTCTCAAGCCGCGGAGATTGATCGATGAAGACTATCATTATTGGGTTGACAGCCGCTGTCCTTCTCGCCGGTACCGCCGCACAAGCGCAGTCCGCTCCGCCGATCAAGATCGGCGCGTTTGCCTCGGTCACGGGACCGAACGCCTTCCTGGGCGAGCCGACCAAGAAGACGCTCGAACTGTTCGTCGAGCGGATCAATCGCGAAGGCGGCGTCAACGGCCGCAAGCTGAGCCTCGTCCTCTACGATTCCAAGACCAGCGCCAAGGACGCCTCGTCCATCGCGCGGCGTCTGGTCGACGAGGACGGTGTAGATCTCGTGATCGGCGGCACCAGCACCGGCGAGACCATGGCGGCGCTGCCTTATCTGGAGGAAACCAAGACACCGTTCATTTCGCTGGCCGGCGCCTTGGTCGTCGTCGAGCCCGTCAAGCGCTACACGTTCAAGACCCCGCACACCGACCTGATGTCGGTCGAGAAGATCCTTCAGCGGGTGCAGCAGGAGAAGCTCTCGCGCGTCGGCCTGCTCTCGGGGGCAGGCGGCTACGACCAGTCCTGTCGCAAGAATGCCGCTGCCGCTGCGCCGCGCTTCAACGTCACCATCGTCGCCGACGAGCAGCACGGCAATGGCGACACCGACCTGACGGCGCAGCTGACCAAGATCCGTGCCGCCAATCCGGATGCCGTGATCTATTGCGGCGCCGGGGCCTCCTCGTCGATCGCGGCCAAGAATTACCGCCAGCTCGCCATGACGCCGAAGCTCTACATGACCGTCGGCGTCGGCTCGACCTCCTATATCGAAGGTGCCGAGGGCGCGGCCGAGGGCACGCGCGTCACCGGCTCGGCCTTGCTCGCCTTCGCCGATCTGCCGCCGAGCGATCCGATCTACGCGGTCACCAAGAATTACGTCGAGACCTATGAGGGCACCTTCCACGAGGCCGCGTCCAATTTCGGCGGCTACGCCTATGACGGCCTGATGATTGCGGTCGCGGCGCTGCGCAAGGCAGGCTCCGCCGACAAGGAGAAGGTGCGCGACGCCATCGAGTCCCTGCACAGCTTTCCCGGCGTGACGGGCATCTACTCCTTCTCTCCCGACAATCATCTCGGCCTTTCTTCCGACGCCCTGCGGATTCTCGAGGTGAAGGGCGGTCGTTACCATCTGGTCGCGCCGGAGCGGCAGTCATGAGGACGCGCTCCCGTTCGAGGATCAGCGGCGCGGCCTGCTTGCCGCGCGCCGCGGGAGAGAAGCCGTGATGGTCGACTTCTTCCAGTTCATTGTCGCGGGCCTCAGCCAGGGCGCGATCTACGCGCTTGTCGCGCTAGGCTTCTCCCTGATCTATCGCGCCACGACCATCATCAACTTTGCGCAAGGCGAGTTCGTGATGATTGGCGGGCTGGGCACGGCGAGCGGGATCGCCTGGGGCCTGCCGTTCTCGCTGGCGCTGGTGATGAGCCTCGCGGCTGCCGCCTTCGGCGCGCTGCTGCTGCACCAGATCCTGGTGCGGCTGGCGAAGTCGGCCTCGATCACGCTGATCATCATCGTCACGATCGGCGCCTCGATTGCGCTGCGCGGCGCCGCGCAGATCGCCTGGGGCGGCAATTTCCACTCATTGCCTTCGATCGCGGGCGTCGAGCCGCTGCGGCTCGGCGGCGTCGCGATCATGCCGCAGACCATCCTGATCCTGGGCGGCGCCCTGGTGATGGTGGCTGCGCTCGACCAGATGCTGCGCCGAACGCGCTTCGGCAAGGCCATGGTTGCCGCCGCCATCAATCCGCGCGCAGCGACGCTGGTCGGCATTGATCTCGCCAGGGTCAATGCGGCGGCGTTTCTGATCGCCGCGCTGCTCGGTGCGATCGCGGGCTTCCTGGTCACGCCCTTGTCGATGGTGCAGTTCGAATCCGGTCTGATGTTCGGGCTGAAGGGCTTTGCCGCGGCCGTGCTCGGCGGCCTCGGCGGCCTCTACAGCGTCGTCGCGGGCGGCCTGGTGCTCGGCGTGGCTGAAGCGCTCGGCGCGGGCTACGTGTCGTCGGCCTACAAGGACGCGCTCGCCTTCGTGCTGATCATCGCCATCCTGCTCACCTGTCCGGCAGGCCTGTTCGGCCGGCTGCGCAGCGAAAGGGTCTGATTCGATGGTTTTCCTTCCGCGGCGCCTGCTTCCGTTCCTCAGCCTTGCGGTGATCCTGGTGATCCTGCCGTTCGTGTTCACCAGCAAGTTCCAGCTTTCGGTCCTGCTGCTCGTCGGCATCAATGCGATCGCCTGCGTCGGGCTCAATCTGCTGGTCGGCAACACCGGGCAGATCAGTCTCGGGCATGCGGCGTTCTTCGCGATCGGCGCCTATGCCAGCGCCATCCTCACCGACGACCACGGCTGGAACGCAGGCGTCGCGGCCGGCGCTGGCCTTGCCGCATCCTGCGCGCTCGCGCTTGCCGTCGGCTGGCCGATCCTGCGGCTGAAGGACAATTACCTGGCGATGGCGACGCTGGGCGTCGGCCTCGTGATCTATCTGGTGCTGACGCATGAGATCGCGCTGACCGGCGGACCGGACGGCCGTTCCGTCAGGGCACTCGCGATCGGCGGCTTTCGGCTGCGGGGCGAAGCGACCTGGTACTGGATCGTCGCGGGCGCGCTGCTCCTCAGCGTCTGGGCGGCGGAGAATCTCTCGTCCTCGCCCTGGGGTCTTGCGCTGAAAGCGGTACATGGGTCTGAGCGCGCGGCGGCCGCCGTCGGCATCAATGTGCATGCTCTAAAGGTTGCCGTCTTCGTGTTCTCGGCGGCGCTGGCGACCCTCGCCGGCAGCCTCTATGCGCATGCCTATGCCTTCGTCACGCCCGACGTGGCTTCCTTCATGCATTCGGTCGAGTTCGTGGTCATGATCGTGATCGGCGGGCTCGGCAGCGTCTATGGCGGCGTTGCGGGCGCGGCGATCGTCGTCGTGCTGCCGCAGCTTCTTGCCGCCGCCAGAGATTATGAGCAGCTCGTGTTCGGCCTGATGCTGATGGCGATCGCCTTCGTGATGCGGCGCGGGCTGGTGCCGACGCTTGCCGGCGCGATCGGGGGGCGGCGATGACCGTACTTGCGACGCATGACCTGCGGGTGCATTTCGGCGGGGTGAGGGCGCTCGACGGCGTTACGCTCGCGCTCGGGCTCGGCGGCAGCGTCCACGCCATCATCGGCCCGAACGGCGCGGGCAAGACCTCCTTCGTCAATGCGGTCACCGGCGTCTACCGCGCGACCTCCGGCACGATCGACCTAGACGGGCGCAATGTCTCCGGATTGTCCGCGCACGAGCTCGCCCGGATCGGTGTCACGCGCACGTTCCAGAACCTGCAGATATTCTGGACCATGACGGCGCTGGAGAACGTCGTGTGCGGATTCCATCTCGTCAACGAGGCGGGCTTCTGGCGGGGCCTGTTGCGGACGCCGCGCCTGGTGCGCCGCTCCCGTGCGATCGAGCAGGAGGCGTTGCAGATCCTGTCCTCGGTCGGGCTCGGCAAGCGGGCCTCCGACATGGCGGGCAGCCTTTCCTATGGCGAGCTGAAGCGGCTGGAGATCGCGCGCGCGATCGCCTCGAAGCCCCGGCTCCTGTTCCTCGACGAGCCGGTCGCGGGTTGCACGGCCACCGAGAAGAAGCTGCTCGGCCGCCTGATCCGCGAGCTGGCGGAAGCCACGCATGCCGCCATCGTGATCATCGAGCATGACATGAAACTGGTGATGTCGATCTCGGACCGCGTGACCGTTCTGGTCGGGGGCTGCGTGCTTGCCGACGGGCTTCCCGAACTCGTCAGGAACGACGCGTCGGTCATCGAGGCCTATCTGGGCGCAGCGAAAGTCAGGCAGGAGCGCAGCTATGCTTCTGCAGGTTGACGGCGCCTCCACGAGCTATGGCCGCATCCCGGCGCTAACAGGTGTCAGCATCGACGTCGCGCGCGGCGAACTGGTCGCCCTGATCGGGGCTAACGGCGCCGGCAAGACGACGCTGCTCAACGTCATTTCCGGCGTTCAGCCGCTGTGCGGCGGCTCGTTGCGCTATGATGGCCGCGACATCGCGGTCGTGCCTGCCGCCGGGCGCGTCGCCTCCGGGATCGTCCAGGTGCCGGAGGGACGGCAGATCTTCACGCCGCTCACGGTGCGCGAGAACCTCGAGCTTGGCGCCTACACCAGGCCGCGCCAGGAAATCGGCGGCTCGATCGAGCGCATCTTCGCGCTGTTTCCGGTGCTGGCGTCGCGCCAGGCGGCGGTGGCCGGCACGCTTTCCGGCGGCGAGCAGCAGATGCTGGCGATTGGCCGCGCGCTGATGGCGGAGCCCCGACTGCTGCTGCTCGACGAACCCTCGCTTGGGCTGGCGCCGCAGATGGTCGCCCTCATCTTCGAGAAGGTCGCCGATCTCAACGCGCAGGGCATGTCGATCCTGCTGGTCGAGCAGAACGCCTCGCTCGCGCTGGAGCTCGCCGATCGCGCCTATGTGCTCGAAGCCGGTCGCGTCGCGATGACGGGATCGGGCATGAACCTGCTCGGGAATCCGCAGGTGCAGTCGGCATATCTCGGAGCTTGAAGAAGGAGAAGACGAAGTGGGTATTGCAGCGGAGCTGCTGGTCGTCGCCGCGACGATCGAGCCGGCGGTGGAGAAGGAATGGAACGAGTGGTACGACAACGTCCACTTGCCCGAGGTCGCCGACTGCCCGGGATTCCTGTCGGCGCAGCGCTATGTCGCCGAGGAGCCTAACGGCTCGCGCAGCTATCTCAGTGTCTATGAATTGAAGGATGCCGGTGCACTCGACAGCGCCGAATTCGCGGCCCGGCGCGGCTGGGGACCCTTTGCGGCGCAGGTGAAGTTCAAGACCCTGCGCTACCGGCGCATTACTCCAATCGAAGGACGATGACGATGCAGGCGGAGAGCTGGTATTGGCAGAAGACATGGAGCGATTTTCGCCGCGGCGAGCGGCGCATCGGGATGACATGGGACGGCGGCGCGGCTGAAGTCCTGCTCTATGAGGAGGGCGTGCCGAACACGGTTGCGGCCTTCGTGGCGAAGCTTCCGGTCGAATTGCCGATGGTGCATGTGGCCTGGAGCGGCGACATGCTGATGGGCGCGCGGTCGGTTCCGATCGGCTGCAAGGAGTTCGAGAACCATACCCGGCTGGTCCGGCCGGGCGATGTCGCCTTCGACGCCAAATACGACGAGGTCACGGTGACCTACGGCACCGCCGAGGCGCGCCTGCCGTCCGGTCCGAACACGCTGACCGTGTTCGGTTCGGTTGTGACTGGTCTTGAGGATTTTGCCCGCTGGGCGCGGGCACGGCGGTTCGAAGGCGTCGGCACGGTGAGGTTCGCCGCGATCGGCTGAGAGGGGACGCGAAACTTCGATGCCTTGGGACCGATGGTCCGCCTGGCCCGATGATGGGCGGCGTAAAGGCTCCAACCAAGCAAGAACGGCCGGCCGCAGCAGAATTGAATCTGGCGGCCCGCTCAGCTCCCGGGAGTGATTTCATGATTCGCAATAGCTGGTACGTCGCGGACTTCGGCCGCAATTTCAAATACGCGCTTCAGAAGAAGGTCATCACCGGCCTTCCGATCGTGATGTGGCGCACGCAGGAGGGCGAGGTAGTCGCCTTCGACGGGCGCTGCCCGCACAAGGGATTCCCGCTGTGGGAGAGCAACCTGCTCGCCGACGGCACGCTGCAATGCGGCTACCATGGCTTCTGCTTCAACGGCAGCGGCAAGTGCACCGACGTTCCCTCGCAGCGCGACCTGCCGATCGCGCCGACCGCTGACCTGCGCCGCTACCCGACGGTGGAGCAGGATGGACTGGTGTGGATCTGGCCGGGCGACCCGGCCAGGGCGAAGCACGTCAAGCCGCCGCGCATCCCGGAGCTGGTCAGCGGCGAATACGAATTCGTCGCGGCCGATCCGCCGCTGAAGGTCAGGGCGAACTACCGTTTCCTGATCGAGAACATTCTCGATATCACCCATCTTTATCCGCTGCACGACGGCAATATCGGCAATCTCGCCAATTCCTTCATTCCGGCGGAGGTGATCGAGCGCGACCACGAGGGCAACCCGTTCATCATGACCATCCGCAAGGTCGAGAACTACCAGCTCGCGCCTTACTTCAAGCGCTGGTTCGAGCTCGACACCGTCGACCGCGAGCACACCCACCAGATGGTCGGTCCGGGCCTGATCCGCGTCGACCTGCGGATCGCGCCGCATGGCAAGCTCGGCACCGCGGAGCAGCGCGGCTATATCGTCGCCAACTGCAACACGCCGATCGACGAGAACAACCTCGAATGGCGCTGGATCATGATGACCAGGCGCGGCGAGCGGTTTCCGGCCGACCCGACCATGACGCTGGTGCAGGGTATCGCGTCGGAATTTCCGGCGGTGGCGCAGCAGGATGTCTGGGCGCTCGAGAAGCAGCATGAGGCGCTGGAGTTCAGCCCGGAATTCGCCGACGGCTCGCAGTTCCGCGAGGTGAACCTGCGCGCCGACAAGGGGGTGGTCACCGCGCGCCTTGCGCTGTCGAAAATGGCGCAGGCCGAGGGCAATCGCCTGTTCGGTATTGCCGTGCGCGAGCGCCCGGACAGGGTGGTGGCCGCCGGGTAGGAGCGGTCGCGAGCGGCGGCCTTGCGCCGCGCAGATCGCCACGCCCTCGATCGCCGATCAATGGCCGCGCGCTCGCGATGTTGATGGCAGTTCATCGAGCAGGGCTTTCGCGTCGGCCAGGTCCGGCGCATCGCACCCTGCGTCAAAGAACTGATAGATGTTCAGTAGGCGCTCATGCGCCTCCGCATGCCTGCCCTGATCGGACAAGACACGGGCGAGGCTCGTTGTCGCACGCAGTTCGAACGATCGTGATCGCTGCCCGCGGGCGACCGCAACGGCCTGCTCGTAATTGGCGATCGCCGCGGCACTCGGCCCGCGGCGGGCGAGGAGATCACCGAACAGGCGATGGATTTCTGGTTCAGCCCATCGCTCGCCGGTTTCGCTCGCAGTCCGAAGTGCTTCCTCGAACGTGCGATGGGCGAGGTCCGGCTTCTCGTCAGCGGCATAGGCCTCGGCGAGGAACGCCAGGCAAATCGGGCGAAAAATCCGAGAGCCCGTTTGCGCCCAAATCCGCAGCCCATCTTGCAGCAGCCCGACCGCGTCTCCTGCTCGGCCTGCGCGCATGGCGCGCCAGCCGCACAAAAAGTCACCGAGTGCCTGCCAATACGGAAGCTGGCGATCATCGGCGAGCTCCGTTAGCTGACTTCCGATCTCTGCCACCTTGTCCACATTGCGGAGCAGCACGTACGTCATCCCGGCATGCCATAGGGCATACAGCCGTGACTGATCGTCATGCTCCAGCGCGTGACCTCGTTCCAGCTCGCCCTCCGCAGCCATCGCCGCGTCCGCAGGCCGGCCGGACAGCCACAGCGCCCATGATCGATACGAGTACATCGTCACGCCCACATCGTGGCCGAAGCGCGCGCGCAGGCTCCGACCCGCCGGGGAGGCGGCGCTATGCTCGTCGGGATCGTAGCGCACAAACGCCTGGTCCAGTGCGTCGCTCGCGTCTGCGATATACCCGTTGATCAAGCGCGACGTTCCGACCAGGCGATACCCGACCATGATCGCACCCGCCTCGTCTTCGCGCACGGCAAAGGCCAGGAATTCGTTGGCTTGCTCCAGCATCGGCCCGGGTTGGCCACTGAGGTATTGATAGGCCCACAGCCCGTAGAGCGCGGCGAGATGCAATCCCGCGTCGCCCACGCGTTTCGAGAACTCGTGCGCTTTGGTGTAGGCCTCGCCCACCTGCTGGTCCGCGTAGCCCTTCAGTTCTTGCAGCGTTCGGGCGAGCGCAGTCTGCAGCTTCAGCTCACCACGCCGTCGGATGTCATCGTCAGGTAATGCGGAAATCAGCTGCAACGCCTGGGTGATATGCTCGTGCGCCTCCTTCAACGCCGAGTGCGACAGCGCGCGGTCACCGGCGACAGACAAATAGCTGACCGCCTTTACCACATCGTCCGCCTCTCGGTAGTGACGCGCAATCAGCTCGGGCTGGCTCGCCGAGATCTCCGTGAAGTGATTTTCGAGGGTTTCGGCGATTCTGGCATGAAGCGCGCGTCTCGGCTCGCGCAGCAGCGTGCTGTAAGCCACATCCCGTACCAGCACGTGCTTGAAAGAGTAGGTCGCCTGCGGCGTGCCACCTTGCCGGAGCAGCAAACCGGCCGCAATAAGACGGTCAAGCGCCGCTTGCAGCTCCGCCTCCGGCTTGCGCACGACCGCAGCCAGCAGGGAGTGGGAGAACTCGCGTCCGATCGCCGCCCCGATTTGCGCCAACTCCTTGCCAGGGCCAAGCCGGTCGAGCCGCGCCATCAACGACGCGTGTAAGCTCGCAGGGACCGCCAGCGCCGGCGGAGGAACCAGGGCGGCGGTCCGCTGTGCTTCGCTTTCGCTCTCGGCCTCCAGTACCGCCTTCGTCATCTCTTCAACGAAGAGGGGGATGCCGTCCGTGCGCTCGATGATATCCTGCCGTATGTTCGCCGGCAGAGGCTTGTTTCCCACGATGTGGTCGATGATGGCGCCGACTTCGCGAGGCGCCAGCCGATTGAGACTGAGGGAGGTTACGTACGGCTTTCCGACCCAGCCCGGCTCGAACTCCGGCCGGAAGGTTACGATCAGCAACACGCTCAGTGTCCGAAGCCGGTCCACCACCCGACCCAACAGTTCCAGGCTGCTGGGGTCGGACCAATGCGCATCTTCGAAGATCATCAGTACCGGACAGGAGCGGGCCAGAGCCTCCACTTGCAGCGCAACTGCTTGCAGCGTTCTTTGCCGGCGCTGCGGCGGAGTGAGTTCGACCGCGGGATAGCGTTGGTCGTTCGGCAGCGACAGCATCGCGGCAAAGAGCGCAGCGTCCTGCGCCGATGTCGAGGTCTGTTTGAGCAACCCGTCGAGTTTGTCGAGTTTCGCTCGCGCTGTGTCCTCGCGCGCCAGTCCGGCGGCACGTTCGATTTGGCCGATGAACGGGTAAAATACACTGTCAGTGTGTTGCGGGGAGCAGGAATAGCGCAAGCGTATGTGTGGTTCGTCAGCAAGAAGTCCGACCAACGCGCTCGTCAGCCGTGATTTCCCAATACCGGCCTCGCCGGAGAGCAGCACGACCTGGCCTTTACCGCCCGTTGCCTTGAAGAAGCGCCGCCGCAGCAATTCGAATTCCTTTTCGCGCCCGACGAGCGCGGTCAGGCCGGTCGCATGCAGCGCCTCGAAACGGCTTGCCACGGAACTCGCCTGCAGCACCGCCCACGCGCGCACCTGCCCGGCAATACCCTTGAGACTCCTCATTCCGAGGTCATCGAGCTGGAAGAAACCGCCGAGAAGTCTTCGCGTGCTTTCGGCGACGACGACCATGTTCGGTCCGGCGATGCTTTGCAGGCGCGCCGCAAGATTCGGTGTCTCGCCTACCATGCCGCGTTCTTCCGATTCACCCGATGGGATCAGATGTCCGACCACGACCACTCCGGTCGCGATACCGACCCGGACTTGCTGAGGAGCGCGCGTCTTGAGTCCGGCAACGACCGCAATCAGCTCAAGCCCGGCCCGTACCGCTCGCTCGGCGTCGTCCTCATGGGCCTGCGGATAACCAAAGTATACGAGGACACCATCCCCCACATATCGGGCGACGAACCCGCCGAAGTGGCGCACGGTATCGGCGACGCATTTCTGATAGGCCGAAATGACCTCTCGCAAGTCCTCCGGGTCCATGCCGGTGGAAAGCGCGGTCGAACCGACCAGGTCCGCGAACATCACCGTGACTTGCCGGCGCTCGGCTTCGTCCCGCGGGCTGGATTCGGGCCCAGGCGCAGGCTTGGCCGTGGTGGAGGCTGTCCCGGCAAGCTCGGCAATCGCCCGGAGCAATCTCCGGCGATCGCCAAGAGGCACGATGCCAAGCTCCTCCTTGATATCCTTGTCCGTGAGGTCTCGAAGGATCGAAAAATCGATCCGATGTTCGGCGAAGCGGTCCGCGTACTCGGACAATCCGAGCGAAGCGAGCCACTGTCTGACCGACGGCATCGCGCTAGGCGTTCCGTTGCGCGAGGTCGTTCACGCAAGCGCGCAGCGACCCGAGACCGCGACTTGCCGGCGCGACGGCCATCTCCTGATCAACGGTCATCTCTTTAGTCTCCTTCAGATGGACCCGTCGTCTTTTTGGTCGCCTTCCACGTAGCAGCGGCAGACGGTTGCGGCTCTCGCTGCAACGGCGTCGTTGCCGAACGGTTGCGTCCGCGATCACTGCACGGCCGCGTCAGTGCGGCCAGCTTTGCGGTATCGATCGGCTTGCGGACGCAGTTCCACGAAGACGGTCGCGACATCGCGGCTGCTGGTCATGTTGGCCCTCCCGGCTGGCTTGGACAAGAGATGGTATTTTCAGGAGCGGGGATGCTGCGGTTGGGCTTGCCGCACTTTTGCGCTTTTTTCCGCTTGACACGCAAGCCGCCCGGAAAAACCATCGCGGTTTTTAGGATGCGCTCAAGAGAAAATCTTGTGATTGCGAGCCAATGATTTGTGTTTTCGCGCCGTAAGCCCAGATCCTGGATTGTTGGCAACTATGCACTCTGCCAGGCCCAAAAGCTTCCGTACGATACCGAGCGCCACCGGAGGGATCGCTCGTCTGGCATGCGCCCGACTGCGCAAGTCGGGCAAAGACGTGAGGCCGGTTCTGTCGGGGGCCGGGCTGACTGTCCAAGAAGCGGACGATCCGACCATTCGTCTTGCGGTACGCACCCAAATCAAGGTCCTGGAGTTGGCGGCCGAAGAACTTCAAGATGAATTTCTCGGGTTTCACTTGGCGCGCAGCTTCGACCTGCGCGAAATTGGTCTGGTTTACTATGTATTGGCATCCTCAGAGCAACTGGCGGACGCTCTGCGGAACTGCGAGCGCTACAGCAGGATAAACAATGAAGGGGTCCGCTTGCATTTCACCCTGGATCGGTCGGCGACCATTGCTCTCGACTACGTAAACGTAGACCGATGGTCGGATCGGCATCATTTGGAGTTCTGGCTGGTTACGCTGCTGCGGATCTGCCGACAGGTGACAGACAACCGACTGGTGCCACACCAATTGAAAGTCAGGCATCATCGTGCCGACTCGCCTGCGGAATTCAAAACCTTCTTTGGAATTGATGTTCAATTTGGCGCGGATGCTGACGAGATCATGTTTTCGGCGTCAGTGGCTTCGCATCCGATTGTAGGGCGCGACAGCTATCTAAACAGGTTACTGCGACGATACGCGGAAGAAGCACTTTCTTCCCGGCCGGGAGCGCGCGCGAGTATTCGTTCGGACGTGGAGCGGATCGTAGCGCAGCTGCTTCCACACGGCAGAGCCGGAGCTTCGGAAGTCGCGCGCCAGCTTGGGATGAGTTCTCGAACGCTATCGCGAAAACTTCGTGATGAGGGCGGTAGCTTCGCGGATATCCTGGACGAACTGAGGGCCGCGCTCGCCAAACGGTATCTCAGCGATCGCGACTTGCCGGTTTCCGAAATAGCGTGGCTGACCGGCTATCGGGAAGTCAGTTCTCTAACCCATGCCTTCAGGCGGTGGACTGGAATGACCCCGAGGCAATTCCGATTATCCGAGTGCGGCCGCGGCAAGAGAACAGGTAGCCGGCGAGTTTCAAAAAAGGCGGTCGGCAAGAAACAGAATCGTAATTGGCGACGCCCGCGCCTCTAAATCGAAAAGATTACCCATATCGCCAGCGCGGATGCTGCGGACCGGTGGGTTCGGCACGTCGCAATGAACTCGGAATGGTGCAACAGTTTGCCGAGGTCGGAAACGGCAGGCTGGACGTCGGAATCGCAGGACACCCGGCCAATAGCGGTGAACGGCCCCGGCGTCATCACGGGCGGTGGCTGGTAGCCTCCGTCCGCGACGTTGCTGCCGGCTGACCGGCTGCGAGCCACAGCGAGAGCAGTGCGGCAAGCATCAGCAAGGCGACGTTGCAAGTCAGCGCAATGGCGAAGGCGTGCGCGTAGGCCGTCAGGTTCTCGCCGGCGCCGAGCGCGCTGAAGAAGACGCCGCCGATCAGCGCGACGCCGAGCGCGGCGCCAATCTGGAAGGTGGAGATGATGACCCCCGAGGCGAGGCCGGCGTGGCGCTGGTCGACGCTGCCGATCACGACCTTGATCACCGAGGGCACCACGATGCCGTAGCCGAGGCCCGCCACCAGAAGCGCGATCTCGATATATCCTGGAACCACGTCCAGCACCGACAGGATCACCGCGCCGAAGCCGATGACCTGGACGATGAATCCAAGCGTCAAGGCGCGGGGCCCGAGGCGCTGCATGATGCCGGCCGATGCGAAGGAGGCCGCGAAATAGCCGATGGCGAAGGGCAGCGTGCGAAGGCCGGCGTCGAGCGGCGTCAGATGAAGGCCGCCCTGCAGATAGACCGAAAACGTCAGGTAGAAGGACGACAGCATGTAGAAGACCAGCGCCATGACCGTGCCGGTCGCAAAGCCTCGCTCGCGGAACAGGGAGAGATCGACGAGAGGTGAGCCGCCTCGCGACGTCACCCGCTTTTCGAACTGCATGAAGACGGTCAACGAGACGGGTGACAGCATGAGCATGATGATCATCCAGAGTGGCCATCCCGTTTCGCGCCCCTGAACCAGCGGATAGACGAGAAGACCGAGCGTGGCGGAAAGCAGCGCCACGCCGCTGATGTCCAGCCGCTGGACATGATCGGCCCGCGAATCGGCGACAAAAAGCAGGCTGCCGGCAATGGCAACGAGACCGATCGGGACATTGATGAGAAAGATGGCCTGCCAGGTGAAACCGAAGGGATGCGACGACACCAGAACGCCGCCAAGGATCTGTCCGGCGATGTTGGCGAGCCCGAACGTCGCGCCGTAGAGCGCAAACGCCGTGCCTTGCTCGGCGGCCGGAAACAGGACGCGGATCGAGGCAAGGACCTGCGGCGCCATCGCCGTCGCCGTCAGGCCCTGCAGGATTCGTCCGGCGATCAGGACGCCCGGCGACGACGCAAGACCGCACAGGACGGAAGCGAGCGTGAAGCCGGCGGCGCCGAGCATGAACATGGGCTTGCGCCCGAGCCAGTCGCCGAGGCGGCCACCCGTGATGAGGAATACGGCATAGGTCGCCGCATAGGCGGAGATCACGAACTGGACATCGCTCGACGTCGCACCGAGACTCTGGCGGATGGCGGGCAGCGCCAGGTTGACGACGTTGAAATCGAGGACCGGGAGAAAGGCGCCGATCAGCAGGACCGGAAGCGCAAACCACCGGCGCGGATCGCCTTCCGCTGGCAAGACACTTCGCTTCGCCAGGATTCCAGCCTCGATACTCATGACTTGCTCCTTATTGGTACGCCCCGCTTCGAGCAGGGTGGCTTGGTGGAATTGTCGGATCTCAGGGCAGGGGATGCTTCCGCGTCGGCCGCTTCGAGCAGGGTGGCAATGTCCAGCATTTCGTGCTCTCCGATGCAAAGCCGGGCTTACGGAGGCGAGGGCTTTTCTCGCGCGACGGACGCCGACAGCGCGCCGCCAAGGACGAGCACCGCCACGACGCAACCGAGTGCGAGCGCGAAGGCGTGAGCGTAAACGTAAGCAGCCGACGTCTGCGATGGCCCGAGCGCGCCATAGAAGACGCCGCCGATGACCGCGATGCCGAGCGCAGAGCCGATTTGCAGCGCGGAGATGACGACGCCTGACGCGAGCCCGGCGTGACGCGGATCGACACCGCCGACGACAGCCTTGATCACGGAAGGCATGATGATGCCAAAGCCCATTCCGGCGCCGACAAGACCGGCATCGCGGCCGGCGGGAAGGATGCTCGCGACCGCCAGCATGAGCAGCGCGAAGCCGAGCGCCTGAAGCGCGAAGCCAAGGGTCAGCGCATAAGGTCCAAGCCGCTGCATCAGGTAAGACGATGCCAGGGAAGCAACAAAACTCCCGCTGACGTAGGGCAACGTCGCGATGCCTGCGTCCATCGGCGTCAGATGCAGCCCGTTCTGGAGATAGACGGAGAAGGTCAGGAAGAACGCGTTCTGCATGTAGAAGGCGAACGCCATCACGATGCCCGTGGTGAACCGCTTTTGTCGGAACAGCGACAGCTCGACCAGCGGCGATCCTCCACGCTGACCCAGCCGGCGCTCGAAATTGACGAAAAAAGCAAGCGCCGCGGGCGAGGTCGCGAGCATGGCGACGGTCCACCACGGCCAGCCCATCTCGCGTCCCTCGATCAGCGGATAGACGAGAAGGCCAAGCGTCAGGGAGAGCAGCACGACGCCGCCGGCATCGAGCCGCTGCGCATGCTCCGCGTGCGAGTCGCGCAGGAGGAACCATCCGCCGAGCAGGGTGGCGAGGCCGATCGGTATGTTGACAAGGAAGATCGCCTGCCAGGCAAGGCCGAAGGGATGCGACGAGACCAGGATGCCGCCCAGAACCTGACCAAGCAGATTGGCCAGACCAAACACCGCGCCATAGAGCGCAAGTGCTCGTTCCTGCGACGCGCCCTGGAACAGGACGCGGATCGACGCCAGCACCTGGGGCGCCATCACCGTCGCCATCACGCCCTGCAGGATGCGTCCGGCGATCAGCGCCGCCGGCGACCAGGCCGCGCCGCACAGCGCCGAAGCCGCGGTGAAGCCCGCAACGCCGATCAGGAAGATGCGCCTGCGTCCATAGAGGTCGCCGAGCCGTCCCCCCGTGATGAGGAAAACCGCATAGGTCGCGGCATAGGCGGAGATCACGAACTGGACGTCGCTGGACGTGGCGCCGAGGCTCTGGCGGATGGAAGGCAGCGCCAGATTGACGATGGTGAAGTCGAGCGGCGGCAGCAACGCGCCGGTGAGCAGCACCGGCAGGGCCAGCCAGCGCCGCGGGTCGCCCGTGGGCTGCCGCGCAGCGGGGAGGGGCGTTGGTTCGATTGCCTGAAGCTGCATCCTGCCCTCCGGAGCCTGCGCTGGCCTGGATTTGGGATGTGCATTGCCAAACAACAATTGTATATTTTGACCAAGTCAGCTTGCAAAAATGGACAGGCCGCCGTGGACTGGGACGATTTGCGTCTGGTACTTGCCGTGACGCGGGAGGGCACGCTCTCCGGCGCGGCGCGCCGGCTGGGCGTGACGCACTCGACGGTGTTTCGCCGGTTGGGTGCGATCGAACAATCGCTCGGTGTCCGGCTTTTCGACCGCTTCCGCGACGGTTATTCAGCGACCGCTGCCGGCGAGAGCACAGCCGCGCTTGCCGCGCGCTTTGCCGATGATTTCGTGGCGCTGGAGCGTCGTCTGTCCGGCCAGGACCTGCGCCCCTTCGGCATGGTCCGGATCACCACGACCGATACGATCTGCACGATGCTGATGCGGCACATTCCGTCGCTGCGGGCCGCGCATCCGGAGATCCGGCTTGAGATCACGATTTCCAACGTGATGGCGAATTTGACGCGCCGCGAGGCCGATATTGCGCTGAGGCCCGTTCCCGCGCCGCCCGAGACCCTTGTCGGACGGCGGATCGCCACCATCACGCATGCCGTCTATGGCTCGCCCAGCTATCTGTCTCGCCGGGGGAGTGCCGACAGGACCGACCACGACTGGATCGGGCTTGACGACATGATGGCAACGTCGGTGATCGGCCGGTGGATGCGCGAGAACATCGAAGACGACCGCATCGCCGTCAAGGTCGATGCGCTGCCTGCACTCACGGATGCAGCCTGCGCAGGGATGGGGCTGGCGCTGCTGCCTTGCTATGTCGGCGATGCGGAGCCCCGCTTGCGTCGCGCGCGATCGGTTGCCGTCTCGGCCGCGAGTTCCACGCTGTGGCTGCTGACCCATGGCGACCTGAAGCGCACGGCCCGCATCCAGGCGGTGATGAATCACCTGGCGACCGCGCTGGGTTCGGAGCGCGCACTTCTGGAGGGCAAGCGGCCAGGCAAAGGGGCCGCTCCACGCGCGCCGCGGACGAACGCCGGCTGAGCGCCTATCGTTCTCGAAGCGCCGACCGCTGCAGCTGCCGGCCGCACACGCTCGCGAGCGAGGGTCGGGATATCAACGACTATCGAGCTTTACTGTCCGACAAGCTGTAGAGATAGTTCGTGTCCAGCGGCTTGATGCCGCTCACATCGATGTTTTCCTCGGCGAGTACGCGTCGCGCGATTCGGAACATGTCGGTTCCGGTCGGGATGCCGCAATATTGCGCGATGTGGAGCAGCAGCTCCCGCAATTGCTCCAGCGGAACCTTGGTTCGCAGGAGCGCGTTGCGGAAATGATGCTCGAATTCGTGCATTTGCCCGGATGCGGCCAACATGGCCAGATTGATCAGGCTGAGCTGTTGCGGCGGAATGATGTTACCGGATGTTGGACGTCCCGCAGTCGGAGAGCCACACCAACTATCGGTCTCGGAAATATCTGAGCAAGGCATCAACCGCGTTGTTCGTCCGACAGTCGCAAAATGGGCATGTCAACTATTCGCCGGCCAAGCCAAGGACCAGCGTTGCAAGCACACGAGCGCCCGCGAGTGCATCGGCCGGCGTGATCCGCTCGTTTTCGTTGTGGCTGATGCCCTTCCAGCATGGAATGAAGATCATCGCCGTCGGACAGATATAGTGCAGGTAGCGCGCGTCGTGTCCGGCTCCGGAGGGAATCTCCATGTGACCGAGCCCGCGTGCGGCCGCCGCAAGGCGGATTTTCTCGCGTAACGGGCCGGGGAATTCCAGCGGAGGATCGTGGATGAGCTCGCGAATCTCGGCTTCGCATGTGAGGCTGTTGGCCTTGCAGATCGGCGCCACCTGATCGCCAAGGCGAGCGAGCGCTGACGTGTCGGGATGACGCAGGTCGATCGAAAATTCAACCTCGGACGGCACGACCGACGGGGCGTTCGGCCTGACGGTGAACATACCGACGGTGAAACGTACGATATCATCGGGATCGGCGAATGTATCGCGCAGCGCCGAGACGATCCTCACCGAATCCATCAATGCGTCCTTTCTCGCGCTGCGAGGAGAGGTGCCTGCGTGATTCTCTTCGCCGACGATCCGGACGCGGAAGGTGCGCTTGCCCTGAATGCCAGTCACGACCCCGATCGGGATCGACCTCATGTCAAGGATCGGCCCCTGCTCGATGTGCGCTTCCACATAGGCCGCAGGCGTGCCGCCGAGCGGCCGATGCGCCAGCGCATTTTCGGCGGCGCGAACCGCGCGCAGCGCACCGGCAACCGTGACGCCGTCGGCGTCGCGTACGGCGAGGATGTCCTCAAGGCGGCGCTTGCCCGCAAAGGCGGCCGAGCCCATCATGCCCGGCGCAAATCGCGAGCCCTCCTCATTGGTCCAGCAGACCAGCTCGATTGAACGTCTCGGCTTGGCTCCGGCGGCCACGATCGCTTCAAGGCACTCGAGACCCGCCAGCACGCCATAGACGCCGTCATACTTGCCCCCGGTCGGCTGGCTATCGATATGCGAGCCGACGAGAACCGGCGGCAGGTCGGGATCACGGCCGGGCAGGCGCAAGAACAGGTTCGCGATGTCGTCGGTGGAGGGCTGCAGGCCGATTGCGGCGGCCCACGTCATGAGCTGGGCGCGGGCATCGATTTCGGCCCTCGACAACGCCGGCCGATCGACGCCGCCCGCAGGCGTCGCGCCGAACGTGGCCAGTGCCTCGTGCCGTGCCCAGAGCCGGGCGCCGTCGATGAAATGGTCGATGTCAGCCATGGTCAGTCGGTTCGCATGATCTGCGCGGGATTGGCCCGCGGATCGCGTTTGCTCCACTTGCCGTGTTCGACCGATTTGAGGAAATCGGCGACGAAGCCGTTGAACGCGGTCGGCTCCTCGAGGTTGATGGTGTGGCCGCATTTCGGCAGGATCAGAAGACCGCACGCCGGGATCACCCGCTTCAGGAAAAGCCCGGGCTGCAAGCAGTGGTCGTCTTCATCCCCGGATACGACGAGGGTCGGGACGGCGAGCGTGCGCAAGCCCGCCTCGAGATCGTAGAGCGAGGGCCGCCTGGCCTGCACACCGCGCATGGTGTTGGCCGCGCCGATCTCGGAATGCTCGCCGAGCCGCTCGGCGAATTCCAGCCAGCCGCGAGAATCCTTGTTCTGGAATTGCACCCGCGAGGCGCCGGAAGCGTAGGTCGGCGCGAACTTCTTGCTTCCCAAAGCGAGGAAGGTGGCGGCGACGGTCTCGGAGACGCCCTTGAAATAGTCCTCGTGCTGCTTTTCCGCGCCATAGCCGCTGCCGGCGACCACCAGCGAGCGGGCCTTGTCGGGCCACATGAGCCCGAGATGCAGGGCGGCGAAGCCGCCCATGGAAAGGCCGACGATATGGGCGCGGCCGCCGGCGACGCCGTCGACGACATCGCCTATGTCGGCGGCCGCCCTTGCCTGGGAGTACAGCGAGACGTCCTGTGGCACGTCGGAGGGTGGATAGCCGCGGGCCGCGAAAGTGATGCAGCGGTACCAGCGGGAGAAGAAGCGCAGTTGCGGCTCCCAGCTCCTGTGATCACCGCCGAACTCGTGGACGAAGACGAGCGGATCGCCTTGGCCGGCTTCCTCGTAATAGAGGCTGATGCCGTCGCTGGTCGTGATGTTTGGCAAGGCTACACCTCTTTAGAATGCGGCCACAGGCTCATTGATGCCTCTGGCTTCCTCGATCGCCTGCGGCAGCAGTTCGCAGAACTCCCAGGCCCAGGCCTCCGGTACGGTGACGCTCACCTTGATGAAGCGATCGCCGAACGCCTTGGTGTGATAGCCGCCATGACGGATCTGGATGTTGTGGCGGCCCATGACGGCGGCGAGAGCCTCCGGGCGGACACCGGCGTCGGTGCATTCGATCACCAGGAAGTTTCCGTTCGAGGGAAACACCGGCATCGACAGGCCTTTGATCTTGTCGACGGCGCGCTTGATCAGCTCCTGATTCTTCCGCTGTGCTCGCAGCACGGTCGGGAACCATTGCGCCTTGGTCTTCAGGCCTGCGATCGCACCGCGCTGGGCGAGCATGCTCGATCCGAGATTATTGGGAGGAGCCGCGGCAAGCTGCTCGATGATGTCGGCGGACGCCACCAGTGCGCCGACCCGCAAGCCGGCAAAGCCGAGCCATTTCGAAAAGCTCCAGACCGTGATGGTCCTTTCCGGATAGAAGGTGGCGGCCAGCGTGTGATTGAACGCGAAGTCGCGGTAAGTGCAGTCGTGCACAAGGATCGCGCCCGCGCCGCGTGCAATCTCCGCGATCCGGCGCATTTCGTCTGCGGTGCAGCAGGTGCCGATCGGGTTATTCGGATCGACAATATAGATCATGCGGGTCCTGGCGGTGACGACCTCTGCCAGCCGCGCCGGATCGAGGCGAAAGCCATGCTCCTCGCCATAGATCGGGATCTGGATGACTTCGGCGCCGGCCGCCTTGGCGAACGCCATCGGCCACGCCCAGGTCGGGTCGGTGGTCACGAACTGGTCACCGGGACGGCAGAAGGTGCGGCAGACGTTATAGAGTCCCTCCACCGCGCCGTCGGTCACCATGCAGGCGTGCGGCGCGAGGCCGAGTTCTTCGACGATCAGGCTGCGGAGTTCCTCGAGCCCGAGCGGCGGCGCGTAGGCGTGAAACTCCTCGTTCTCGATGCAGTCGACCATCGCCTTACGAACGGCAGGATCGACCGTGTAATGGTTGGTGTTCTGCCCCATCCAACGCAGGCCCTTGGTATTGACCAGATGGTCGAAGTGCCTGTTACGCTGCTCGAACTGCTTCATGGACTTGCCCTTCAAATGATCGAGCGGCGCGAGGCGATGCCGCCGTCGATCGTCACGATGGTTCCGGTGATGTATCCCGCGCGAGGGGAGGCGAGGAAGACGATGAGGTCGGCGACCTCTTCGGGCGTGGCGGGACGCTTGCCGGGATACTTGTCGTGCAGCTCTTCCCAGCGGCTCTCGTCACCGTGCCATTCGGTCGCGCGCTTCTTCATCATCTTGACCATGCGGTCGGTCGCAACCGGTCCGGGATTGACGCCGACCACGCGAACGCCGTGATCCAGGCTGACGCCGCCGAGCCCGCGGGTGAACGCCATCAGGCTCGCATTGCCCGAAGCGCCTGCGATATAGTTGGCGTCCCAGTTTTCGCCGGAATTGCCGATGTCGTTGACGATGACGCCGCTTCTGCGCTCCACCATGCGCGGATAGAGGTGACGGGTCAGATTGATGTAGCCGTAGACCTTGACGTTCCAGCCGTTGCGCCACGCCTCTTCGCTGACGCTCGCGAGGTTGCCGGCCGGAATATCACCGGCGTTGTTGACGAGGATGTCGGCATCGGAAAACCGCTCGGCGAGCTTGCCGACCTGCTCGGAATCTCCCATGTCGACCGGATGAGTCGTCACCGAGACGTTGCACTCGCGCGCGATCGCCTCGCTGTTTGCCTGTAGCTGGTCCGCCGAACGCGCTGTCAGATATAGGTCGCATCCCTCGCGCGCGAAGGCCCAGGCCGTCGACAACCCGATTCCCTTTGACGCGCCGGTGATGAGGACGCGTTTGCCCTTCAAGTCGAGATTCATGCAGTTCTCCCTGTGCTCATGAACGAGATTGCGGTGACATGTGCAGCCCGCGGTCGTAGAAATCGCGCAGTGTTTTCTGGTGGCGGGCCATCGCCGGCTTGAGCGCGCGCATCTGCTCGCCGGCCGCGCGGGCCTGGGCGAGCACGTCCTGCTCGGCCGCAGCGAGGTCGATGGTGACGAGCTTGCCGTCCGAGACGATCTGCCTGCCGGCAACCCAGAGATCCCTGACATAGCGGGACGAGGCCCGCGCGATCATCGCGTCCTCGGGTTCGATCATTCCCTCGATCAGGTCGCGCGTCATCGCCGCATAGTCGAGCGAGAGCACGTCCATCGGCATGCCGGGCTCGATCGCGCCATAGCCGTGCTTGTTGGTGACGATCCAGAAGCCGGTCTTGAGCGCGGCATCGAACAGGCTGGCCGGCGTCAGTCCGGGCGGACGATGCGCGACCGAATGCAGATAGAAGCTCAGCCGCAGCTCGCGCAGCATGTCCTCGTCGTCGTCGAGCGAAAAGGAATCGAGGCCGAAGGCGAATTTCAATCCGGCGCGCAGATAGCGGTCGATCGGGGACAGGCCGGAATAGAGATGAAGATTGGAGCTGGTGTTGACCGCGATGCTCGCGCCACGGCTTGCCAGGAAGTCGCATTCGGCCTGCGACAGCCAGATGCCGTGCGCGCCGGTAAAGCGTTCGGAGAACAGGCCCATGGCGTCGTAATGCTTGAGGATGCCGTTCGGAAACGCCGCATCAGCCCATTGGCGCTGCGGCTCGCTTTCGAGGAAATGCATATGGATGCGCCGGTTGTCCGCGGCGGCGGCGGCGATGATCGCCTCCATCAGTTCGTCGGAGCAGGCGTGCGGGCTGTTGGGCCCGTACTGCACGAAAAAGGTGTCGGACTCGAGCTTGCCGATCTCGCGCGCGATCTCGATGTAGGTTTCCGCCGACGGCCACGGATAGAGCCAGGTCTTTTCGATCAGCGCCCGGTCCTCGGGGGACTGCAAGGCCAGGACCGCCTGATCGTCGCCGAGCGCCATGGTGCAGCGGTTGCGGAATGGAACGACGAAGCCGACGCGGATGCCGACATCTTTGGCTGCCCGCGCGATCGCGCGGGCGTCGTCGATCAGCCGGTCGACCCGGATCGATGAATAGACGCAGAGCGTCGTGCCGATGCCGGCCAGCGCCATCCGACCCAGCGCAAGACAGGCATTGGAATAGACGTCGATGCGGGGGTGGGCATAGAGCGCGGCACGCCAGGTTTCGAAACGCTCGTCCCTGGCGCCGAAGGCGAGATGCCTGAGGCCTCGCACATGGTCGTGCGCGTTGACGAGGGCCGGCATCAGCAGGCGGCCATCGCGAATCGCTGGGCCGCCCACGGCCACGTCGGTGATCAATCCGTCGGCAAACGCGATGCGCGCATGGCTGTCGCATGGCGCTTTTCCCGGCTCCCGCCACAGCAGACTGCTGGAGACGATGGATTGCTTGGTTGTCATTTCTGCTCTCCCTGCGCTCAGATTGCATAATTAAATGGCATTGACAATACAATCAATGCATCTATTGTATTTTTAAACAAGGGAGGCTGCATATGAGGGTTACGGTTCTGGCCGCCATGATTGGCGCGCTATGCGGTGCGGGCGCCGCTTCTTGCGAAGAGGCAATCAAGATCGGCGCTGTCTATCCAATGAGTGGGCCGGTCGCCTATGATGGGCAAACCCTGTTGCAAGGCGCGCGCGTTGCGGTCGGCGAGATCAATGCAGCCGGCGGAATCAAGGGGCGGAAGATCGAGCTCGTCGTCGAGGACGGCGCCTGCATTCCCGCGCAGTCGGTCGCCGCCGCCGAGAAGCTCGTCAGCAGCCAGAAGGTGGTCGCGCTGATCGGAGCCTTCTGCAGCTCATCGACCGGTGCGGTGATGGACGTGGCCAAGCGGCACGGCGTTCCGATGGTGGCGGGCATTTCGACTGCACCCAACCTCACCGAACGCGGCAACGACTATTTCTTCCGCATTCCCGCCACCTCGGCGATGCTCGCGAAAGCGTTCGCCAAGCCGATGCTGAAGCTCGCAGGCGGCAGCAAGTTCGGCTTTCTGGTTGTCAACGACGATTGGGGGCGTTCGATCATCGACAGCTACAGCCCGGCCCTGACGGCGGAGGGCGCGTCCGTCGTCGCGCAGCAGATTTACGATACCAACGACAGCGATCTTTTTCCCTACATCACCAATATCAAGCGCAGCGCGCCGGATGCGGTGGTGCTTGCCGGCAACACGCAGAATGCGGTCGCGCTCACCGAGCAGATCCGGCAGATGGGGCTTGGCAGCAAGTTCTTTGGCGAAGGCTCGTTCGCCGCGAAGACCTATTACAAGCTGGTCGGCCAGAAGGGCGACGGCATCTACGGGCTGATGTCCTATGTCTATTCGATCGACAACGCGCGGAACAAGGCGTTCGTCGCGAAATACCAGGCCGACTATAACGACCTGCCCACGACCTATTCCGCTTCCGGCTACAACGAGGTGAGCGTGGTGGCCGACGCGTTGTCGCGCGCCGACATCGCCGATCCGAAAGCGATCCGCGATGCGGTCGCGCAGACCGACATGGAGGGTTTGGCCGGTCGCATCCGGTTCACCAAGGCGGGTCAAGGCTACGGCTTCAACGTCTATCTCACCTTGAGCAAGGACGCGCAGCCCCTCGTCGCCGATCAGGCGGTCATTTCGGCCCCCAACTGACGCGCCGCCGAAAGCAGACGCATGGACCTGATTCCGCAATACCTGTTCAATGGGCTCGTCGTTGGCTCGAGCTACGCGTTGATCGCGCTCGGGCTGACGGCGATCTTCGGTCTGATGAACCTGGCCAACTTCGCGCATGGCCAGTTCTATATGCTGGGGGGCTTCGTCGGCTTCTGGCTGACCCGGCGCGCCGGCCTGCCTTTCTTCCTGGCGGTCGGGGTGACGACGCTTGTGGTCGGCTGCGCCGGCTACTTCCTGGAGAAATTCCTGTTCCGCCGCTTGCGCTCGGCGCCGCTGATGAGTTCCGTGCTTGCCACGATCGGCCTGGCCATCGTGCTCGAGAACGGAGCGCGCCTGCTCTGGGGCCCGAGCCCGGAGCGGATCTTCAGCGGCCTGCCGTCGCAGAGCATCGAGCTGTTCGGCGCTCTTGCGACCCCCGAGCGGTTGATCACGATCGTGCTGACTTTCGTGCTGATCGGACTGCTTGAGTACAGTCTCTACTTTACGCGGGCCGGCATGGAGGTGCGGGCGACCTTTCAGCAGAAGGAAGCCGCCGCGCTGGTCGGCATCAACATCGAAAGGCTTTATGCGCTGACCTTTGCGCTGGGTGCGGGACTCGCCGCGCTCGCTGGTGTCATGCTGGGGTCGATCTTCGTGGTGCAGCCGAGCATGGGCGGTGTCGCCACGCTGAAAGCGTTCATCGTGGTGATCCTCGGCGGGCTCGGCAACTTTCTCGGCGCCATTGCCGGCGGTCTGCTCCTGGGCATGGCCGAAAGTTTTGGCAGCATCGTCTCCTCTGCTTACAAGGACGCTATCGGCTTCGTCCTTGTCATAGCGGTCCTGCTCTACAAGCCCGACGGATTATTCGGAAAGCGATGATGCGGTCATCCTTAACCCTCAAGCGTGGTACGGCGGTGCAGATCGGGCTCTTCGTGCTTGCGCTGCTTGCCGCAACGCCGCTCCTGGTGAGCGACAATTACTACCTGCACGTCCTGACGATGGCCTTTATCTTCGTGATCCTGGCGGCGAGCCTCGACCTGCTCGTCGGCGTCGCCGGATTGCTGTCGCTCGGGCACACCGCATTCTTCGGCATCGGGGCCTATGTGTCCGCACTTGCGACCATCCATCTCGGCACCGGGTTCTGGATCGACCTGCCGTTGGCGGGTGCGAGCGCGGCGCTGCTCGCGCTCTTGCTGGGGCTCGCGATCCTCAACGTCCGCGGCCATCGCTTCGTGATCTCGACCATCGCGATATCGGAGCTCGGTCGGCTCGTCGCCTACAACTGGACCAGCGTCACCGGCGGCCAGATCGGCCTGTCGCTGCCGAAGACGGCGCCGATCAGCACGCCGTTCGGCCCGCTGTCCTTCGCCTCGCCGACCGTCATGTACTACCTGATCGGCGCGATTGCGCTGGCGTCGACCCTGGTCATCTACCGGATTGCGTCGTCGACCGTCGGCCTTGGTATGAAGGGGCTGCGGGAGAACGACAACCTTGCCGAGGCCGTCGGCGTCGACACGCGTTCGATGGCGACCATCGCCTTCGTGGTCAGCGCATTCTTCGCCGGAGTCGCCGGCGCGCTATACGCCCACTTCATGTCATTCGTGTCGCCCGACCTGTTCTACTTCTCTTACATGACCACCATGCTGGTGATGGTCATCCTCGGCGGCAAGGGAACGATCATCGGCCCGGCTTACGGCGCGCTGATCTTCACCATCGTGCCCGAAAGCCTGCGCGTCGCCAGCGAGTATAGGCTGATCATTTTCGGCGCGCTGCTCGCGCTACTCGCGGTCGCCTTTCCGGGCGGCCTTGCGCAACTTTTCCAGGATGCCGCTTCGAAGCGGGGCAGGGGGGCCGAACTTGTGGATCAGCGCTGACAATATCGACATGGAGTTCGGCGGCGTGAGGGCGCTGAAGTCGGTCTCGTTCCAGGCCTTCACCGGCAAGCTCACCAGCGTGATCGGTCCGAACGGCGCGGGCAAGAGCACGCTGTTGTCGGTGATCTCGGGCTTCCAGCGCCCGACCCGCGGGTCGGTCAGCTTCGGCAATGACGTCATCACCGATTGGCAGCCTTATCGCATCGCGCGGCACGGCATCGTGCGCTCGTTCCAGAAAACCGAGGTGTTCGGCGAACTGAGCGCGCTGGAAGCGGTCGAGATCGGCGCGATGCGCCGCCGCCCGGCGACGTTGTCGCATTTGTTCGACGGTCGCGCGGCGCGCGAGCCGCTGCGCCGCGACGCGCTGGAGGCGCTCGAATTGTGCGGCCTTGCCGGCAAGACACGAGTCCGGTGCGCCGAACTCTCCTATGGCGAACAGCGCTTGCTGGGTGTCGCCGTCGCGCTCGCTTCGCAGCCGCGCATGCTGCTGCTGGACGAGCCGGCGTCCGGCCTCAACCACGCCGACGCGCATCGACTGGGCAGGATTCTGACCGGCATTACCGACCAGGGGATCGGCGTGATGCTCGTCGAGCACAACATGCAGCTCGTGATGAGCGTCTCAAATTTTGTCATCGTGCTTCACCATGGCGAAAAGATCGCCGAAGGTCTGCCCGCCGAAATCTCGCAGAACAGTGCCGTCATCGACGCCTATCTGGGAACCGAACATGCTGCTTGAGCTTCGCAACGTCGCCTGCAGCTATGGTGCGGCCCGCGCGCTGCATGACGTTTCACTGTGCGTCGAACCCGGCGAGATCGTCGCACTGATCGGATCGAACGGCGCCGGCAAATCCACCACCTTGCGGGCGATCTCAGGGTTGATGCCGGTGCGCAGTGGCTCAATCTGGTACATGGGAAAGCGGATCGATTCGGAGCCACCGATGCGGATCGTCGCGGCAGGGATTGCCCATTGCCCGGAAGAGCGGAAGATCTGGCCGCATATGACCGTGATGGAACATCTGCGCCTCGGTGCGCCGCGGGCCACCGACAAGCAGCAGGTCGCGAGCCGGATCGGCCAGATCCTGGCGCTGTTTCCTGTGTTGCGCGAGCGCATGAGCCAGCGCGTCGGCACGATGTCCGGCGGCCAGCAGCAGATGGTCGCTATCGGCCGGGCGTTGATGTCGAACCCAAAGCTCCTGTTGCTCGACGAACCGTCGCTCGGGCTGGCGCCGAAGGTGATTGCCGAGGTCGCCGAGGCGATCCGCGAAATCAATCAGTCCGGAACCGCGGTGCTGATCGTGGAGCAGAATGCGTTCCTGGCGCTTGGCCTCGCGCAACGCGCCTATGTCATCGAAAACGGATCGATCGTGAAGGCAGCGGCAGCCGAAAGCCTGCGCGGCGATCCGGCGATCCGCACTGCCTATCTTGGCCTGTAAGTGAAATCATGACACGTATCCTCCTGAAAAATATCGGAACGCTTCACACCTGCGACGACCGTCGTCAGGTTCTCAAACACGCTTATCTGGTGATTGACGGCAACATCATCCGCGAAGTCGACGCAGGCACAGCGCCGGACGGCGTCTTTGACAGCGAGGTCGACCTTGCCGGATGCATTGTCATGCCCGGCCTCGTCAACATCCATCATCATTTCTACCAGAGCGTCTCCCGCGCGGTGCCTGCCGCGCAGCGTGGCCATCTCGTCGCCTGGCTGAAGCTCGTCTACCCGATCTGGTCGCGCTTGACGCCGGCCGATCTCGCGGCGGCGACCTCGGCCGCCTGCGCCGAGCTCCTGCTCACCGGCTGCACGACGACAGCAGATCACTCCTACCTGCTGCCCGGCGCGCGTGCCGAATACGTCGACGAGGAAGTCAGCGCCGCGCTTGAAACCGGAATCCGGCTGCATCTCGTCCGCGGCAGCCTGACCACCTTTGAGGATGATATCGAGCAGGAGCTGACCACGCGGCTGGGTGCTCGGGCCGGTGGGCTGCTGGACGACGAACAAAGCGTGCTCGCCGACATGACGCGCACTGCCCGGCGATACCACGATACATCGTTTGGCTCGCGCACCCGGGTCGGCTTTGGCCCGACCACCGTGACCTACCGCAACATGCAGTTCATGCGCGATATCGCGACGCTTGCGACGGAATTCGGTTGCGGGCTTCATACGCATTTCCACCCGCGGCTCGACGAGCGTGAAGCCGCCGCACAGCTGCCGGGCGGCACGCCGACCGGTTTCCTGAAGGAGACCGGCTGGCTGCGTCCCAGCACCTGGTTCGCTCACTCGACCCGGCTCAACGACCATGAAATGGCCGTCCTTGGCGATGCCGGTTGCGCCATCGCGCATTGTCCGCGCATGATCCTCAGGCTCGGCGCACGCGTACCGCCGATCCATATGTACCAGCGGCACGGCATCCGGGTCGGTGTCGGCGTGGACGGGGCAGCCAGCAACGACGCCGGGTCGATGATCGGCGAGCTCCGCCTGGTGCCGCTGCTGCACCGGCTGGCGGGCGGTGAGGGCACTGTCCCTCATCAGGAGTGGATTGACCCCGACGACGCCCTTGATATGGCGACGCGAGTCGGCGCTGATATCCTGGGCCGTACCGACATCGGTAGCATCGCCGCCGGGATGAGTGCAGATATCACCGCTTTCAAGCTGGACGCGATCGGTTATGCCGGTGCGGTTGCCGATCCGCTTGCGGCCCTCCTGCTGGCGGGGAGCGAGCAGCGCGCCTTCCTGACCATGGTCGACGGCAGAATCAAGGTCCTCAATGGCTCGCTCTGTGATCAGGACGAGCATCGCCTGCGGCGGGGACTGGACAACGCGGCGAACCGCATTCTTGCCGAAGCCGCGCAGCTCACCGGCGTCGTCTACGAAAACTATCCGAACCGAACCTAGAAATATTGCCATGGCCAAATTGTCAGAAAAATCCAAAGCCCGTTCGAACCAGGCCCCGGTCGCCGAGGAAGGCTCCGAATCGCTGACGGTGGCGCAGCGGATTCGCCAGGAGCTGGAAGACGACATCGTGTTCGGGCGGCTGCGGCCGGGCGAGCGCATCGATGAGGTGGGGCTCGGCCAGCGCTACTCGGTCTCCCGCACGCCGGTGCGCGAAGCGCTCAACTATCTCGCCTCCTCTAGCCTTGTGACCATCAAGCCGCATCAGGGCGCCACCGTCGCGGAGCTCAGCCTGTCGAAGCTCGTGGAGCTGTTCGACGTGATGGCGGCGCTGGAAGGCTTCTGCGTCAAGCTCGCGGCGCGCCGCGTCACGCCGTTCGAGATGAAGCGGATCAAGGAAAGCCACGAGGTCTGTGCGCAATACGCCATGGCCGGCGACGCAATGGGCTTCTTTGAGAAGAACAACGAATTTCACAACCTGCTCTACGAAGCCTCCGGCAACGAGACGCTGATCGAAATGACCAAGGGGCTGCGGCGCAGGGTGGCACCCTACCGGCGCTATGCCACCTTTCAGGGCAGCCGGATGCAGGAATCGGTGAGCGAGCACGCCGCCATCATGGGGGCGATCGAGGCCAGGGACGGCGTTCTTGCCGAGCAGCTCATGGCCAAGCATCTGTCGATGCTGGTCCTCGGATTCGCCGACCTCGTCGCCGCGATCCGCAAGGAGCGGAGTGAGGATTAGCCACTCGCTCCAGCGGCGCCGCAAGCGAACATCTTCGAACAACCATCAGTGGAGGCAACGTGACCGCCTACAGCGGGCCGGTTTTTGACATGGCCGTAAAGCAATTCACCGTGATCGCGGACTATCTTTCGATACCGGAGGACGTCAGGCCGAGGCTGTTGATGCCGAAGCGCGCCGTCACGGTGTCATGCCCGATCCACCGCGACGATGGTACGACCGCGGTGTTCGAGGGATATCGCGTGCAGCACCACCTCACGCTCGGTCCGACCAAGGGCGGCACACGCTTTGCGGCCAGCGTCGATCTCGGCGAGGTCGCCGCGCTGGCGATCTGGATGAGCTGGAAATGCGCGCTGGTCGGGCTGCCCTATGGCGGAGCCAAGGGTGGCATCGGCGTCGACCCCTCGAGCCTGTCGAAGCGTGAGCTCGAGGCACTGTCGCGCCGCTACATGCAGGAGATGATTCCCTTTGTCGGTCCGCACACCGATGTGATGGCGCCCGACATGGGTACCAATGAGCAGGTGATGGCGTGGTTCATGGACACTTATTCGATGTACCAGGGCCGCACCGTCACGGAGATCGTGACCGGCAAGCCGGTCAGCGCCGGCGGCACGCTGGGACGGCGCGAGGCGACCGGGCGCGGCGTCGCCCATCTGACGCGTCGGGTGATGAATGATCGCGGCATCGATTCAAATCGCGCGACCGCAGTGGTGCAGGGCTTCGGCAATGTCGGCTCCATCGCCGCGCTGGAACTGCATCGAATGGGAGTGAAGGTGATTGCCGTGAGCGACCACACCGGTGCGCTGCATCGCCCCGCCGGGCTCGATATTCCCGGGCTCATCGACCACGCCGCGGCGCATGGCAGTATCGCCGGATATTCGAACGAGCTCGTTTTCGATCCGGAGGATGTGCTGACATTGCCATGCGACGTGGTGATCCCCGCCGCAATGGAGCGGGTGATCGACGCGCGTGTGGCGGCCAATCTGCGTTGCCGCATCGTGGCGGAGGGAGCCAATGGTCCGACCACGCCGGAAGCCGACCTGATCCTGGAACGTCGCCAGGATGAGATCTTCCTGATTCCGGACATCCTGTGCAATTCGGGCGGGGTCGTTGTCAGTTATTTCGAATGGGTACAGGATCTGCAGCAACTGTTCTGGGAAGAGGAAGAGGTGATGCGCCGCGAGTACCAAATTCTTGATCGCGCTTTCGATCGCATGGTGATGCGCGCCGCGCGCGACAAGGTGTTTAACCGTACCGCCGCCATGGCGATCGGGGTGGATCGCGTCCGCGGCGCCAAGGAGACGCGTGGCCTGTTTCCCTGAGTGCGGTTGGCGGGTTGGGGCCGTTCCGGTTCCCGGCAGGATTGAGCCGTTTCGTGTCGAGGCCAGCAATGGCGAACGAGCGCGGCCCTGCCTTCGTGTCGTCGGATACGCGCGATATAAGGAAGGGCGGCATATTCATGATCGACATGCACGGGACGCGGGACCTCGCGGCTCGACAAGAGGCTGGCGAAGAACAGGAGCGAGCAACCGGCTCAAGCATGATGCGCGGGGCGGGACCGCTCGACAGTGCGGGCTGTATGTCGGCAAGAGGCGGAACGGCAGCAGCAATTGATGAAAAGCTGCCGGGTGCAAGCGAGACCCGACTATTCCACCCTAGCCGTCGATTTGCGCGGCGCCAGTTCGATCGGCAAATCGATAACACGACGCGTTGCCTCGCCAGCGATGTTTTGCAGCAGGCAGTTGGCCGCGATCTCGCCGATCCGGCCAACGGGTAAATGGACGCTCGTCAGCGACGGGAAGATATGGCCGGACATCTCAATGTCATCGATTCCAACCACCGAGAATGCTCCAGGAATAGCAAGGCCGCGCGAATGGGCTTCCTCGATACAGCCGATGGCGAGAATGTCGATCCCTCCGATAACTGCCGTCGGCGGGTCCTCGAGCGCCAACATCAGGGCGCAGCCGGTTCGGCCGCCTGCAAGTGTCAGCGGCTGTTCGGTTACGCGCCAGTCCGGAAGGTCGAGGCCTGCATCGGAGAGTGCGGCGCGCATTCCCGCAAGCCGCGCCGCCTGCCGGTCATTGAACTGAAGCGCGCCGATCACAGCGCCGATCCGCTTGTGCCCGAGTTCGATGAGGTGCTGCGCGGCAAGACGCCCGGCCTTTTCATTGTCGACTACGACGGAAGCAAAGCGGTCGCTGCCGCACCAGGTCAGAACAACCGCAATGCCGGAGGCGCGGAGCATCTCCCAGGTGGTCTCGGGTCGCTGCGCGCCGACAAGCATGAGGCCATCCACGCCTCGTGTGAGCAGGGTACGAACAGCTTCGGCTTCGGCCGCCGCGCTGTAGTCGTGCGAGGCGATCAGCAGCTGGTAGCCCTGTTGCGATAAGGTCAGCTGCATGGATTGCAGCGCACGCGAGAAGATGGCGCTGTCGAGCGTAGGGACGACAGCTCCGATGGTCATCGACCTGCCGGATGCGAGCGCTCGCGCTGCGCCATCCGGGACATAACCGAGGTGGATCGCACTTGATCGCACTCGCGCCAGAGTCTCGGTACTGACCAACTCGGGCTGCGCGATTGCACGCGAAACGGTCGCTGCGGAAACCCCCGCATGGCGCGCGACGTCCAGTAGCTTTACCTTTCGATGCGTGACCATCTTAGAATCTTCGGCCGTCCATGAAAGTCTTTTCATAAACGGGTCTGGCGAAAAACGCAATTAATTGCCGTTGACAGGCGCGAAGCGACGGTAGCTAATGAAAGCGCTTTCATAAAGCAAGCAAATCTGAGGATGCGGGAGCGGCGGCGAGGGTGGATCGGGTTGGCGACGTTTGCAGTGCTGGTGGCGCTGTGGTTCGTCGTGACCAGTGCCGGGATCGTCACGGCTGGGCGATTTCCGTCTCCGCGGGATTTCTGGCTGGCGCTTGTTCAGATCAGCATTCACGGCTACGCGGGCGGCCAGCTCTTCACCCATGCGCTTCACAGCCTGCTTCTCGTTGTGGCCGGCTTTTTGGTCGCGGTGCTGACTGGCGTGCCGCTCGGCTTGTGGATGGGCTGGAGCCGCCGCGCCGAAGCGGCGATCAATCCGGCATTCCTCATCATTCGGCCGATTCCTCCGTTGGCCTGGATTCCGCTCGCTATCCTCTGGCTGGGGCTCGGTGATGCGGCCAAGATCATGGTGATCTGGTTTGCCGCCTTTGTGCCCTCGGTCATCAACACCTTCAGCGGTGTCCGCACGATCGATCGGCCGACTATCGAGGCGGCGCGGATGCTTGGCACGCCATCCGGGCGGTTTGTCGCCGAGATACTCATTCCCGCGGCGTCGCCCATGATCTTCACCGGCTTGCGCCTCTCGTTGCAGGCGGCCTGGACGACCTTGGTCGCGGCCGAACTGGTCGGCGCGCTGGTCGGGCTTGGCTTCGTGCTGAACATGGCCCAGCAGGATATCTATCCAGGCATGATCCTGGTCGGGATGCTCGCCGTAGGCGTGCTCGGGTTCCTTACGACCAGGCTGTTGGGCGAATTGGAGCGCAGGGCGCTCGCATGGAATGCGGCCGCGGGGAGCGGACGATGATGGATCGGCCTCTCACTGCCAAGGAAACCTTTCTTTGGAGTCTGGTCGGACTTTTCGTGTTCTGTGGGTTTTGGACGCTGCTGTCGACATCGGGCCTCGTTCCTCGACAATTCCTGCCGACGCCGCTCGATGTGATTTCGCGCTTGATCGAACTGCTGACCAGACCATTCGCAGGGGCAACCTTGCCGCAGCATCTCGTGGCGAGCGCCGGCCGCTATCTCTATGGGCTCACGCTGGCCGCGTTGATCGGCATTCCGCTGGGATTGCTCATGGGCTGGTTCAGATTGCTCGATGATATCCTGTCGCCGATTTTCGAGTCGCTGCGGTTCATCGCGCCAATCGCTTGGGTGCCCTTTGCTGCGCTGTGGTTCGGCACCGGAATCGGCGGTCCAGTGATGATCATCTTCGCCGGAGCTTTTCCGCCCTGCCTGATCAATGCTTATCGTGGCGCCCGCTTCGTCGATCCGCGCCTGATCGAGGCCTCGCAAATGCTGGGCACGGGGCATGTTCGCACGATTGTCGAGATCCTGTTGCCGGCGTCGATCCCGTCGATCGTGGCCGGTCTTCGCGTGGCGGCTGGTCTTGGCTGGCAATCCCTGGTCGGTGCCGAGCTTATTGTCGCCGCAAGCGGCGTGGGCTTCATGATGGTGCAGGCTCAGGCCAATGTGTCGACGCAAACCGTGATGACCGGAATGATCGCGATCGGGTTTGCCGGCATGCTGATCGATGTCGTGTTGCGCCATGGCGAGGCCTTGATCCTGCGCCGGCGCGGCATCGGCGCCTAGGGGACATCGGAATGGGCTCAATCCGGTTTGAGAGGGTGAACAAGGTCTTCGGCCCGAAGAAGGCCAGCGTGAAAGCACTCGACGACATCAACCTTGAGATCGCCGAAAAGGAATTCGTCGCAATCGTCGGCCCGTCAGGTTGCGGCAAGACCACGTGTCTTCGTATTGTTGCCGGCTTTGAGCAGCCAACGTCGGGGACGGTGACTGTGAACGGTCGACTCGTGACCACTCCAGGTCCTGACCGTGCGGTGGTCTTCCAGCATTTCGCGCTGTTCCCGTGGAAAACTGTACGCGAGAACATCGAGCTTGGCTTGCGCAACAAGGGGGTTGGCCGGTCAGAACGCGACGGTCTCATCGCCGATGCGCTGAAGCTGATGGGGCTTGAAACCCATGCCGACGCTTTTCCGCATCAACTTTCCGGTGGGATGCAACAGCGGGTCGCTATCGCGCGGGCTTACGTCCTGAAGCCGGAGGTTCTGCTGATGGATGAGCCGTTCGGTGCGCTCGACGCGCAAACCCGCGTCGTCATGCAGGAAGAGTTGGTACGGCTAGCGCGTGTCAATCCGCGCACGGTCCTCTTCATCACCCATTCAGTGGAAGAAGCGGTTTATCTCGCTGATCGCGTGGTCATCATGACTCGCCGGCCTGGTCGCATCAAGGAGCTTCTCGACGTCAGATCGACACGCGAGGCGGAAAACTGGAATCGATTCTCGAGGATCGAGGATGTCATGGATCAGGAATCCTTTGTCCGCCTGCGCACGCACGTCTGGAAATCTCTTCGGGAAGAAAAGCACGATAGCTCATCGCGCTGACACATCCGTTTCAATTATAAAACTGGAGGAAAGGTCATGGTCTCAAAGGCAATCAAGGCGGCAATAGCGGCCGTTGTTCTGGTTGTGCCGATGCACGCAGGCGCGCAAACCGCAATCGGCGTCAGTTACCAGCCGTCGCTCTACTGGGCGCTGCCGTTCCACTACGCGAATGTCAAGGGATGGTGGAAGGAAGTTGGTCTTACGCCAACCTTTTCGACGTTCCCGGCCGGCGCTCCGCAGATTGCAGCGTCAGCAGCCAAGTCCTGGGACGTAGGAGGCACCGGCTCCGTTCCGGCGGTGCTTGGTGCCGCCCGCTTCAATATCCTGACCATCGGCATCACCAATGACGAGTCGAAGACAAATGCCATGATGGTGCGAGGCGACAAGTTCGACGCCATCGCCGCGAATCCGAAGCTTTTGAAGGGGCAGCGGCTGCTTCTGACGACCAACTCGACCGTCGACTATGCCTCGCGCAAGTGCCTTGCCAAATTTGGGCTGGCGCAGAGCGACATGCAGTTTGTCAACCTCGGGCAGGCCCAGATCATCACGGCGATTACATCCAATAATGGTGATATCGCGGGTGTCTGGGCTCCGAACACCTATACGCTCGAAGAGCGTGCGAGTGCCAAGTATCTCTGTTCGGGAGCCGATTCGGGTGCGGTCGTTCCCGGCGCGCTGGTCGTTCGCGCGGACTACGCCAAGGAGCACCCCGACGAGGTTGCCAAATTTCTGGCTGTTTACCTGCGCGGCTGGTTGTGGGCGAAAGCCAATCCTGCTGAAGCCCGCAAGCTCGCTCTCGATTTCTACAAGGAAGGCGGACTTGAGACGAGCGCCCAGGCGATGGAGCAGGAGTTCGCCTTGCGGCCGACTTTCTCGCTCGACGAGCAGCTGAGCCTGATGTCGCGGGCGACCGGCGCTTCCATCGTAGACGGATGGTTTTCGAAAATCGGCAAGTATCTTACCGAGGTCGGGACAATCCCGTCCGATCCCGATCCGAAATCCTTCATCTCGGACGAAATCATGAAGCGCGTCGCCGCCGATCCGAAGCTGCGCGCCTTCGCCACGGAACTCAACCAAAAATAGGCGTTGCAGGAAGATCCGGCCGCGGCGTCGGCCGGGTCTTCGCAGCGTCCCGCAGCACAGCGAAGAGGTGAAATCCGTATGTCCGTCACTTACTTGAAGAAAGCGGCGAAGTCCCCCGAAACCGAGACTGAAGCAGCTCGTGCAGTCGTCACAGAGATGCTCTCGGTCATCGAGGCGGGCCGCGAGCAGGCGGTGCGCGATTACGCTGTGAAGCTGGACAAATGGTCGGGCGCGATCGCGCTGGACAGCAAGTCGATCGAGATGCGGACACGTGACATTCCGCAACAGGTAAAGGACGACATTGCATTCGCCGCAGGCAATGTGCGTCGTTTTGCCGAGGCGCAACGGGCTTCGGTGCAGGATTTCACGTTCGAGATCGCCCCTGGCCTTCAGCTTGGCCAGAAGCTGGTCCCCATCAATACGGCCGGGTGTTACGTACCGACCGGACGTTACGCGCATATCGCGTCGGCTTACATGTCAATCGCCACGGCGAAAGCTGCGGGCGTGCGAACCGTCATCGCTTGCTCCGCGCCCTACAAGGGAGAGGGGATCCACCCCTATGTGCTTTACGCGATGCACGTTGCCGGCGCCGACGTCATCATGTGTCTCGGCGGCGTGCAAGCAATTGCGGCTATGGCGTACGGCCTCTTCACGGGCCGCAAGGCCGACGTCATCGTCGGGCCTGGCAACAAGTTTGTCGCCGAGGCCAAGCGCATGCTCTTTGGCAAGGTCGGCATCGATGTCTTTGCCGGCCCGTCGGAGGTTGCCGTCATTGCTGATGAGAGCGCAGATCCTCTCATCGTCGCGACCGACCTGGTCGGACAAGCAGAACATGGGCACGAGAGCCCAGCGTGGCTGATCACCTCGTCCCGCCGCATCGCCGAGGAAGTATCCCGCATCGTACCGCTCTTGATAGAGCGCCTGCCGGCGACCGCGCGTGAGGCGGCCGCTGCGGCGTGGCGAGACTATGGAGAGATCGTGCTGTGCGATACTCGCGACGAGATGGTTGGGGTCTCGGACACTTACGCGTGCGAGCACCTTGAGGTGCACTGCGCGGACCTCGACTGGTGGCACGCTCAGCTCACGAACTATGGGTCGCTTTTCCTTGGTGAGGAGACGAATGTCGCGTTCGGCGACAAGGTTTCGGGGCCCAACCATATTCTGCCGACGAAGTTTGCAGCGCGTTACTCGGCGGGTCTCTCGGTACACAAGTTCCTGAAGCCGCTGACCTGGCAGCGCATGACGCAGGAGGCGTGCAAGGTCATCGCACCGATCTCCGCACGCATATCTCGCCTCGAGGGCATGGAAGCGCATGCGCGAACGAGCGATGTTCGGATGGAGAAATATGCGCCAGGCTCGAATGCCGATCTCGGCGCTCCGGTGGGGTCGTGATGAGCTTCAGGCTCGCATCCCTCTTTGACCTGACCGGACGGGCGGCGCTGGTCACCGGCGGCAACAGCGGCATCGGCCTGGCGATGGCGCGCGCGCTTGGTCTTGCCGGAGCGAAGGTTGCGCTCGTGGCGCGCCGTGTCGCCGAATTGGAGAAGGCGCGTGCCGGATTGTCGGACGACGGGATATCCGCCGCCGTTATTGTGGCCGATCTGGCGTCGCCCGATGCGGGAATTGTCGTTGCCACATCGGCAGAACAGCTCGGTCTGTCATTCGACATTCTGGTCAATGCCGCCGGCGTCAATTTTCGACAAGCATTCTGCGATGTCAGCGCAGAAGCATTTGATCTTCACATGGCCTTGCACCTTCGCGCCCCATTTCTGCTGACAAAAGCTCTTGCGCCGTCGATGGCCGCAAGAAGGTGGGGGCGGATTATCAACATTGCCTCGTTGCAGAGTTGGCGCGCGTTCCCGAACTCTGCGCCTTACGGCGCAGCCAAGGGGGGCGTGTTGCAGCTAACGCGGGCAATCGCGGAAGAATGGTCGCCCGTCGGGATCACCTGCAACGCCATTGCGCCGGGCTTTTTTCCGACGCCGCTGACCGCGCCGGTGTTCGGCGATGTCGAGCGCGCGCGGCGGCTCGCGGCGCAGACGGCCATCGGTCGAAACGGCGATCTCAATGATCTGACGGGCGCGACGGTGTTCCTTGCGTCGGAGGCGGCAGCCTATGTGACCGGGCAGACGCTGGCGGTCGACGGCGGGTTCACCGCGAAGTAAGGAGGCGCGTCAGGTGAGAGCTCTTGTTTATACCGGTCCGAATGCGCTCGAGCTTCGCGAGGAAAGCGACCCCGTACCGCTCGCCGATGAAGTGCTGGTAAAGGTCGAGGCCGTCGGTATTTGCGGTTCCGACATGCACGCCTATCACGGCCACGACTCGCGACGACCGCCGCCGCTTATCCTCGGCCATGAGGCGGCTGGTCGAGTCCTGACGGGTCCGCGCACGGGGGAGCGCGTCACGATCAACCCGCTCGTCGTCGATCCGACCTGCCCTTATGCGATTGCGGGGCGGTGGCACCTGTCACCCACGCGCCAGATCCTGTCTATGCCGCCCCGGCCTGGCGCATTTGCCGAATATGTGCGGGTGCCTGAGCGCAATCTTGAGCATATCCCGGATGCGTTGCCGATCGAGCACGCCGCCCTCGCTGAACCGATCGCGGTGTCCTGGCATGCCGTGCGACTCGGTATGGAGCGGCTTCTAGCGCCTGCGGCGTCAGCGTGTACCGTCATTCTCGGCGGCGGCGCCATCGGACTGACGGCAGCGATCGTGGCGCGGCATTTCGGCGCGACGGATCTGCGCGTCGGCGAAACAAACCCGCTTCGCCGCGACATGCTGCACCGCGCAGAAGGCATCGAGACCTATGCGCCCGGCGGCCCCTCTGAACCGGACGAGAGTAGTGTCGATCTCGTCATTGACGCGGTCGGAGCCCTGGCGTCACGGGCCGCAGCCAGTCGCATGGTCCGCCCGGGCGGGGTGATCGTCCATCTTGGCCTGCTGCCCGGCGCCGATGGGCTCGACATTCGCAAGGTCACGCTCCAGGAAATCACGTTTACAGGATCGTATTGCTACACACCGATGGACTTCAAGCAGACCGTCGCGGCGATTGCTGGCGGTCGGCTCGGAAAGCTGCGTTGGTTCGAGGAGCGCACGCTGTCAGACGGCGCGCGAGCATTTGCCAGCATTGATGCAGGTGCTGTCGCCGCAGCCAAGGTCGTCTTAAGACCTTAAGCGCGAGATGACTCCCAAGGCCTCGTGCGATCGGCCGAGTCGGCGTGCTTGCGGATAGTGCGCCGCGCTGGCCGTCGTCGTGTCGTTTTTGTCCCTCGCTGCCATCAGCACTGCGCCGATCAGGCCTCGGCCGTGCCGTGCAATCCGCAGGGCGGCCCCGTCAAAAAGAGGCGGGATCGCCATCTGATGGCTTGATCCAATATTTAATATCTTATATAAGATATGAAATAGAGTGGGGAGGGGCATCAATAATGGCAGTTCAAAGGGGTACATCGGACAGGAAGGGCGGCGTCCCGCACGTTTTGGCCCATAATCCGAAGGACAATGTCGCCGTCGTGGTGGTAGAGGGCCTGAAGGCGGGGACCAAGGCCCTGGGGGTCGTCACCGAAGATGATTCCACCTTTATCGTCGATGTGAAGGACGACGTGCCGATCGGGCACAAGGTCGCCCTGACCGATCTCTCCGATGGCCACACCGTGATCAAATATGCACAGGACGTCGGCCGCATGACGGCAGCGGCGGCGAAGGGCCGCCACGTCCATACGCACAACATGAAGACGAAGCGTTGGTGAGGATGCCATGAGCACACTGGCAATCACGAATGAACTATCCTCGGCGTTCGTCGGCGGCGCGCCCGATCAATTGACGACGCGCGCATCGCCGGGCAGGCGCGCCTCTGCGGATTTCAGCCATGCGAAGTTCACGGGTTGGCGCCGCGAGAACGGCCGTGTCGGCATACGCAACCACGTCGTCATCCTTCCGCTCGACGATCTTTCGAACGCCGCGTGCGAAGCGGTGGCGAACAATGTGAAGGGCGCAATGGCGTTGCCCCACGCCTATGGCCGGCTCCAGTTCGGCGAGGACCTCGAGCTGCATTTCCGTACCCTGATTGGAATTGGTTCCAATCCGAACGTCGCGGCGGTGGTCGTCATCGGGATCGAGGATGGCTGGACCGGGCGCGTCGTCGACGGTATCGCCAAGACTGGCAAGCCGGTCGTCGGCTTCGGCATTGAGGGGCATGGCGACATCGCGACCATCGCAAGGGCGAGCTACCAGGCCAAGCGGTTCGTGCAGTGGGCGTCGGAGCTAGCTCGCGAGGAGTGCCCGATTTCTGACCTCTGGATATCAACAAAGTGTGGTGAGTCCGATACCACCACTGGGCTGTCGTCCTGTCCGACCGTCGGCAATATGTATGACAAGCTGATCCCGGTCGGCATCCATGGCGTATTCGGTGAAACCTCAGAGATCACCGGCGCCGAGCATCTCTGCAAGGAGCGCGCCGCAACGCCCGAGATCGCCGACAAATGGTACAGGATGTGGAAGGCGTACCAGGAGGAGGTAATTGAGGCGCACAAGACAAACGATCTCTCCGATTCCCAGCCGACCAAGGGCAACATCGCCGGCGGCCTGACCACCATCGAAGAGAAAGCACTCGGCAACCTGGAAAAGATTGGCCGCAGGTGCCGCTACATCGATGCGCTGCAGCCGGCTGAGACGCCGACCAGGGGACCGGGTCTCTACTACATGGACTCTTCATCGGCAGCAGCCGAGTGCGTCACGCTGATGGCGGCGGGCGGCTACGTGGTCCACACTTTCCCGACCGGGCAGGGCAACGTGATCGGCAATCCCATCGTTCCGGTGATCAAGATCAGCGGCAACCCGAAGACGCTGCGTACCATGGGCGAGCACATCGACGTCGACGTCACCGGCGTGCTCCATCGCGAGATGACGCTTGATCAGGCCGGCGACGCGCTGATCGACATGATCATTCGCACCAGCAACGGCCGCCTGACGGCAGCGGAGTCGCTTGGTCATCGCGAGTTTTCCATGACAAAGCTTTATCGAAGCGCCTGAACCGGCGAAGGTGGGTTCGTGCCCGCCGCATGTTGCCGCGTCGAGCGTCGCACGCGCAGGCGCCGCGGGCTATGGAATGAATGAGGGTGTCGGCAGCGCCGCTCACGAGCCGCGATCCGGACTGGTGGACCTTGCTCTCTCGAAGGTGCGCGGAGTGACGATCACTTTTGGCTCGGGGTTGACATGTGCGCGCGTTGCCTACGGCAGAACGATATCTTATATCTGATGTCTTCCGGGGAGGGCCTGGATTCGCGTGACCGATAAAGCATCTTCACCGATCGGGCTGACTGCGTATCAACCACTCTATGCGCAGGTGAAAGCCTTGCTGCTCAAGCGCATTGGCTCCGGAGGCTGGAAACCCGGCGAGATGCTTCCAAACGAGAATGAATTGGCGGCCGAATACAAGGTGAGCCAGGGAACGGTGCGCAAGGCGCTGATGGCGCTCGAGGCCGACAAGATGCTTGTCCGCCGCCAAGGCGTTGGCACTTTCGTCGCTCGCCACTCGCGCGATCAGGCCCTCTTTCAGTTCTTCCGCATTGTCGATCTGGATGACAGCCGGTTGACACCGACCAGCAAGGTGCTCACGCAACGCATTTTGCGTGCAAAAAACGATCAAGCTTCGCGATTGTCGATCGAGCCGGGTGCGGAGCTGCACGCGATTGTCCGGGTTCGATACCTCAATTCCATTCCCGCTATCTTCGAGAGGATTTTCGTACCGGTCGTCCTGATGCCCGATCTCGCAGTCGAGGAGGGCAAGGAGATGGGCGACGAGATGTATGTGATCTACCAGGAACGCTTCGGTATCAGCATAGCGCGCGTCGCGGAGCGATTGGCCGCTGTTGCTGCCACCGCCGAGGAAGCGCGCCATCTAAAGCGCGAGGCGGGGGCCCCATTGCTCGAAGTGCTGCGCGTTGCGTCCGACGTGAATGGACGGCCGGTGGAACTCCGGGTCAGCCGCTGCGACACTGCCCAAAGCCGCTATGCCGCGGACATCCAGTGATGCGGCCTGCTGAAGCAGCGGTCGCTGGTTAAGGGTCCTTGATCGAACGCCAAGCCGCCGCCGGGCGGGCTCAATGGTCGAGCAGGCGCCTGGCGGCGCGCCTGACATTTTGGATCATCAACATTGCCTGCGGGTCGTGCGTCGGCCGAGCGTCAACGACAGCTTCTTTTATCCTTCCCAATCTGTGCGACGGTTTTGATGTCTGACCACCGATCGGCCGGGCAATGCAAGCCAATCTGAATTTCAGAGATTGAGAGCTGGCGCGCTTTAGCGGCCGTTCGTTCCGGTCCCTTTGCTGACCGATATCGAGCGTTTGGAACGTCATCAAACGCCCGGCCAGATTCCACGCCCAGGAAAAACGCAAATGCATGCGGCGCGTTTCGCCCGAGACGCGCACCATCGAGCCCGTCCAGCGACGGCCTGGCACGCTTGACTTGCGGCGGATTTGTTGAATAGTAGTCAAATATAAGAACGATGTTCCGATAAAAGGAACATCTTCGGCGACCTGATCGTCGCTGCGCAATCCAGAAAGCCGGGAGCGGTTTCGATGCTGTTGAATTCGGGGCGTCTGTTCGAGGGCATGAAGAAGGAGTCGCTGGCGGCAATCGTCGCGACGATGCCCGAAAACGTCACCTACTCGAGCGGCTTCTGGGCAATGAGCCAATGGATCAGGCGAGGGCCGCAGGCCTATGTGCTGACGCCTGCCGCGGGGCACGGCGATCCCGTTGTCATCGCGAGCACCGGTCTTGTTGACCTTGCGGCGGATCCGGAGGTCTGGGTCAAGGACGTTCGATGCTTCGGCAAGTTCATCGTGGATCGCGCGCCCAGCGTCGAACTTGATGCGCACGACACCAGAATCGAGTCGCTGCTGGCCGAACAGGACGGTGCCGATGCCGTCGCGGTGTTGGTGAAGGCGATCAAGGATCGCGGCCTTCAGAATTCAAGAATTGGTGTCGATGAGATCGGCATTCTTCCTCAATATTGGGACAAGCTGGCCGATGCGCTGCCGGGGGCGACCCTGGTACGGGCGGCGGATGTGTTTCGCTATGCGCGCGCGATCAAGACGCCGGAGGAGATCGCACGGCTGAGGAAATCGGCGCAGATTGCCGATCTTTCCATCAGCGCCGCGCTCGCGGTTGCGCGCCAGGGCAGCACCGAAATGGATCTGGCGCGGGCATTCCACACGAAGACCATCGTGGAAGGCGGGCTTCCGGTGCTGGGCTGTATCGGCGTCGGCACGCGCAGCGCGATGACCAATGTCCAGCCCGGCGAGTGGGCCCTGCGCAACGGCGACGTCATTCGCTTCGATGTGGGCGGACGCTACAAGCACTATCGAGCCGATATCGCGCGCAATGGTATTCTGGGCGAACCAAGTGAGAAGCTGCGCCGATATCACAAGGCCATCTGCGCGGGCCTTGATCGTGCGATCGCGATGATCAAGCCCGGCGTACGTGCCGCCGATGTGTTCAACGCGGCGGTCGAGACGGTGCGCCGCGAGGGTATTTCCCACTATCAGCGCAGTCACGTTGGCCATGGCATCGGTCTTGACGGTTATGATGCCCCCAATATCGCTCCTTCGAGCAACGACGTGTTCGAAGAGGGCATGGTCATCTGTGTCGAAACGCCATACTACGAGATGGGTTTTGCCGGTCTTCAGGTCGAGGACACGCTCGTCGTTACGAAAGATGGCGTCGATTCCTTCATGATCTCCGGGACAGAGCTGCGGGTGCTCTGATGGCAAGGGTGCTCGGGCTGCAGTGCATCCGTTGCGGTGCGCCTTATCCGGCGGCTCATTATGCGCGGGATTGCCCGGCCTGTGCGCCGACCGTCCGCGCCAACCTGACGATCGTCTACGACGAATCGCTCAGACGGCGTCGACCCAAGCCGACCAGCGCGGCCAGCCGCGGCCTTTGGCGATATGGCGATGTCCTGCCCGTTGCAGAGGAAGATGGTGTCTCCCTCGGCGAGGGCGGCTCGCAGCTTCACCATCTGTCTCGTTCGGGCCGGTCGATCAAGCTCCGCAATCTGTTCGCGAAGGACGAGACCAGAAATCCGACATGGTCGTTCAAGGACCGGCTCGCCTGCATGGCGGTGTCCAGCGGCAAGCAGCTCGGAGCAAAGGTCATCGTGTCGAGTTCGTCCGGAAATGCCGGAGCGGCAGCCGCGGCTTACGCTGCCAGGGCGGGCATGCCCTGCGTGGTGTTCACGTTCAAGGGGACCGCCGGCCCGATGCTGACGCAAATGCGCAGCTATGGGGCGAAGGTCGTCGCCGTCGAAAACAAGCCGGACCGCTGGCGGTTCATGGAATATGCGGTCCGGAAGTTCGATTGGTTCCCCACGTCACCATTCTTCGGGCCGGTGATCGGAAGCAATCCGTTCGGCATCGAAGGCTACAAGACCCTCGCCTACGAAGTGGTGGAGCAGCTCGGCTGGAAGGTTCCCGATTGGTGCATCTTGCCCGTCTGCTACGGGGACGCGCTGGTCGGCATGTGGCGCGGCTTCGAGGACATGATGGCATTCGGCTGGACGGACCGGATGCCGCGCATGGTCGCGGCCGAGGTTTATGGATCCATCGGTGCCGCGCTGGCCGACGGTTCCGACGCGCCGCCGGACATGCCGAGGGCGTTCGACACGGTGGCCGTATCCATCGGAGCTACCCAAGGCACCTACCAGGCCTTGGACATCGTTCGTCGCTCGAAGGGTGCGGCGCTGAAAATCAGCAACGAAGACATGATGTACTGGCAGGGATCGCTTGCTTCGGAAGAAGGGCTGTATGTCGAGCCATCGTCTGCGGCGGGACTCGCCGCTGCCGAGCAGCTGGCGAAGTCGGGGCATCTGGGCGTCGATGAGACTGTCGTCAGTCTGCTCACCGCCAGCGGTCTGAAAGATCCCGCGGCTACCGCGAAATGGCAAAGCGAGCTCGTGACGGTGCCGTCAAACCTAGAAGACGCGATCGCCGTGTTGACGGCGGCAGAGATCTTCCCGGGCAATTGATAGAGGAGATTGAAATGGTGTCGAAATTCGCGTCCATGGTGGCGAGCCTGGCCATCGCTACGTGGGCTCTGAATGTCGCGCCCGCCCGGGCCGAATATCCCGACAAACCGATCACGATGATCGTTCCCTGGGCGGCCGGCGGCAGCACCGATCAGACGGCCCGGGTCCTCGCGAAAGCTGCCGAGGCTTCGCTTGGCCAACCCGTCGTCATCATCAATCAGCCTGGAGCATCGACCACCATCGGCCTTGCGGCGCTGGCAAGCGCGAAGCCGGATGGCTACACGATCGGGACGTTGTCGAGCACCGGCTACCTGGTGGCCCTGCAGGGTCGGCAGCTTCCGTTCCACCCGATCGATTCATTCACCTACATCAGCTACTACGGTGACAACGTGATCGGCGTTGCGGTCCGATCCGACTCGCCATGGAAGTCGCTCAAGGATCTTGTGGAGGACGGAAAAGCCAGGCCCGGCGCAATCAAGTACGGAACCGCGGGGGTTGGCACAACGCAGCATCTCACGACAGAGGCGCTGCAATTCAGCTCCAAGGCGAAATTTGTCCATATCCCCCAGCAGGGATCGGCGGCTTCGATGCCGTCCCTTCTGGGAAAACACGTGGACTTTGTTACCGAGACCTCGGTCTGGGCTCCTTTTGTCGAAGACAAGCAAGTCCGGCTTCTGGCCGTTACCACGCCGAAAAGGTCGAAGCTGTATCCCGATGTGCCGACGCTCACGGAGCTGGGGTACAAGTCCCTGAGATCCGTGCAGGCGATCATCGGACCGGCCGGCATCCCCGAGCCCATCCGGATGAAGCTCGAAGGCGCATTCCGCACCGCTCTAAAAGACAAAGCCTTCCAGGAAACGATGGATCGTCTGGCCATGGAAACGATCGATCTGCCCGGCCCGGAGGTGAAGAAGCTCGTCGAAGGCGAATACGAGCTCGCCAGCGAGTTGGTAAAGGAAATCGGAAAGTCGAAGTAGTCAAAAGCGGGACACACTGATGGTCAGGATTGCACCGACATATCTCGCCATAGCAATGCTGGGCGTGCTGGCGCTGGTCTTCGGCGCCGGCGCACTCAAGCTCGGCTTCTGGGGCGATGATGGCCCGGGTGCAGGTCTGCTTCCGTTCGTCGTTTCCTCGCTGCTATTGCCGATGCTCTTTCTCGTACTGCGCGAGCCGCTTCCATCAGCGGAGACCGGCTTCACGGCAGGGCCTCTGTCCGCGATCGCGCTTGTCATCATCTACGCTGCGCTGCTGTCGCGAGCAGGCTTTGTGCTGTCGACGCTCGTGCTGCTCTTCTTGTGGATTCGTCTGTTCTATCGCCAAGGCTGGCTTCGCTCGGCGGCATGCAGTGCCGGTCTTACGGGCCTCGGCCTTCTGATCTTCGGTGTATTCCTGAAGGTTCCGATGCAGCTCTTTCCGGATTTCCAATGATCGACGCTCTGCAAAAACTCGCCTACGGCGTTTCTCTGTCGCTTGAGCCGGCAAATCTGCTCTATGCCTTCATCGGCTCAGTCCTGGGGACGCTCGTCGGCGTGCTGCCCGGCCTAGGCCCCGTGACGACCATCGCGGTGCTCCTTCCGGTCACCTACCACGCGGGATCACCGCTGGGCGCCATCATCATGCTGGCGTCGATCTATTACGGCGCGATGTACGGCGGTTCGACGACCTCCATCCTGCTGAAAGTGCCGGGTGAGGCGGCGTCGGTTGTCACCTGCATCGATGGTTACGAAATGGCCAAGAAGGGGCGTGCCGGTCCGGCCCTCGCGATCGCGGCGATCGGCTCCTTCATCGCGGGCACGTTGGCGGTATGTGCCCTGGCGCTGGTCGGCCCTGCTTTCGCGAGCTTTGCGGTCTCCTTTGGCCCGCCGGAATACTTCGCCCTTGCGCTCTTCGGCCTGTCGCTGAGTGCGACGCTGTCGGCGGGGTCGCCGATCCGCGGGATGTGTATGGTGTTCGCAGGACTGCTGCTCGGCCTGATCGGCGTTGACACCATAACCGGCGTCGAGCGCTACACCTTCGGCATCATGTCGATCAGCGACGGAATTGATCTCGTGCCGATGCTGATGGGGCTTTTTGGCCTCGGCGAGATCCTGCACAATCTCGACAGCAAGGATGAATCTTCGCTGGTGGCTTCGAAGGTCGGGCGTCTCTTTCCAAGCCGGGACGACTGGAACGAATCGAGCGGGCCAATCCTTCGGGGGTCCTTCATTGGCTTCCTCGTCGGATTGATACCCGGTGGCGGCGCGATCCTGGCCTCGTTGATGAGCTATACGTTGGAAAAAAAGCTGTCGAAGACGCCGGAGAAATTCGGCCATGGAGCCATTGCGGGCGTGGCCGGGCCCGAATCGGCCAACAATTCCGCTGCAACCGCATCATTCGTTCCGCTCCTCACGCTTGGTCTTCCGGGAAATGCCGTGACGGCCGTGCTGTTCGCCGGTCTGCTGATTCAGAACGTGCAGCCCGGACCACTCATGCTGGTCAAAAGTCCAGACGTGTTCTGGGGCGTGATCGCATCAATGTATGTCGGCAATATCATGTTGCTGATCCTGAACCTGCCGCTCGTCGGTCTGTGGGTTCAGCTGTTGCGGGTTCCCTCTTGGGTGCTCAGTCCGGCGATCCTGCTGATCGCAATATTTGGAACGTACAGTCTCCGGAGCAATTTCGCTGACGTCCAGACGCTTATGATCTTCGGCGCGATCGGATATGTCTTTCGCAAGGCCGACCTGGACGCAGGTCCGCTCATCATGGCGTTCATCCTGGCCAATATCCTGGACACCTCGCTGCGGCAGTCCCTGCTGATGGGCGACGGCAGCATCGCAATCGTCTTTCTGCGGCCGATCTCCGCTGTCATCCTTCTCGTCGCGGCAATCGTGGTGCTTACCCAGGCTTTCAAATACTTTCGTGGCGAACAAAGGCTTGGGGAGCCGGAGTCTGCGACATGACGACGGAGAGCTCCGATGCCGTGCGCAGCGACTTCTTCGAGAAGGTGACTGGGCGCGCCGAGTTCATCTCCGACCTGACGTTGCCTGGAATGCTTCAGGGGAGGGTGCTCAGAAGTCCTATTCCGCATGGTTTCATCAAGAGCATCGACGTCAGCGCGGCGCTTGAGATGGAGGGCGTCGTGACCGTCCTGACGGGAGCGGACCTGGTGGGACTCGATGCGAACTGGGGGTTGTTCCTGAAGGACAGGCCGGTCATCGCGGTCGATCGCGTCCGCTACGTCGGCGAGCCCGTCGCAATGGTGGCGGCGATCGACGAACGAACGGCGGAAGAGGCGCTGGAGCTCATCCAAATCGACTACGAACCGCTGCCATTCGTGACCGATGCCAGTGAAGCGATGGGCAAGGATGCTCCGCTCCTGCACGATGAGCACCGGACGCTGAAGGACTTCTACTTCAAGGGTGAAGCCAAGCCGGTACCAGGGACCAACATCTATCAGAACTATCGGTACGAACACGGCGACGTGGAAAAGGCATTCGTCGAGGCGGACCGCTGTTTTGAGGATGAGTTCGACTTTCCCATGGTCTTCCACTACGCGATGGAACCACATTGCGTCGTGGCATCCTTCGGCGAAGATGGACTGACCGTATGGAGCTGCGGGCAATCGCCAACCGCGGTGCAGAAGGTGCTGGCGCGCATCTTCAATCTGCCGCTGGCAAGGGTTCGGGTTCTGTCGCCCTATGTGGGCGGCGGTTTCGGAGGCAAGGCTTCCGTCAAAATCGATCCGCTCGTCGCGGCTCTTGCCTGGAAGGCGCGCAGGCCGGTTCGTGTATGCCTCTCCATCTCGGAGTCCATGCTGACCGCGCGGCGGCTGAGCGCCCGCGTCAGCATCAAGACGGCCGTTCGGAACGACGGCACTCTCCTCGGCAAGAGCGTGCGCGTCATCATGAACGGAGGCGCCTATGCTGATACAGGTCCAGCCGTCGCGATAAAGGCCGCCAATCGCGCAATCGGGCCGTATCATTTTCCGAATCTTCGGCTGGAAAGCCTGGCGGTCTACACCAACACGGTGCCCGGTGCGGCGTTCCGATCGATTGGCGGCCCGCAGGCGGTCTGGGCGACCGAATCGCAAATGGATATCATCGCGACGACGCTCGGGCTCGATCCCGTCGAGTTTCGTTACCACAACATGCTCAAGCGCGGGGAGCATGTACGTCCGGACCTGCGGCCGATCGACGTCGATATGGCGGAAGCAATGGGGCTGGCATCGCAGGCCATGAGCCGGCTCGAAGCGGGCGCGCCGGGACTGCGACTTTCAAACGGGACGGCGCTCGGCGTGTCCGATCCCGGCATTCTTCCTGTCGCCTCGCTGATGCTGAGGCTGAAGATCGATGGCTCCGTGCTCGTCGTATGCAACAGCGTGGAGATCGGTCAGGGGGTCCGCGAGGTTTTGCGCCGCTTGGCGGCCGAGCACCTTCATCAGAAGCCATCTGCGGTGTCTGTTTTGACGCCGGACACTGCGACGGCGCCTTTCGATTGGGGGACCGGTGCAAGCCGGTCATCACTGATGATGGGGATGGCAATTGAAGACGCGGCCAGGGATATCAGACGACAGCTCTGCGAAGTTGCCGCCATTGTCCTGGGCGTAGACCCCTCCACAGTCGATCTCCGCGATGGTGGAGTGGTCGCCGGCGATCGCTTCGTCACCTTCATGGAACTGCTGCACGCCTACTATGGCATCGATAGCGGCGAGATCGTCGCCATCGGTCGCATATCGCCACATTCCCGGGATGGAAACCTGGCGCTGGCGCCGTTGTTCTGGGAGACGGCCGCCGGCCGATGCGCCGTTGAACTCGACGAGGATACGGGAGAAATTCGCGTCCGTCGCTACGTCAGCGTTGCCGATATCGGCAGGGTCGTGAATCGAGCCGGCGCGGAGGGGCAGGACGAGGGCGCCGCCATCATGGGGCTTGGGCACGCCCTGTCCGAAGAACTTCTTTACAGCGACGGACAGCCGATCAATGCAACCATGATCGACTATCACGTCCCGACGATCGACGAAGTCCCCGACGTCTTCGCAACTATCCTGATCGAGAATCGCGATGGCCCGGGCCCTGGGGGCATGCGGGGCATGGGGGAGGGCGCGATCCTGCCGATGGCACCTGCGATTGCAAACGCGCTGGCTGCCGGCTTCGGCATCAGAGTGCGCGAGCTTCCTCTCACGCCCGAGCGAGTGTGGCGTGCGCTGCAAGCGAAGAAAGGTGCCTGACGATGGATTTCAGGATGGAAGCGTCGCTTCCGAGTGCTCCCGATAAGGTGTGGCTCGTCATGGTCGACATCGGTCGCATCGCGACGTGTGTTCCGGGCTGCGAACAGGTCGAGGAGCACGAATGGCTCAAACGCTATAGCGCCGTGCTCAAGCAGAAGATCGGTCCCTTCAAGCTGGAGGTGCCCGCGGAGATCGTTGTCGATGAGCACGAAGAGCCGAACTTCGTGCGCGCTCATGCCGTCGGCAAGGACAAGATTACCAAGACGACCCTGACCGTGAGGTTCGATGTCAAGCTGAGCCCTGCGGGCGCCACCGGAAGCAAGCTGACGGTCGATGCGGATTTGCAGATCGCCGGCCGGCTGGCCTCGCTCGGCTATTCGCTCATCAAGAAGAAGGCCGAAGAAAATTTCGCCCAGTTCGACCAGCGGCTGCGGGCCCAGTTGGAGAACATCTGAGTGCTGCTGTCGAAATTCCAGTACCATCGACCCGCCAATCTGGCCGCCGCTCACGAGATGATCGCGGCCTACGGGAGCGATGCGACGGTCTATGCCGGCGGGACGGAACTGCTTCTCGCGATGAAGGCGCGTGTTCTGAGATACGAGCACTTGATTGATCTGAAGCATATCGCAGCGCTGAACGAGCTGCGACGTGAGGACGGCTGGATCGCCGTCGGTCCGCTCGTGACGCATCATCGGCTGGCGACCGACGATATAATCCGCCGGCTGGTTCCCTCCTACGCCGCACTCAGCGACAACATCGCCAATATCCGCGTAAGGGTCGCCGGGACACTCGGCGGAAACTTGTGCTTCGCCGAACCGCACGCGGACCCACCGGCGTTGCTCGCCGCCATGGGTGCAACCGTGACGCTCAGTGGCCCGAACGGTGGCAGGTCAGTGCCGGCCGGCGACTTCATAGAGGGCGAGTTCACGACAGTTCGAGCCGACGACGAGCTGATGACGGAGATCCGGATTCCGATCACGAAACCGGGCGACCGCTATTCCTACAAGAGCTTCGGACACCTGGAGCGCCCGGCCGTCGGGGTTGCGGGCGGCCATCTCCGGCGCGACGGCAAAAGCGAATACAGGATTTGGATCGGCGCGATCAGCGATCGCCCCTTGCATATGAATATGGTCGAGGACGAGCTGGCAGGTGTGCCTCCGGGCGAAATTATGGATGTTCTGCGGCAGGTGACCGAGAAGGCCGCTTCCGAACTGCCGGCCCACGACGACTTGCATGGAGGCGCGGATTACAAGCGGCACCTGGCTGCAGTGCTGATGCGCCGGGCAATTCTGGAGGCCGCGGGTGCGGCAGGGGATTTTCCCAATGGTTGATACCCAGACTGTCGAGATCGCGATCTCAGTCAATGGGTGCGATCGGCGTCTTTCGGTCGAGCCGTCGGATCTGTTGATCGACGTGCTGCGCGATCGGCTCTCCCTCAAGGGAACGAAGCGCTCGTGCGATGTCGAAGTATGCGGCGCGTGCACGGTGCTTGTCGATCGCCTTCCGGTAAGCAGCTGCACGACGCTTGCGGTGGACGTCGATGGCAGATCCCTGACGACGGTCGAGGGTCTGGACGAAAATGGTCGGCTGAGCCGCGTTCAGCAGGCGTTCGTTGATCACGCTGCGATGCAGTGCGGCTTTTGCACGCCCGGAATGGTTCTGGCTACGACCGCATTGCTCGAGATCAATCCGAAGCCTTCCGAAGCGGAGATTCGTCACTTTCTTCGCGGCAACATCTGTCGCTGCACGGGCTACATCAAGATCCTTGAAGCGGTGAAGAGCCTTGTCTGACATCTCCATCTCAAGTGATGGGCGTGACGCGCCATCGGAGTTCAACGAGAAGGCCGCGGTCGGCGAAGCGGGAGGAGCTTCAACCTTCTGGATCGCAAATCATTTGTTTTTGCGCGATCCGGTCGTCCTGGCCACGCGAGCGCTTTCGCAGACGGAGCGTATGAGTGTCGCGTTGATGGCAGTGAGTCCGTTGACGCTGCACCCGGTGCAGATCGCGATGGCGGCAGCGACGCTGGACGAAGCGTTTCCCGGACGTGTGAAGCTGTGTCTTGGCGTCGGTGCGCCGGCCGACCTCAAGGCCCTTGAAATCGACGGATCGAGACCATTGAGGGCGATGCGCGAAGCACTGCGCATTATCCGCGCGCTGCTGGCTGGCGAAACCGTCAATTATCACGGCGAGACGTTTACCGTAGCAAGCCGGCGTTTGGTGACGGAGCGTCGGCCTGTTCCGCTCATCCTTGCGGCTTCCGGACCGCAGACGCTGAAGCTCGCCGGGGCAGAGGCCGATGGTGTGCTGATAAGCGCCGGCTCGTCCGTCCAGTTCGTCGAGCAGACGCTCAAGCATGTCGATGAGGGCACGAATGGGCGCAAGGTGCGGACACATGGACTTGTCTATGCAGCGGTCGGCGAGAGTGAAAGTGTAGCCAACGACCGCTTGAGGCGAATATTGGCGATCCTGCTGCGCGGTCCTCATCACCGGGCGAACCTTGATGCTGCGGGAAGCGCCCTGGACCAGGCAGCGCTAAACCAGGCTGTTGTTGCAGAGGACTGGGACCGCGCCCAGGCGATGATTACCGACGACATCGTTGCGCGTCATGCCGCCAGCGGCCCGCCGGCGCGGGTGAGAGAGCGGTTGGCCGCTTATCACGCCGCAGGCCTGGACGAAGTCATCGTCGCCGGCGCACGCGACGGCGATCAAATCCGCAAGATCCTGAGATCATTCAAGGGGTGAGAAGATGAAGTTCAGTGTGTGTCTTTCGACCGGCTTTGAAGGCGTGATGTACCCGATCCCCTTTGCCGGGCCGGAGGATTTCATCCGGCAGGCGCAGCTCTGTGAACGCCTGGGCTACGATTCTGTCTGGGGAAATGACCACATTACCACGCAGGATTATGTCAGGGATCTCTTCCCGGGAAGACCACCCAACTTCTATGAACCATTGGTGGTACTCGCAGCAATCGGGGCGGCCACAAAGAGACTGAAGCTTGGCACCGCGCTTACCGTGCTTCCGATGCGTGATCCCGTCTATCTCGCGAAGCAGGCCATCACGCTGGACCAAATGTCGAACGGCCGGTTCATCATGGCTGTGGGTCTCGGCGCTTACCGCGAAGAATTCCTCGCCTGGGGAGGTTCGCGTGCCGCCAAGGCGAGACGGGGCGACATGATGGACGAAGGGCTCGAGGCGTTGGAGCTGCTGTTCAACGAGAAGAGCTGCAGCTATGAGGGCAAATACTACACGTTCAAGGACGTGGAGATGTTTCCCAAGAGCACGGTTCAGCCCTTTCCGCTGTATATCGGGGGTCACAATCTTGAAGCGGTTGAGCGGGCGGCCCGCTACGGACAGGGTTGGCTGCCCGGATGGCGTCCGCTTGCGGAAATGGAGCAGCGGATTGCTGACCTCAAGGTGCGCGCCGCGAAGCTGGGACGCAATCCGTCCGAGATCGAAATCGCTCCCCAATTCTCGGTTACCGTCGACAAGACGCTGGAGGCCGCCGAGAAGCGGTATATGGAGAGCGGGCTCGTCGCTCATCGCGTCTCGCTGTCCTATACGGGACGTGACCTGAGCCATCAGGTCGTCGCAAACCTCGTCGGCTCGCCCGACGTGATCCTCGAGAAGATCGACAAGCTCCGCAGCATCGGCGTCGATCATTGCAGCGCGCTGATGTTCCCCGCCGATTCTGTTGCCGAAATGAACGAGCAAATTGAATGGTTCGCTTCGGATGTGATGGCAAAGGTGCCCAAATGAGCGAGGCTGGGGCGCCGGCTTCGTCGGACGAGTTCGATTGCTTCGACCTTGCATTGCTGACCCGGGCCGAGCGCTACAAGATCCTCACCGGTGCGGTGATTCCGCGACCGATCGCGTTCGTGACTTCACTGGGTCCGGACGGATTGGTGAATGCCGCTCCGTTTAGCCAGTTCGTCATTTTGGCGGTGGATCCCGGTCTGCTCGGTTTCTCCGTCGGCCCGCGACTGGCCGGGTCACATCCGAAGGACACGCTGGCGAATGTCAGGGCGGCGCGCGAGTTCGTCATCAACATGGTCCCGGAGGGGTGGGAGGATGTCGTGCAAAGGGCGAGCGACGAGCATCCCGCGGATGTCAGCGAAGTCGATCTGCTGGGTTTCAGGACGACGCCATCGACGCGGATTAAGACCCCAAGACTGTCGGGATCGAAGATCCAGTTTGAATGCGTCCTGGACCAGATTGTCAATTTTGGCGATGCGCCGAATCATCTTGTCGTCGGGAAGGTCGTCGCGATGCACGTGAAGTCTGGTTTGGCGCAGGATTGCAAGATCGATCCCAAGGCATATTCTCCGATCGCGAGAATAGGTGGTCGCAACTATGTGCGGTTAGGCGATCTGGTGAAAGCGTGAGCCGGATAGATATCGTCTTTTCTTCGTCGCCGCATCCGCGACTGACAATGTCTTGCGAGCTCTGGGTTTCTCTGCGCAATGGCCAGCTGATATGATGCTGGCGCACATCATGGCTATAGGTCAGGAACGGGCCTCTCATGGATAAGGTCGTGGCTGGGTCGGGAAGCCAAACTGTTTCTCGTGCGTTAAACGTCCTGGAGATGCTCGGAAACTCGGGTGAAATGGGCGTCAGGGAGATCGCGCGGAATCTCGGCATTGCTCCGAGCATGGCCCAGCGCCTGGTGAATGCCCTCGCGCGGGCGGACTTCGTGGAAAAGGCGGCAGAATCGACCAAATGGAAGATCGGCTACAAGGCGTTTCAGGTCGGCTCCGCTTTCTTGTCCAGCGTCGATCTGAACGCCGCGACCACGCCGGAGTTGCACTTTCTCGCGGATGAGAAGCAGGTCAACAGCTTTCTCGGCGTTCTGCGTGATCAGTCCGTGATCTATCTCGCAGCCGTTCAGAGTGGAGGCGGAATAACGATCACGAATGCTCCGGGATCACGCACCTACCTGCATTCAACTGCCCTTGGCAAAGCATTGCTGTCATCCAAGACCGACGAGGAGGCCGGGCACTTGTTGGGCCCGGCTCCCTACAAGCAACTGACCAGGAAGACCAGGCGGTCCTTTGCCGCCCTCGTGAAGGATCTCAACGAATGCCGGCGGTTGGGATACGCGATCTCTGACGAAGAAAACATCGATAACGTGTTTGCGGCAGGGGCGCCCGTGCGCAACGCAAGCGGTCAGACAATTGCGGCCTTGAGTGGCGCGGTCCCGCGACAAAAGCTCAGCGCGAAAGCCATAAGTGAGCTCTGCCAAACGGTGAAGGATGCCGCCGCGAGAGCTTCTCGGCGGCTGGGGGCTCCAGGCTAGACGTAACGGTCAGGCGGCACTGACCGCAAATATCCCGAGCACGGCATCTTCCAACTTGTTCAAAGCTGTTCCAGCCACGTTGCGACGCGAAGCAGATGCTGATCGGCGAAACGTGGTGCGACGATTTGCAGGCCTATCGGCAAGCCAAGCTTGCCGTGGAGTTTTGGCAGCGTGATGCAGGGCGCATGCAGAAGGGTCCAGAACGAATTCATGGCCGGATCGCCCGTGGAGGCGTGACCTTGGGGCGCCTCTCCGGTTGCGGCAAGGCTCAGGACCGTTCGGCCAGCCAAGACACCGGCGAGCTTCTCGCGGCAGGCTTCGCCGAGTTCGACGGCCTGCTCGTAGTCGGAAATTGAGATGCGCGACGCATGTTCAAAGCCCTGGCGGAATTGTTCGCTGAGCTTGTCGGCGTGATGGATATACTCGGTCAGGAAGCCATGCCGCATTTCGAAGTCGTGGATGAGCTTCGCGGCTTCCGGCAGTGACGCGAACTCTGCCGGCAGCTCGATTTCATCGATCATCAGCCCGCGGCCGCGCAGCGCCTTCACATAGTCGACCATTGCCTCGCGCGCGTCAGCATCGGCCCGCGCCCATGCTGGCCCCTGGCAGAAGGCGAGGGGAGGCGGGCGGTCGCCGGCCGCTGCCGGCTCTGTCATGGCCGCATGGTCGGCAAGGATGCCGTAGACATGAGCGCATTCCGGCACGCTGGTCGCAAAGACGCCAACCGTATCCAGTGAATCCGCGAGCGGGCGGATGCCGACGCGACTGATGCGGCCGAAGCTCGGCTTGAAGCCGACAACGCCGCAATAGGAGGCCGGGCGGATCACCGAGCCCAGCGTCTGCGTGCCGAGCGCGACTGGGACCATGCCGGAGGCGACCGCCGCGGCGGAGCCGCTGGAGGAGCCGCCTGGCGTGTGATCGGGGTTGCGCGGGTTGCGCGTGCGCGAAGGGGGCCACGCGGCGAACTCGGTGGAGACGGTCTTGCCAAGCACGACGGCGCCGTTGGCGCGCAAGCGGGAGACGACGGCGCAATCCGAGGCGGGCCGGTGGCCGCGATAGATCGGCGAGCCGTAGGATGTCGGCATGTCGCAGGTGTCGTGGTTGTCCTTGACGCCGACGATCCAGCCATGCAGCGGCTTCCCGGCGTGGATCCGATCGGTTTGTGCGGCCGCGTTCAACGCCGCTTCGCGGTCGAGAAATTCCCAGGCACGAATCGAGGGGTCGATCTCTTCGATGCGATCAAGGCAGGCCATCACTCGGCCAACTGCGGAGAGCTGCGTCTGCTTGTTCATTCTGATCTCGCTATCGATAAAGGTTAAGGGCGATGCCGGACCGCGTCCGATCTAATGATCCACCCAATCCGGCCACGGCCGGGCGGTTTCGAAAGCCGCCGCGGCGGCCAACACTGCGGTGTCGGCGAAACGGTGTCCGACGATCTGCAAGCCCACAGGCAGGCCGTCCTTGGTCCGGCCCGCAGGCACGGAGATTGCCGGCTGCCCGGTGAGGTTGAATGCAGGACAGAATGGTGACCACCCGTAGAACGAGACATTGCGTCCTGCCACCTGGCCGGGGGTTTCCATCCCCAGCGCAAACGGCGCGCAGGCCACGGTCGGCGTGATCAGGAGATCGCATTCCTCAAATGTCTTCCGCACCCCTTGCCACCAGTCATTGCGGGCAAGGCAGGCACGGTAATAGGCATCAGCCGGAAGCCGCCTGCCCTCGAGAATGAATTCACGCAGCGTGGGCTCGATGTCGTTGGCGCGGTCGGGGAGAAACGCGCCGAGCCGGTCGGCCGCCCCGGTGACGAAGATCGTCTGCCAGAAAGCCATCGGAGATGACCATTCGAGCTCGCGTTCGACGACATCGTGTTTCATCTCGGCGAAGGCTGCGACTGCCTTGCGGCAGACATCAACGATCTCTGGATCGATCGCCTCGGAGAATCCGAGGTCGGGTGCGAAGATGATCTTCAGAGGTCGTCGTGTCGGCTCCCGCACCGCTTCATCGGCCCGGCGTGCGGGCAGGCAATAGGGATCGCGGTCATCGGGCTGTGCGATGGCGTCGAACGCGATCATGGCGTCATCGATGGTGCGCGCCATGGGCCCGATATGCTGCAGGCTCCAATTGGCACCTGTCGGGTAGTTCGGGACCCGTCCATATGAGGGCTTGAAGCCGACTGTCCCGGTAAAGGCTGCGGGAATTCGCAGCGACCCGCCACCGTCCGTTCCGATGTTGATCGGCGCGAGCGCGGCGCAGGCCGCGACCGCCGCGCCGCCGCTCGAGCCCCCGGGGGTCACCGTCGGTCGCCAGGGATTGGGCGTCGCTCCGAAGAGGAAGTTTTGCGTCACGCCGACCCAACCGAAAGCGGGGGTATTCGTCTTGCCGAGCAGGATGGCGCCGGCCTGTTTCAATGCTGAAACGGCGGCCGCATCTTCCGTCGGCACGAAATCCGCAAACAGCCGCGAGCCGAAAGTGGTGCGGACACCTTTCGTCGGCAGCGTGTCCTTGACCGAGAAAGGGATGCCGAAAACGGACGAGAGCGACTCTTTGTCACCCGACCGCAGGCGAGCCTCGGCCAATTTTGCTTCGCGCCGCGCGGTCTCAGCCGTGACCAGGACAAAGGCTTTCAGCGCCGGGTTAAGCCGCTCGATTCGCTCAAGAAACGCATCCACCACGTCGACAGGCGAAAGCGAGCCATCCCGATAGCGCCGGGCGATCGTGCTCACGCTTAGCCGGCAAATCTCAGCATCCATAAGGGCGTCCAGCTCAAAAATTGATCTTGACGCTCCCATCCTGCCGTGGTCCCTTCTGCTTTGCAAACTGAAATTTCAGTTTCAATAAATCTGGGAGCGAAAGTGACATTGCAGCCCGCCCGCGCGTCTTCGGAGGCCGGTCCTCTGCGCAACAGCGCCTACGACCGGCTGCTGGACGCGATCATTTTCGGGGAGCTGCAGCCTGGATCGTCGGTCGACGAGAAGTTTCTGGCGGGGCGTTTCGAGTTCGGGGTCGCGGCGATCCGCGATGCGTTGCTGCGGCTGTCGCTGGAGGGAATTGTCGAACGGCAACCGCGGATCGGCACCCGGATTTCGGATCTGAGCCTGCGCGAGATGCAGGATGTTTTCGAAGCCCGCGTGCTGATCGAAGGCGGCTGCGTGTCATTGGCAGCCGAGCGCGCGAGCCCGGAAAATATCGCTGCGATGCGATCTGCGCTTGACGGCTTCGAGGCCGTGATCGAGCGGCGGGACTTCCGAAGGCTCGTTCACATGGACCAGCGCTTTCACCGCGCGCTGGCGGCCGCGACACACAACCGTCAGATCGAGCAGAAAGTCGTGCAGCTCCACGATGCCGCGTGCCGGTTTTGGTATTTCGGCTTGCATCGCATGGATTCGCGCACCGTGCTCACCGACATCGCCACGCATCTAGACGTCGTTTCGGCCATCGAGCAGCGCGACGCGCCGGCGGCGGTCGCCGCGATGCGCGCAGTGCTCGGGCATTTTCCGGAAACCGTGCGGAACTTCTTTTCGGCAGGCCCAATACCATAGCATGAGGAGTTACTTCGGATGTCTCAACCAACGCTGCGTGGCGGAAGCGAAGCCGACCGGAAGATCATTCTCGACAAGCACCAGAAATACCTCGAAGCCAACGCAGAGTTCGACTGGGTGACGTTGCGCGACCAGCTGTGGAGCGCCTCGCCCGACAGCGTGTTCTTCAATCTGAATGGTCATACCTATCGAGGTCGGGACCACTGGATCCAGCTCTGGAAGTTCTACAAGGGGCAGCTCACCACCGGCTACTGGGAGCCCTACGATATCGGTGGCGTGGTGACCGGTGACATGGCGACGGTCTGGTGCCATCGCAAAACCAAGGCCGCCTGGGTCGGCGCCAATCCGCGCCCGGACGGCAGCGCTCACGAGGACCGCCAATTCGTTTCCCGTTCGACGATGGTATTTCAGAAGGAAGCCGGCGACTGGCGCGTCGTTCACGTGCATTTCTCCGAGCACGGCACGAGCCCACGGCCCGGCGGGATCTGAGCTTCGCTTCCGCGCCGCATCGAATCGAATCGAGTAGTCGGGATCAACTCCCAATGATGGAGAGAATGATGAAGAATCGGCGACAGGTCTTCTCGCGCATGGCCGGCTTGCTTTCCTGCGCCGTGCTGGGCGTCTCCGCCATGATGCCCGCGGGAAAAGCGGCGTCCGAGCCGCCGATCAAGGTCGGTGTGGTGCTGCCGCTCACCAGCGTGCTTGCTGCCTATGGCAAGCCCTATCTGGATGCGATGCAGATGGTCGTGGACGACGCCAACAGCAAGGGCGGCATCAATGGTCGTCAGATCGAGCTCGTGGTCGAAGATAGTCAAGCCTCGAACACGGTGGCAATCAATGCCTTGAACAAGGTGCTGCAATCAAACCCGGTGGCGGTGTTCGGGCCGGCGCTGGGTACCCAAATTCTCGCCATGATGCCGATCACCGAAAAGGAGAAGGTATCGCTGATCGGCGGCCCCAGCACGCGCCGCGTCTCGCAGCAGGGCGCGAAGTTCTTCTTCCGCAACTCGCCGCACGACGCCATCGGCAAGGAGAATACCACCCGCTTCCTGGTCGACACCCTCGGCAAGAAGAAGATCGGGATCATGCATGTCGGCAATGAGTGGGGCTATTCCGGCCGCGACAACGTCACCGACTTCCTGGACAAGCTCTACAAGCTCAAGCCGGTATCGATCGCATCGTACCAGCCGACCGACAAGGACCTCACCGCGCAGATTCTCCAGATGCAGCGCGACGGCGCGGACGCCATCGTGATCCAGGGGCATCCCGTCGACGAGGCGCTCGCGATGCGGCAGACACGACAGCTCGGCATCAATGTGCCGATTGTCGGCTCCGGCTCGCTCTGCTTTGCCTATTTGCGCAATCTGGTCGACCAGGCCGATATTTCCGGTCGGTACTGCGAGGCTCCCGGGGCATTTCCTTCGCTCAGTGCCAACAAGGACGCGACGAAGTTCGCCGCCGACTACAAAGCCAAGACCGGATTCGAACCTGAAATCTACACGCTGCAGTACTACGACAGCATGGGAATGCTGATTGAAGTCATGCGCAAATACGGCGTCGACCGTGACAAGATCCGGGAAGGAATGAGCCAGCTCTCCTATCAGGGGCTGGCGGGGACCTACAAAGCCGACAGCGAGGGCAATCTCCGCCACGATTCGGTGATCATGGAATTCATGCCCGACCACAGCGTCAAGGTGGTCGGAGAGAAGCGCCAAAGCTAGCCCCGGATCGATCCTCCAATCGCAGGGCGGTGGTGCATGGCCCAGGTGCTCGCAACGGGACTGGCGATGGGATGTATCTATGCCCTCGTCGGCCTCAGCTTCATCCTGATCTACAACGCGACGCATGGCCTCAACTTCGCGCATGGCGAACTCGTCATGCTGAGCGCGTTCGTCTTCTACTCGGCAATCGGCACCGGCGCGCCATATTGGGCGGCCGTGGCGATGACCTTCGCAGCGATGGCAATGTTCGGCGCGGTCTATCAGCGGCTGCTGTTTTATCCGCTGCGTGATCGGCCCATGCTGACCTTCGTGATCGCAACGATCGGCTTTTCGATCTTTGCACGCAACTTCGCCCTGCTTGTGTGGGGACCCAACCCGCTGCGGGTGCCGTCGGCGTTCTCGAACAGCTCCGTCAAGGTATTCGGCATCGTGCTCGCGCCCGAGCACCTTTTCATCGTCGCGGTCACGATGTGCGTGCTCGCGGCCCAGTACGCCGTTTTCTTCCATACCGACCTCGGTCGGCGGCTGCGCGCAACCGCGCAGAATATCGAGATGGCGCGGCTGATGGGTATTCGGCCCAACCGCATGATCGCGATCACGTTCGTGGTGTCGGCGCTGCTATGCGGCATCGCGGGAGTGCTGGTGGCGCCGATCTTCCTGGTCGACACCGACATCGGCCTCAACCTGATCCTCAAGGCGTTCATTGCCGTGATCATTGGAGGCTTCGGCAGCGTGCCGGGCGCAGTCGTCGGCGGTGTCCTCGTGGGCCTGCTGGAGATCCTCGTCGCGGTGTTCGTCTCCTCCGTCTACAAGGATGCGATCTGCTTTTCGTTCTTGATCCTGCTGCTGATCGTCTTTCCGCAAGGAATATTCGGCGAGCGCGTCGCGGAGAAGGCCTGATCATGCGCCGTCTCGCGATTCCCGTCCTTCTGATTGCGATCCTGCTGCTGCTTCCGCTCGTCGTCACCTCCAGTTATTACCTTCGCCTCATCAATCTCGCGCTCGTCTTTGGACTGTTGGCGGTCAGCCTCAACGTGGTGCTCGGCTACGCCGGCCAGCTTTCGCTCGGCCATGCCGGGCTGTTCGGCATTGGCGCCTATGTGAGCGCGCTGGCCACGTCCGGGCAGAGCGGTGCGCTGTTCTGGCCGGCCTTTGCAGCTTCAGGCCTGGTGGCCGGCGCGGTCGGCCTTCTTATCGGCTTTCCTGCGCTGCGGCTGAAAGGGCACTATCTCGCGCTGGCGACGCTCGGCTTCGGCGAGATCATGCGCAACATCTTCTTCAACTGGCGCGAGGTTACGCATGGCATGGACGGGATCGGCAATATTCCTCCGCCCTCGCTGGGATTCGTCGACTTCGGGGGAGATGCCCGCTTCTTCTATCTGGGCCTGCTGACGTTGTCGGTCACGATCCTGCTGGTTCGACGGCTCGAGCGGTCGAAATACGGACGCATGCTCGCGGCGATCCGCGATGCCGAGCTGGCTGCCGGCGCCGTAGGGGTCAACGTGCCGCGACAGAAGGTGATGGCGTTCTTCATCAGCGCGGTTCTGGCGGGCTGTGCCGGATCTTTGTATGCGCATCTCACGAGCTATATCAGCCCCGACGTCTTCGTGTTCGACGTCAGCGCGCAGGTGCTGAGCATGGTGCTGATCGGCGGCATCGGGACCACCATGGGCCCTGTGCTGGGCGCGGTCGTCCTGACCTTCCTGCCGGAAATCCTCCGAATTTCGAAGTCCTACTATCAGCTGATCTATGGCGCCGGCATCGCCGCGATGATCATCTTCTTTCCCGGCGGCCTGCTCGGACTGGCCAGACAGCTCTGGGGCCTGTTCGGAGCCGAGAAGACCGTCGCGCCGTCCGCCCGCGATGATCTCGACGAGGAGGTCGCGCCGGTCGCTGTGGTGCCGCGGACGCAGCCGGCTGGCGGCGGATCGGCCATGCTGGTCGCCGACGGCGTGACAAAGCGGTTCGGCGGGCTCACCGCCCTCAGTGATCTTTCGCTCGAAGTACGTGAAGGCGAGATTCATGCTCTGATCGGCCCCAACGGATCGGGGAAGTCGACCTTCATCAATGTCGCGAGCGGCATCTACCGGCCGACCAGCGGACAAATCAGTTTCCTGGGCGCGCCCATCGCAGGCCGAAAGCCGTGGCAGATCGCGGGTGTCGGGCTCGCCCGCACGTTCCAGAACTTGCGTCTGTTCCAAAGTCTTTCGGTATTGGACAACGTGCTGGTTGGCTGTCGCACCGAGCATCCGGCCGGCTGGCTCGGCGTCCTCTCGGCATCGGAGCTGGCGCGGTCCGAAGATACGAGGCTGCGCGCGATCGCAGAATCAGCGCTCGCATTCGTCGGGCTGTCGAGATTGCGTGATCATCCGATCCGCACCCTGCCGCACGAGCAGCAGCGCATTGTCGAAATCGCGCGCGCGATTGCGATGCAGCCGCGCCTGATCATGCTCGACGAGCCGGCCGCGGGCATGAACCCGGCCGAGGTGGAGCGGCTGATTTTGCGCATCAAGCGATTGCGCGATTCCGGAATGACGATCCTGCTGGTCGAACACAACATGCCTCTGGTGATGAGGCTGGCCGACCGGATCACCGTGCTCAATCACGGCCGCAGGATTGCCGAAGGCGATCCGGCAGCCATTCGTGACAATCCGGAGGTCATCCAGGCGTATCTCGGCCACGGCACGAAAAAGAGACTCGCGCGATATGCCACTGCTTGAGATCAAGGATCTGCGGGCCTGTTACACGGATGCGGTCGAGGTGCTGCACGGCGTCAGCCTCAGCATCGACGCCGGTGAGCTCGTCGCGCTGATCGGCGCCAACGGCGCGGGAAAAACCACGACGCTGAAGGCGATCATGGGATTGGCGCAGACGTCGGCCGGACAAATATCGTTTTTGGGAGAAAGTATCGTCGGCCGTGACACGCCCGACATCGCGAGGCGCGGCCTGTCGATGGTGCCCGAGGGGCGTGGCGTATTTCCCGGCCTCAGCATCCATGACAATCTGAGGATCGCGGCGACGCCCTGGATCAGGCGCGGTCTCAGCGTCGTGCGCGATTTCGATCTGGTGTTCGATCTGTTTCCGGTGCTCGCAGAGCGCCGCAACCAGTTGGCGTGGTCGCTGTCTGGCGGCCAGCAGCAGATGCTGGCGATCGGCCGGGCGCTCGTGGCGCGTCCGAAGCTCATGCTGCTCGACGAGCCGTCGCTCGGGCTTGCGCCGAATCTCGTTGATCAGGTCTTTGACGTTCTCCTCAAGATCAACCGTGAGGGGGTCGCCATTCTTCTTGTCGAGCAGAACGCCTTCATGGCACTCGAAGTCAGCAATCGTGGCTATGTGATCGAGCGCGGGGCCGCTACCATCGAGGGTCCCGCGGACATGCTGCTCAATGACGAACGCGTCAAGGCTTCTTATCTGGGAGGTTGAGATGTCCAAATTGCCGGCGATTGGTATGCGGGTGCATGGCGGCATGGCGCCTCGGCGTTGCATCGACCTGGCGGCGGGAGCCGACAAGCACGGGCTTGCGTCGGTATGGTTCGCGGAAAATCCGTTCAATCGCGGCGTGCTGCCCGCCGTCGCGGGGGCGGTGCTTGCGACCAAGCGCATCAAGATAGGCATCGGCGTTTTCAATCCGTACAACCGGCATCCGACCCTGATCGCAATGGAGATCGGCGCGCTCGACGAGCTCGCCGAGGGGCGTGCGGCGTTGTCGCTGGGCTCCGGCATTGGCGATCGCGTGACGCGCATGGGCCTGTCCTACGAGAAGCCGCTGGGAGCGGTTCGCGACGCGGTCACCATCGTGCGTGGAATGATGAAGGGGGAAACGGTCACCCATCAGGGCGCGGTGTTCTCGGTCTCCAACGTCAAGATGGAGTATGTTCCACCGCGGCCGCAGATGCCGATCTACGTCGCCGCGATGGGCGACCAGGCGCTGCGGCTCTGTGGGCAGATCGGCGACGGCGTGATGATCTCCAATATGTGTCCGCCTGGCTATACCGAGCGTGCGCTTCAGGTGGTTCAGGAGGGGGCGAACAAGGCGGGACGGCCGCGGCCGAAGGAAGTCGTGCAGTATGTGCTGTGTTCGGTAAACGCCGATCGCGGCGAGGCGCGTGCGGCCGTGCGGCGGACCATTGCCGAGATGCTGCCGGCCTATTGGGCGATGGGCGCGCGCTGGCCGGCGGTCCGCGAGGCGATGCACGGCAGGAGCGGCATTCCGGAGCAGGAATTTGTTGCGGCGATCGATCGCCTGAAGGCGGGCGATGACCCGCAGCAGGTGCTCGACGACCGCTTCGTCGACGCCTATTCGATCTCCGGCACGGTGGATGATTGCCTGAAGGCCGCGGCCGGGTTCGGAGCCGTCAATGTGACCGAACTGGTGGTCACCTTTGTTGGCAAGGCGCCGCTCGATGAGATGGCGCTGCTCGGCCCTGCCTTGAGGGCGAACGCATGAAGCTAAGCTGCACCGTCAATGGCGAGGAGGTCCAAGCGGACGTGCCGCCCCGGCTGCTGCTGTCGGATTTCATCCGTCACGAGCTGCGGCTGACGGGGACGAATGTCGGCTGCGAAATGGGCGTGTGCGGGGCATGCACCGTCATCGTCGACGGCGAACCGGTCCGATCCTGCCTGATGTTCGCGGTGCAGGCGGATCAACGAAGCATAAGCACGGTGGAAAGTCTCGACCAGAATGGCAAGCTGGGGCCGCTGCAGCAGGCCTTTCACGAAAATCACGCGCTGCAGTGCGGCTTCTGCACGCCCGGAATGCTGATGACGCTCGCGTCGCTGGCGGCGCAAGGGACGCTGCCCAAGACCGAGCACGAGGTCCGCGAGGTTCTGTCGGGCAACATCTGCCGCTGCACGGGATACCAGAACATCGTCGATGCCGTTCTCAAGGTCGCGTCGTGAAGCCGGCGCCGTTCGATTTTTTTTGTGCCGGGACCGTCGACGAGGCGGTTGCGCTGCTGGCGCGCCTGGGCGAGGACGCGAGGCCGGTTGCCGGCGGGCAAAGCCTGGTGCCGGCCATGAATCTTCGAATGGCGACGCCGACCGCGCTGGTCGACATCAGCCGGATCGCCGAGCTGCGTGGCTGGAGGCAGGTCGGAGACCGCATCCATATTGGCGCGGCGACCACCCAAGCCGAGCTGATGCGGGATTCGGATCTCGCCGTTCGTCTGCCGCTGCTGGCCGCTGCACTGCCCAACATTGGCCACGTGCAGACGCGGAGCCGGGGGACGATAGGCGGCAGCCTGGTCAACGCTGACCCGTCGGCCGAGATCGGTCTCGTGGCGGCGACGCTCGAGGCGATCCTGGTGTTGCGTAGCGCCCAAGGCGAGCGTCGCCTCGCTGCGCGCGAATTTCAGTTGGGCGCCCTGACCACTGCGATTGCGCCGGGCGAACTGCTGGTCGAGATCATCATGCCGACCGCGCCGGCGGGTGCGCGCTGTGCGTTTCGCGAGCTGGCGCGCCGGCACGGCGACTTCGCGCTGGTTGCCGTTGCCGTGCAAAGGTCTGCCGGCGAGCTCAAGGTCGGCATCGGTGGCCTTGAGGAAGCGCCGCGGCGCTGCGACCGGCTGACCGCGCGGCTCGCGGAGGAAGGCTTTGCGGCTGACGCGATCGACGATGCAGTCCGCGTCGAGCTTGCGGATGTAGCTCCGCTTTCGGACATTCATGCCAGCGGCGACTATCGTCGGCATCTTGCGGCGGTGTTGCTCAAGGATTGCCTGATGGACGTGTTGCGATGAAATCAGGATCATCATCCCGCCACGCCGGCCCGCTGCGCAAGGAAGACGCCCGGCTGCTGCGGGGGCGGGCGAAATATGTCGACAATATCCACCTCGATCGCATGGTTCACGGCGCCTTCATCCGCAGTCAGCTGGCTCATGCGCGGGTCGTCAATGTCGATGGGGCCGCAGCACTTGACGCCGGCGCGCTGCTGGTCCTGACGGGCAAGGATCTGCCTTTCGCCGACAAGCCATGGGTCACGCGATACTGGCACGAGGCGATCCGCAACGGGCTTCCGTCCTTCCTCGCGCGCGATCGCGTCCGCTATGTCGGCGAGCCGGTTGCGTTTCTGGTGGCGGCCGACCGGTATGTCGCCGAGGATCTCGCCGCGTTGGTCGAGGTCGAACTCGAGGCGCTGCCGGCGCTCGGCTCGACACAGGCGGCATTGGCCGCCGGCGCGCCACGCCTGCACGAGGATTGGGTCGACAATGTCGCGGCCGCCTTCAGCAGCGCGCATGGTGATGCGGACAAGGCCATGGCGGCCGCGGCGCATCGGGTCTCCCGTCGTTTCAGCTTCGCGCGGCAGACGCCGCTGCCGCTGGAAGGGCGGGGCATCGTCGCCGAATTCGATTCCGACCGGACAAGCCTCACGGTCTGGATGTCGACGCAGGCGCACTACAATGTGCGGCAGAACCTGGCCAGCATTCTCGACATTCCGGAATATCAGGTCCGGGTCATCGCCGAGGACGTGGGTGGCGGATTTGGTGCGAAGTCGCGTTGCTATCCGGAAGAGATCATCGTCTCGCACGCGGCGCGGCTGTTGCGCCGGCCGGTCAAGTGGATCGAGGATCGGTTCGAAAACCTGCAAGCCACGACGCATTCGCGCGCCATCGACGTCGATCTCGAGCTTGGCTGCGACGCGGAAGGACGCCTGTTGGCACTCAGGGCCGACGTCGTCACCGATGTTGGCGGCTATGTCCACAACAGCGGCATCATGACCTCGGAGATCGTTCCGGCTCACATCGCCAACGGCTACCGAATCGCGAACGTGAGGGTCGATGTCCGGTGCGTCGGCACCAACAAGACGCCGATCGCGACCTATCGCGGCGCAGGCCAGCCCGAGGCCGCCTTTCCCATCGAGTGCCTCGTCGATGTGCTCGCGAAGGAAGTCGGCATTTCCGCGCTAACCTTGCGCCAGCGCAACCTGATCGAACCGGCTGACATGCCGTATCGATCGGGTGCGAAGCTCGCGGGCCTGCCGATCTGTTTCGAAAGCGGCGATTTTCCTGCCTTGCTCGCGAAGGCGGTGTCCGATAGCGGCTACAGCGAACAGGCCAAGATATTGCCCGGCGGCGAGCGCGAGGCATGGGGTCTCGCTTGCGGCATCGAGGCCGGTGGCCTCGTGAACTTTGAATCCGCGCTGGTGCGCATCGACGCAGCAGGGAACGTGGTCGTTCTGTCCGGCATGACGACGCAGGGGCAGGGCCAGCTCACGACCTACGCCCAGGTCTGTTCGGAAGCGCTCGGCGTTGATTTCGAGCGCGTCCAGGTGCGGCTGGGAGATACCCAGCTTGTCCCGTTCGGACGCGGCGCCTTTGCCAGCCGGGGTGCGATATTCGGCGCCAGCGCCGTGCATCAGGCGACCCTCGCGCTTCGCGCGAAGGTGCTTCAAAAGGCTGGCGTCCTGCTGCAATGCGATCCGGCCGATTTGTCGATTGCCGGCGGCTTCGTGGTCCGGGCAGACGGGGAGGCGACTGCTCTCGACATCGGCCAAATCGCGCGCGCGGTGATGCCGGGCGGAGCGCTGTTCGAGGGCGATGGCGCGCTTGAGGCCCAGCATGTCTTCAAGTCTGATCAGCCGCTCACCTACGGACTTTCCGTTCATGTCGCCTGCGTTCGCCTTGACCCGCGAAGCGGTTTTTTCACCATTCGCGATTATCTCGTCGCTCATGATGCGGGACGCAGCCTGAATTCGATGGTCGTCGAGGGGCAGGTCGTCGGCGGCGCCATCGACGGCATCGGCGGCGCGCTGTTTTCGGAACTGGTCTATGACGAGCAAGGCCAATTGCTGACCGGATCGCTCGCGGACTATCTTGTCGCGACCGCGCCGGAAGTCCCACGCGTCCGGCTCACCCATATGGAGACGAGGCCGCAAACCAATCCGCTCGGCGTGCGGGCCGTCGGCGAGGCGGGAGTCATCCCGGCGGCGCCTGCGATCGCCAACGCGCTGGCGCGCGCAATTGACGATCGGCACAGTGGCCACGAAGCGGCGCTGTTCGCGTTGCCTCTGAAGCAGGAGCGGGTCTATCGTGCAATCCTTGCGGCGAAAGATCGATCGCGGAGCGAGACATGAAGCGGCTTGATCCGGCGGACGCGCGGTTCGCAGCCATTCCGACTCCGGCGCTGGTGCTGGATGTCGCCGCACTTGACGCGAACATCGCCCGGATGGCGGCGGTGGCGTCCCGCCACGGCATCGGGCTTCGCCCGCACGCGAAATCGCACAAGTCGGTGGAGATCGCGCGCCGGCAGTGCGCCGCGGGCGCGATCGGGATTGCGTGCGCCACGTTGGCGGAGGCCGGAGACCTGATCGAAGCGGGGATCCCCGATGTCCTGGTCACGTCTCCGCTCGCCGGCGCGGAAAAGTGCGCCCGGTTCGTGGAGCTCAGCCGGAATGGCCGGATCGCAGCGGTGGTCGACGATGCAAGTCAGGTCGCAATGCTCGGTGCAATGGCCGGTGGCGCTGTCCTGGAGTTGGCCATCGATGTCGATGTCGGCCAGGCACGAACCGGCGTCACGACCGTTGAAGACGCGGTCACGCTCGCGAAAGCCATTGCCGCCGATCGGTCGCTGCGCTTTGTCGGCATTCAGGGCTATGCGGGCCATGCCCAGCACATCACAGACTTCGGTGAGCGCACGGACGGCGCCCGCCGCGCGGCAGCACGGTTGCGCGAGGTCGTCTCGGCGTTGGCCGGCGTCAAGCTTGAGCCTGGCTTCGTCTCCGGCAGCGGCACCGGGACGAGCGAGATCGACATGCGCGAAGGGCCGTACACCGAACTGCAGGTCGGCTCTTATGTCCTGATGGACGCCGAATACCGCACCATACGAGACGACAACGCCGATCCGCCGCCGTTTCTTCAATCGCTCTACGTGCTTGCGACCGTCGTATCGACGCAGCGACCGGGAGAGATCACGGTCGATGCCGGAACGAAGGCGTTAGCGGTCAACGGACCGCCGCCGGATTTCCTGATCGGCGTGGCAGGAGGCGCGCGTTACCGTTTTTGGGGCGATGAGCACGGAGTCATCGCTTTGCCTCCGGGAGCGCCGGCACCGCCTGCGGGATCGCGCGTTCTGATCCCTGCAACGCATTGCGATCCGACCGTGAACCTGCACGCGGCCTATCACGTCGTGATCGATAACGGTCCCGTCGAGGTCTGGCCCATCGGTGGGCGCTACCGGCCCCTGACGCATGGCTCGGAGGTTTGGAGAATGCCGCGCGATGATGGGGCATCAGCATGACCTACGATCTCGTCCTGCGTGGAGGCAGGGTGATCGATCCGTCGCAGCAGCTCGACATGATCGCCGACGTCGCCTTCGAGGGCGGCAAGGTCGTAAAGCTGGCACCCCGGCTCGACCTTGCCGGCTGTGCCGATGTGCGTGACGTGTCCGGATCGCTTGTGGTGCCCGGATTGATCGACCTGCATACCCATGTCTATTGGGGCGGCACCTCGATCGGCATCGACGGCGAGGAATTTGCGCGCAGGAGCGGGGTCACGACCGCGGTTGACACCGGATCGGCCGGTCCTGGAAATTTCGCCGGCTTTCGCAAGCATGTGATCGATCGATCGCACATCCGTATTCTGGCCTATCTTCATGTCTCCTTCGCGGGCATTTTCGCCTATTCAAGGACGGTGATGGTCGGAGAAAGCGAAGAGATGCGGCTGATGGCGCCGGCCGACGCCGTCCGCGTCGCCGACGAAAACCGCGATGTGATCATCGGCATCAAGGTCCGTGTCGGAAAATATTCGTCCGGAACCTCAGGCCTGCATCCGCTGAACATCGCGCTTCAGGTCGCTGACGAAACCGGCCTGCCGCTGATGGCGCATATCGACGATCCTCCGCCTTCCTATGAGGAGGTCTTGGACCGCTTGCGTCCAGGCGACGTGCTGACGCACGCCTTTCGGCCGTTCCCGAACGCGCCGACGACACGGCAGGGCAAGGTGAAGCAGGCCGTGCTGGATGCGCGCGGCCGCGGCGTCCTCTTCGACATCGGTCATGGTAAGGGATCGTTCGCCTTCTCGATTGCGCGCGCGATGCTCGCCCATGGCTTCAAGCCGGACACGATCTCGTCTGACATCCATTCGCTGTGCATCGACGGACCCGTCTTCGACCAGCTCACGACGCTGTCAAAATTCCTCTGCCTTGGCATGTCGCTTCCGGACGTGATCGCGGCGTCCACCGTCAACGCGGCTTCTGCGCTCCGGCGGCTCGAACTCGGAACGCTGCGCGCCGGCTCAGCCGGCGATGCAACGGTGCTGGCGCTTCGGGAAGGGCGCTTCGACTATGTCGACGTTACCGGCGAACACCTGACGGGAGACAAGCGACTGACTTGCGAGGGCATCGTCGTCGGCGGCCGATGGTGGCATCCGAGATAGGATAGGTGGGCGGTTAAATGGTGGATGTCGCGCTTGGCCGGCCCAGCGTCAACAATGCGTTTTTCATGCGGTCCTGATCCACTTCCGACGACGGCTTCTCCTCGAACTGACTGATTTGTCCGAGGCGGCAAGCTAGCTTTCGGAGAGGTGATTTCCACACCTGGCAGTTGAAGGCGTTGCGCTGGCGGCGGCTCAGACGTGCCTCGTCAGCTTGATGTCTTCAGTTGTGTGGAGGGAACGGCTGCATTCCTTTGGCCGGGCGGACGATAAACAGGCTCGATAGGTGGCCTGGGAATTTCTCTCCTCTTGATCCGATAGGATGCGCCAAGCAGGAGCAGGAACAAGGCTCTGTTGGCAACATAGCGAGCAGCGGTTCGGGAGCATTCTGATCCCTGCATAGCGAGCGTCCCCTCGGCGGTCCATATCGACCACCTCCACATACGGCCACGCTTCCGGAGAGTTGCTTCGTAGATCGCGAACTGATGCGCCATGGTTCAATGATTTTCTCGAGGTTTCGCTCAGAGATTAGTCGTTACGACAGCTCAAAGGTTCATGTGCTTTTGTTGCTGCGGCGGCGTTGGGCTGGAGCATTCCGGTTACTCAACGCACCATGCAGCACATCGACCTCTGCTCCTTCATCGAGCTTGATCAGTTTTGCGGAGTTGTGCTACGCGACGCTGCTTTGGAGCTATAGCCGGTGACCTTCAGCGGGCTCATGTCGCGGCGCTCCGAAGCGTCGCGATCTCGTCAAGGGGCCGACCGCGGGGCGCGGAGCGGTCATGCCACACGACGCCATGGGCGGCATCAACGCGAACCGATTCCCACTTCGCTCGAAGACGTTCTACGCTGGTTTCGTTTTCCGTTGCTCAAGATAGCCTCGCAGCCGGATCCTGTGGTCGTCTAACGTGAACATGAAGCTCTGGACGTAAGCTTCGTAGGAAATACAGGTCTGGAAGTCGGCTTCTTCCCCGCGCGCCACGCTGAACTTCGTTGCTGCGACCGCCCGACGTGGGCCGTTTGCTTCGATTTGTGCGGCGAGTTCCTGCGCGCGTGACAGCAGCCTATCGGCGGGGCAGACCTCGACGAAAAGGCCGGCAGCCTTGCCTTCCTCGGCGTCGATCGCGGCTCCCGTCAACAGCCATTGCTTGGCGCGCAACGTTCCGACGATCTTGGGTAGTAAATAGGCGCAGCCCATATCGCAACCAGCTGCGCCGACGCGCCCGAAGGCGAAATGATAGCGGGCCGTCGGCGCCGCGATGGCAAAGTCGCAGGCCAAGGCAAGCGCGGCTCCTCCGCCGACCGCGATCCCGTTCACGGCGGCGATCACCGGGAGGTCGATTTCGCGGATGCGCTGGGCCAATTTGAAACAGTCACGCAGAAGCTGGAACTGAAACTCGCCGTCGAGACCGTCTGGATGGATAATGGTGCCGAGTTCTGCCCCGGCGCAGAACACGGTGCCGGCACCGGTCAGGATCACCGCACGAATGCCGGCGTCTCGTTCGAGTTCATCAAGCGCGCCGGTGAGGTGTTGCAGCAGCTCCGGATTCAGGGGGTTGCGCTGCCGCGGGCGGTCGAGCGTAATGGTTGCCACGGCTCCCTGCCGCGTGACCCGGATGGGACCTTCGCCACTCGGCATGTCCCGGTTCGCCGTATCCTTCATGACCCATTCTCCCTTGAATTCAAGAACGTCGCCAGGGATGCCGGCGCTTTCGCCGCCTGTAGTGCTTCACGTCGCGGTATGATTGCGCGATCACCGTTACACAATGTCTCACGACTTGATGCGCGCGAGCAGACGCCTGGCTCGTATCAGATGCGGCCGGTCGAGCATGTTGCCGCCGAGGCCGATGACACCCGCAGCCGGGTTGCTTGCAAACGCATCCACCACGGCTTGCGCGGCCGCGATCGCGGCTTGCGTCGGCGTGAAGATTTCATTGATGACCGCGACCTGTGCCGGATGGATCGCCATTTTTCCGGTAAATCCGTCTCGAAGCGCCTCTTCGCATTCGCGGCGCAGCCCTTCGAGATCCCGGAAGGCCGGAAAGACGGAATCGATCGGCTCGGCGTCGGCCGCGACAGCTCCGAAAAGGCAGAGCGAGCGGGCGAGGCGAAACGGTTCGGTATACCGACCATTCTCATCGCGATTGGTCTGCGCGCCAATGGCCGCGGAGAGATCCTCGCCGCCCCAGGTCAAGGCGATCAGTCGCTTGCTCACGCCTTGATAAGTACCGAGATTGAAAACCGCTCGGGCGGTTTCCGTTGCAATCGCCATGATCTTGATGCTGCCCTCGCTGAGACCGTGCGCTGCCTCTCGCGACTTGAGCCTGGCATCGAGATCGCCCACATCCGTGCCGCCTTCGGCCTTCGGAAGCACGATGGCGTCAGGCCGCGCAGGCACGACGGCGTCGAGATCGTCGTCGGTCAAGCTGGAGTCGAGCGCGTTCACCCTGACCATGAGGAGCGGTCGGTCGGGCTTCGCGCCGTGAGCTACGAGGAAGGCATGCGCCAAATTCCGCGCGAGCGGCTTGTTGGCGTGGGAAATCGAGTCTTCGAGGTCGAGGATCAGCGCATCCGCTCCGGCATCGAATGCCTTGGCAAGCTTCTTCTCTGAATCCGCGGGTACAAACAGCAGCGAACGCATGGGCTATCCCGTTTCCTGCGCGACAGATAATCCATTGTGGCAAGCGAGCTTGTCGCATTCACTGACGTGAACCAAGCCTGATTTCATCAGCGCCATGGCGTTATTCCGCCGGATCACGCTACACCGGCTGTCGAAGCATGACGCCCCGCGTTCGCGCTCGCTCCAGCATCCAGACCAATGGGCAGGAGAGGGCGACCGATGCCGCGAGCGCGAGAAGTCCGATGGAGAAACCGCCGGTCGCGTCCTTGATCATCCCCAGCGCCAGCGGCCCGAAATATCCGCCGAGGTTGCCGACCGCGCCGATGATCGCGATGCCTGCTGCCGCGGCGCTACCCGAGAGAGTTGCCACCGGAAGAGCCCAGAACGGCGGTATGGCGGAGAATACGCCGACCGAGGCCAGCGTGAAGCCGGTCATGATCAAGGCCGGCGTGCCACCTTTGGCGGCAAGGAGTAGTCCCGCGACGGCGACGAGCGCCGGCAGGATCGTATGCCAGAGGCGCTCGCCGCTGCGGTCGGAGTGAACCGACCACGGAATCATCAGCGCGGCTGTGACGACGGAAGGTATCGCAACGAGCCAGCCGACTTCGCTCACCGAGAAGCCGAGCGCGCGCACGACTTGCGGCATCCAGAAACCGACTCCGTAAAGGCCCGTGACCACCAGGAGATACCACAGGCAGTAGCCAAGGACACGCGGGTTGCGCAGGGCCTGGCCGACGCCGTGGATGCGCGCCTCGGCCCGCTGCGCGTTCTCCGCTGCGAGCTTGCTCGTCAGCCAGGCGCGCTCGTCACGATCGAGCCATTCGACGCTTTCGGGCCGGTCCGGAAGCATGAACAGGACATAGACGCCCACCAGCACCGTGGGCAATCCTTCCAGGATGAACAGCCATTGCCATCCGCGCAGTCCGCCGGCGCCGTCAAGTCCGAGAAGAGAACTCGATATCGGTGCGCCGATCAGCGTCGACAGCGGGGCCGCGGCGAGAAACAGCGCGATCATGCGCGAGCGCGTGCGCTCGGGAAACCAGTACGTCAAATAGAGGATCACGCCCGGAAACAGGCCAGCTTCGGCGAGCCCCAGCAGAAAGCGCGTGGCATAAAAGCTCACCGGCCCCGACACCAGCGCCATCGCGGCGGAGATCGCGCCCCAGGTGATCATGATACGAGCCAGCCAGACGCGCGCCCCGAAGCGCTCCAGCGCCAGATTGCTCGGTACTTCGCCGAGGAAGTAGCCGACGAAAAACAGGCCGGCACCCCAGCCGTAGATCGTGGCGGTGAACGCGAGATCCTTGTTCATCGTCAGCGCCGCGAAGCTGACATTGACGCGGTCGAGGTAGCTCAGGAAGTACATCAGGATGATGATCGGCAGCAGTCGCCATCCGATCTTGCTTACCGTTTGCCGTTCCAGCGTCTTGTCCATGGCATCGCTCCCCATTTTGTCGTCTTTTTTGTTTCGATACACCGCGCGGAAGCAGTTGGATTCGGTGCGGCCTATCCAGCCGCGTCCGCCGGACGGCGCCGCATCAACGCCACGCGCTGACAGTTCGCCACTTCCTGACCCCCCTGGTTGAAGGCCCTGTGCCTGAAGGTGACGAGACCGGCGTCTGGCCGCGATTTGCTTGGCCGTATCGCCTCCACGCTGGTGACGACGCGAATGCTGTCGCCGTGGAAGACCGGGGCAGGGAAATTGACGTCCGTCATGCCGAGATTGGCGACCGTCGTCTTCAAGGTGGTGTCGTGCACCGAGATGCCGATCATCAGGCCCAGCGTGAACAGCGAGTTGACCAGCGGCTTGCCGAATTCGGTGCTGGCGGCGAAATGGAAGTCGATATGCAGGGGTTGCGGGTTGAGGGTCATGTTCGAGAACAGCATGTTGTCCATTTCGGTCACCGTTCTGGTGATCGGATGATCGAACGTCTGCCCCACCGAAAACTCCTCGAACCACAATCCCGGCATGATCGTCTCCTTATGACCTCATGATTTCAGCGGTTCGGCCAACTCGACCGAAACGATCAATGCATTGGCGGCGACCGTCTCGCCCGGTGCGGCCGCTACCCGCGCAATTCGGCCGGCCGACGTCGCCTTCAGATCGGTGAAAAGCTTCATGGATTCGAGGACGGCGATGGTCTGTCCCGCCGTGACGTTGTCACCCACCGCGACCATGATGTCGGCGATAAGGCCCGGCATCGGGGCGATGATGCTGGAGCCGTCTCCGGCGCTCGCGTTCACAGCCCCGTTCAGGGCCGCATCGACGGCCGGCTGTACCTCGAAAATTGCCTCGACGGACCGGGCGCGGATGAAAACGCTGCGGCCGCCGATCGCGAAGGGAAAGCGATGCGAGGTGCCGTCGAGCACCGCGGTCAGGATACCATCTGCAACGGTGGCATCGATCACGAGCTCGCCGTCGGCATCGGACACGACAAAACGTCGAGGCCCGCCGGTGAGCTTCACCCTCGCGCCCGTCTGTTCGGACGTCACCGAGAAATGCGCGACGGCGGGACGCCCCGATTTGTCGAGCATGCGAAAGCCGGAGAGGCCTGTCCACGGCGAGGCCTGGGCCTCCGGCGGACGCCACCCGATCCACGCGGCCACGGTCGCCAGACGACGCGCCAAACAAACATCGGTGCCGTTCAGCGACCAGCCATCCGGCCAGTTGTCCTCGATCAGCCGGGTGGTGGCGCGGCCTTTGGCAAAATCGGGCGTTCGGATTGCGTCGCACAGGAATGCCCGGTTCGTTGCGGGCCCGAGCACGGTCAGTTCGTCCAGCCCACGGCTCAGCCGCGCCAAAGCCTGCGCACGATCGGCGCCGGTTGCGATGACCTTCGCCAGCAGGCTGTCATAGTGAAGCCCGACCACCGTTCCACTCGTGACGCCCGTATCGATCCTGATTCCGGGCGGCGGCGACCACATTTCGATTCTGCCGGCGTCGGGCCGAAAGCCCTTGTCGGCCCGCTCGGCCGTGACCCGCGCCTGGATCGCATGACCTTCGCTGCGGATATCGCCCTGCAGGAACGGCAGCGCTTCGCCGGCAGCGACCCTCAACTGCCACTCGACCAGATCGAGGCCGGTGATTTCCTCCGTCACCGTATGCTCGACCTGAAGCCGCGTGTTCATTTCCAGGAAGAAAAATTCTTCCGTCGCCGCATCGACGATGAACTCCATGGTTCCGACGGAATCATAATCGATGGCGGCGGCGAGCTGCACCGCGTGGCGATGCAGCGCGGCGCGGGTTGCGTCCGACAGGTTGGGAGCGGGAGCTTCTTCGAGGAGCTTCTGGTTGTTGCGCTGAACCGAACAATCCCGCTCGAACAGGTGAACGAGGTTGCCGTGCTTGTCGCCCAACACTTGCACCTCGATATGGCGGGGCCGGGTGATGAGCTTTTCGATCAGCAGGCGTCCGTCGCCGAATGAAGCCTCGGCCTCTCGCCGCGCGGTCGAAAGCGCGGCCGGCAAGGCGTCAAGGGAGGCGACCTGCCGCATGCCTTTTCCGCCACCGCCGGCGGTCGCCTTGATCATGACCGGCAGGCCAATGCGTTTGGCCTCGGCAACGAGGCTGCCGTCAGTCTGATCGTCGCCATGGTAGCCGGGCACGACGGGGACGCCGGTGGCCGTGGCGAGCCGCTTGGCCTCGATCTTCGAGCCCATCTTGGCGATGGCTTCGGCATGCGGTCCGACCCAGACGATGCCGTTCGCCTGGCACAGATGCGGCAGCTCGGTTTTTTCGGACAGAAAGCCATAGCCGGGGTGAATGGCTTGCGCGCCCGTCGCCTGCGCCGCTGCGATGATCCGGTCGGCGCGCAGATAGCTGTCGCGCGCCGCCGCGGGACCGATCGGCACGGCGACATCGGCAAGCCTCACATGCACGGCGTCGCGGTCGGCCGCGGAATGGACGGCGATCGTACGCAATCCCAGGCGCTTCGCCGTTCGAATGATCCGGACCGCGATCTCGCCGCGATTGGCGACCAGAAGAGAGCTGAACATTGCGGCACTCACATTCGATAGACGGGTCGGGGCGACATATCGCGCGGTTCGTCCGCGGACAGTGCAAGACAAAGGCCGAGGACGTCCCGGGTCTGTGCTGGCTCGATGATGCCGTCGTCCCAGAGCCGGGCGGTAGCGTAATAGGGATCGCTTTGCCGCTCGAACTGGTCGCGCGTACGCCGGTCGAGCTCGGCGAGCGCAGCCTCGCCGGCGGCGCCCTTGAGGCTCTGGCGACGCAGCTCGGTGACGACAGTTGCCGCAACATCCGGGCTCATGGTCGCAAGGCGCGAGTTCGGCCAGGTGAACAGGAAGCGCGGACGGAAGCCGCGGCCGCACATTCCGTAATTGCCCGCCCCATAGGAACCGCCGATAAGCACGGTATATTTCGGCACGCGCGCGTTGGAGACGGCATAGACCAGTTTCGCCGAGTGCTTCGCGATGCCGGTGCGCTCGGCTTCGGTCCCGACCATGAACCCGGTGATGTTCTGAAGAAATAGAAGCGGAATGTGGCGCTGGTCGCACAGCTCGATGAAATGCGCTCCTTTCACCGCCGATTCGGAGAACAGCACGCCATTGTTGGCCAGGATGCCGACCGGAAAGCCGTGAATGCGCGCGAAGCCCGTCACCAGCGACGAGCCGTAGGCCGGCTTGAATTCCTGGAAGTCGCTGCCGTCCACGATTCTTGTGATCACCGCGTGCACGTCATAGGGCTTCTTGAGATCGACGGGGACGAGCGACAACAGCTCTTCCGGATCTTCCGCGGGCGGAACCGATGCGAAAGGTGGTCGCGCAACCCGCCGCAGCGCGCCGAAGCCAAAGATGATTTCACGCACGCGCCCGATCGCTTCCGTTTCCGTATCAGCGACATGGTCCGTGACGCCGGAGACCGTCGCGTGCATGTCGGCGCCGCCAAGTGTTTCGCCGTCGACGATCTCGTTGATCGCGGCCTTGACGATGGGAGGCCCGCCGAGATGGATGCGCCCCGTGCCGCGCACCATCACGGCCTGATCGGACAGGGCAGGGATGTATGCCCCGCCGGCCGTGCAGCCCCCGAATACCGCCGAAATCTGCGGTATGCCCGCCGCCGACATCCGGCATTGGTTGTAAAACGTCCCGCCAAAGTGATCGCGGTCCGGAAACACGCGATCCTGTTCGGGAAGAAAGGCGCCGCCGCAATCGACCAGGTAAACGCAGGGAAGCCGGTGCTGCTCGGCGATCTCCTGCGCCCGCAGATGCTTGCGAACGGTCTCGGCAAAGAACGAGCCGCCTTTGACGGTGGCATCGTTGGCGATGACCATGCAGGGCGTGTCGTGAACGATGCCTATACCCGTGACGATACCCGCCGACGGCAATTCGCCGCCGTAGAGCCCGTGCGCCGCGAGCGGCGAAAGCTCGAGAAACGGACTTCCCGGATCGAGCAGCAGATCGATCCGGTCGCGCACCGGGATCTTGCCGCGCGCGCGATGCCGCTCGACGAGAGCCTCGCCGCCGCCCTCCAGCACCGATCGATGCTGGTCCCGCAAGGTTTCGATCAACCCCTCGAACTGAAATGCGGGCATTCAGCTATCCTCTCGTTTCAGCGTATGGGCAGGCGCGCGGCGGATCATTTGATCATCGGGCAAGGGCTGTCAGCCAAAGGCCGGATCGCCTCTTCGGCCGGGATTTCCCGGACCAGCTTGTAATAATCGTACGGTCCCTTCGATTCCGCCGGGGCCTTGACCTCGAACAGGTAGAAGGGGCGCAGGATGCGGCCGTCCTTTCGGATTTCTGCCGACGGCAGGATCCTGTCGCTCACCTTGGTTTCGAGCATCTTGGCGGCGACGGCCTCGGCATTGTCGGTCCCGGCGGCCTTGATCGCCTTCAGATAGTGGGTCACGGCGCTGTAGACGCCGGCGTGGACCATGGTCGGCATCCGGCCTCCCATTCGTTCGCCGAAGCGTTTCGACCAGGCGCGCGATTCCGGTGTGAGGTCCCAATAGAAGCTTTCGGTCAGGTTGAGGCCTTGCGAGAGCTGCAGTCCGAGGGAATGGATGTCCGACAGAAAGATCAGCATGGCCGCAAGCTTCTGCTTGCCGGCGGCGATGCCGAATTCGGACGCGCCCTTGACCGCATTGATCGTGTCGTTTCCGGCGTTGGCGAAGCCGATGACTTTCGCGTTGGAGTTCTGGGCCTGAAGCAGGAACGAGGCGAAGTCCGCGGTGCCCTGCGGATGGCGCACGCTTCCGACCACCTTTCCACCGGCTTCAGAAATGTAACGCCTGGCATCAGCCTCCATCGCGGTGCCGAACGCGTAGTCGGCCGTGATGAAGAACCAGCTGTCCCCGCCGGATTTCGTGACCGCCGACGCCGTGCCCCGGGCGAGCGCGATGCTGTCGAACGTCCATTGCGTTCCAAACGGCGAGCAGGCCTTGCCGGTGAGATCGGAGCTGCCGGCGGCCGAGAACATGACGATGCGCTTGCGTTGCCGCGCGACCTCCTGGACCGCAAGGGCCACCGAGGACACCGGCACGTCGACCACCGCGTCGACATGATCGACGTCGTACCAGCGCGAGGCGATGGCGGAGCCGACATCGGGCTTGTTCTGGTGATCGGCGAAGATGATTTCGACGGGTTTCCCCAATACGGTGCCTCCGAAATCCTCGACCGCCATGCGGGCTGCGACCACCGAGCCCTGTCCCGACAGGTCCGCATAGATGCCTGACTGATCGTTCAACACGCCGATCTTCACAACATCGTCCGACACCTGCGCGTTTGCCTGCGTGGCAAACAGCGCAAGACCTGTCGCGATGACCCGAAACGCCGCCTTCATTGCTTCCTCCGGCTGGGTTGCATTCGGCGGCTTGCTGCCGCTCGATCGAGGAGCTATACCTAACAATCGTTAGGCAGGGAAGTGGGGAAATCGGAAATGACACTTGTCGGAGCGACATATCAGGAAGTTTGCGCCAACTTCCGATGGGAGATCCCGACCGAGTTCAATATTGCGGAGGTGATATGCGACCGGCATGTCGGCTCCAATCGCACCGCCTTGCTGGTCGAAACCGCCGGCGGCCGCATGGCGGAGATGAGCTTCGAACATCTGCAGCAGCGCTCGCGACGGCTCGCCAACGCGTTGAGTTCGGCCGGTATCGCAAAGGGCGACCGGGTCGGAATTCTGCTGCCGCAGTGCCCCGAGACGTTGATCGTTCACCTTGCAGCCTATCGGCTGGGCGCGATCGCCTTGCCCTTGTTCACGCTGTTCGGTCCGGATGCGCTCGAATATCGCCTCAACGACAGCGGGGCCAAAGCGGTCGTTTCCAACGCGGCCGGCATCGAAAAGCTGCTCGGGATCGTGGATCTGCTCGCGGCACCACCTGTTCTCATCAGCATCGACGAGCGCCGCGATGGCCGCGTGCTGCAATGGGATGCATTCCTCGCCGCCGCCTCGGCGGATCACACAAGGGTTGCGACCGCCGCCGAGGATCCGGCGATCATCGTCTACACGTCCGGCACCACGGGCAATCCGAAAGGGGTGCTCTATCCCCATCGAACCCTGCTAGGGCATCTTCCGGGCGTGGAATTGCCTCATGATTTCTTCCCGCGGCCGGGCGACCGCATGTGGACCCCTGCGGATTGGGCCTGGGCCGGCGGTCTGATGGACGTGCTGCTGCCGTCGCTTTTCCATGGCGTGCCGGTGGTCGCGAAACGGATGCAGAAATTCGATCCGGAAGAAGCCTTCGCCCTGATATCGGCGCTCGATATCCGCAACGCCTTCATGCCGCCGACCGCCTTGAAGATGATGCGGCAGGTCGAGGCTCCGCAATCGAAATTTCGCTATGCGATGCGCAGCATCGCGAGCGGGGGAGAACGGCTCGGCCAGGAGATGCTGGAATGGGGGCAGCGGACGTTCGGGCTGACCATCAATGAGTTCTACGGTCAGACCGAAGCCAACCTCACGGTGGGCAATTGCGCGTCGATCATGAAGTTGAAGGATGGCTCGATGGGTCGGGCGATCCCGGGACATGTCCTGGAAGTCGTGGACGATGATGGACGGCCGGTGCCGCCCGGCACCGCCGGCACGATCGCGGTGAGAACTCCCGATCCGGTATTCTTCCTGCGCTACTGGAACAAGCCCGACGCGACGAGGGAGAAGTTCCGCAACGAATGGCTTCTGACCGGCGATACCGGTCACCGCGACGAAGAAGGCTATTTCTGGTTTCACGGGCGCAACGATGACGTCATCATTTCGGGGGGCTATCGCATCGGCCCGACCGAGATCGAGGACTGCCTGATGCGGCATCCGGCGGTGGCCATGGTGGCAGTGATAGGCGTGCCCGATAAAGTCCGCGGCGAAGTGGTGAAGGCTTTCATCGTTCCACGGGAAGGATTTGTCATGGACGACGCGCTCCACGCGGACGTCCAGGCCTTCGTCAAGTCGCGCCTTTCGGCGCATGAATATCCGAGGCAGATCGAATTCCGCACCGAGCTGCCGCTGACTATCACCGGCAAGATCCGCAGGATGGATTTGCGCAAGGAACCGCAGGCGAAATCATGACCTATTCGACGCTGTCGCTGGATTGGCCGGGTGCCGGGATCGGGCGGGTTCGCCTGACCCGCGAAAGCGAGATGAATTCGCTCCGGCTTGAACTTCTGGAAGAACTCGACCGGGCGATCGATGCGGTGATTGCAGCGCGGGCGCGTGTGCTGGTCATCACCGGAACGGGGCGTGCCTTTTGCTGCGGAGCGCACCTCAAATATTTCGCCGGACCGGAGCGGGTCTTCACCGATCGCTTCGAGACCCGCGACCGCTATTTCGGGAAGATCGCGCGGCTGTTCGACAGGATCGAGGCGATCGGGATTCCCGTGATCGCCGCGGTCAACGGCTTTGCGATGGGAGGTGGTTTCGAGCTCGCGCTGGCATGTGATTTCAGAATTCTCGCCAGCACCGCGCGGGTCGGCCTGCCGGAAGCGAGGCTGGGCGCCACGCCGGGCGCGGGCGGCGTGCAGAAGCTCGCGCGCTACGTCGGACGCGGAAAGGCGCTGGAATGGATCATGCTGGCCCGCCATGTGGGCGCCGTCGAAGCAGCCGCCTCCGGGCTGGCCTATCGCGTGGTCGAGCCGGACGAAGTCGATGACGCGAGCCTGCAGCTCGCGCAGGACCTGATGGCTCTCAGTCCCCGTGCGCTGACGCAGTGCAAGGCGTCGATCCACGTTTCCGGCGATGTCGACTTGCGCAGCGCCCGGCGTTTTGGCGTCGAGGCGCTGTCCGCATTGGTCGATTGCGACGACTGGCGCGAGGGCATGAGCGCCTTTATCGAGAAGCGGCAGCCCAATTTCGGGACAAGCCTCAAAGGAAACGATTGATGGGTCGGCTTTTCGGCGAGTTCACGACGGGGCAGCGTTTCGAGACGCCGGGACGGACCATCACCGAAGCGGACATCGTCGCGTTCGCCGGCCTGACGGGCGACTACAATCCCGTGCATATGGACGAGGTCTTTGCTGCCGAAACCGAGTTCGGCGGCCGGATTGCGCACGGGCCATTGGGCATCGGCCTGGTGTTCGGGTTGGCGTCGCGGCTTGACCTCATCGACGGAACGGTGGTCGCCCTGCTCGGGGTGACGTGGGAGTTCAAGGCGCCGGTCCGGCCGGGCGATACGGTCAGGGCCCTGATCGAGGTCATGAGCACGCGCGGCGTCAAGAATCCGGACCATGGTCTATTGGAGCTGGGCTTCACCCTGCTTGATCAGCACGGCACGATCGTGCAAACCGGGTCGGCACGTCTTTTGATGCGACGGACGCCGCATCCAAAAGCCAAATGGGGCGGCGTCGAGGCTGGAGCGGATGATGACAGGTATGGCCGGGACGGTCCCTCAACGATCGCGCCGCAAGGGAGCCATCGGTGATCGCGCGAAACCGGCGGCTGTCGAAGCGCCGCAGGAGCACGTCGGAGCTGCGGGCCTGATCCTCGACACCGCGGCGAGGCTGTTGCGGCAGAAGGGATACGAGGCCACCACGATCCGCGCCATCGCGCTCGAGGTCGGTATCAAGGCGGGAAGCGTCTACCATCATTTCCCCTCGAAGGACGATATCGTTGCGCGGGTCGTCAACGAAGGTGTGAGGGTGGTGCACGAGGCTGTGGTCAGCGCGCTCGCAGCTTTGCCTCCGAAGACCAGTCCGCGGAAACGGCTGGAAATCGCGGTGCGCGCGCATCTCCTGTCGTCGCTGGAGCACAGCGACTACACCTCGGCCAGTATCAGGGCTTTCGCCTTCCTGCCGCCGAATGTCCGCCAGGAATGCCGCCTCGAGCGCAAGAAATATGAGGACGTCTGGCGGAAGATCATTGCGGATCTGGGAAAGGCCGGAATCATCAAGCCGGGGACGTCGCAGGACGCGGTGCGTCTGCTGCTGCTTGGTGCGGTGAACTGGGCGGGCGAATGGTATCGCCCGGGCCGCCTCAGCATCGACAAGATCGCGCGCGATTTCGCGGCCAGTATTTTTCCGGCGCCGTGACAAGCGGCAGGCGTCACCCTGCCGCTTGAAGTGTGGTGATGCCGGTAGAAGAATCAGACGTTTTTGACCGCGGCCAATACCGCCTGCACCGCCGCCGGATCTTCCAGTCCGGCGGTATCTCCGCGCACGATTCCGGTTTCGGCCGCCTCGCGCAGAAGCCGTCGCATGATCTTGCCGGCGCGTGTCTTGGGGAGTGCCGCGGACACATAGACCCGGCCAAGCCTCGCTATCCCGCCGATCTCGCGTTCGACCGCCGCCGCCATGCCCGCGCGCACCACCGCAGGATCGGCGCCGGGCCGCAGTGTCACGAAGGCAACCGGCACCGTGCCGCGCAGTGCGTCATGTACGCCAACCACGGCGACCTCCGCCACACCCGCCTGGCTTGCCGCCGCGCTTTCGATCTCCATGGTGCTGATGCGATGGGCCGCGACGTTGATGACGTCGTCCGTCCGCCCGAGCACCCAGATTTGTCCGTCGGCGTCGATCACCGCCTCGTCCGAGGTGGCGTATCGATGACTGAAGCGGGTGAAATAGGCGGTGCGGTACCGTTCCTCGTCGTCCCAGATCGTGCGCGCCAGCGTCGGAAAGGGGGCGGTCAGCACCAGATTGCCGCGTGTCCCGGCCGGAACGGGCTTGCCCGCGTCATCGACGACGGCACATGCATGACCGGGCACAGGGGTTCCGCAGCTTCCCGGCTTTAGCGCGCCAACGCCGTAGACCGGATAGGTCCAGGTCGAACCGGTCTCCGTTTGCCCATAGGCATTGACGACCGGCACGTCGAATATGCGCTGCGTCCATTCCGCCGTGTCGGGGTCGAGCGGCTCACCCTGCGTCGTGACCAGGCGCAGGCCGTGCGGGGCATGCGCCTTTACCGCATCGTCGCCCGCGGCTCGCAGCATGCGTAGGCCGGTGGGGGCGACGAGGATCTTGGTCACGCCGTGCCGCTTCGCGCTGTCCAGCAGCCGGGTCTGTTGGGGATAGTCGAGCGCGCCCTCATAGCAAAACAAGGTGAGGCCGTGCGAAAGCCCGCCGGTGACGGCCTGGATAGGAAAGGTCAGCCAGCCAACGTCGGCTGCGCACCAGTAGACATCGTCCGGCTCCGGGCCAACCTGCCATTGCACGTTGGCCCAGGTTCCGACCAGAAATCCCGCGGTGCTGTGCACGACGCCCTTCGGCTTGCTCTCGGTCCCCGACGTGAAGATCAGGAAGGCGGGCTCGTTGGCTTCGATCTTTTCGCAGGGACAATCGGCAGGCATCGATTTCAGCAGCGCCTCCCAGCCGCTTTCGTTCGGCTGCAAACTCGGCGCGGCGCCGGTGCGGTTAACGACCACCGTGTGGCGCAACTGCGGGGCGTCCTTGCGTGCCTCGCGAAGATTGCCGAGCAGCGGAACCGTGCGCCCGCGTCGATAGGAGCCATCTGCCGTTATGACGACGACGGCCCGCGAGGCCTGTAGCCGCAGCCGTATGGCATCGGGCGCAAAGCCGCTGAACAACACGGTGTGGATCGCGCCGATCCGGTTGCAGGCATGGATCGCGACGAAGGCTTCCGGAAGGTTCGGCAAATGGATGGCGACGACGTCGCCGCGTCGCACGCCGAGTGACTTCAGGGCATTGGCGCAGCGGCAGACCTCGTCGCGCAACTCGCGATAGGTCAGGCGACGTATGTCTCCCGGTTCTCCCTCCCAGATAATGGCGTGCCGATCCGCACGGGCCGGGTCTTCGGCGTGTCGATCGACGCAATTGTCGGCGACATTGAGCTGGCCGCCGACGTAATAGCGGGTTTTTCCGAAGTCGCCGTCATGCAGGCGGTCCCATGGGCGCTGCCAACGCAGGCGCCGGGCTGCCCACTCCCAATAGGCGTTGTTGCCGCGACTCTCGGCCGCCCGCGCCTCTTCCAACAGGGCGGCCTGGCGCGGAACATGCCATCGGCCTGGCAGCGGCTGCAGCGGGATCGCGGTCAACGCTTCGATGGCGTCCATGGTGCTTCCTTCCAATATGCCCGTGTTTTCACAGGTCGTCTGGATCGCTGGGAACGATCGGGTTGCGGCGGCCTGGCTCCTCTCGGGCTTGGGCGAAACCTCTTGAGGTGACGCGTCCTGCCTCTCGGGGATGAACCGTCGTATCGATTGCGGATATTTCCTACCTAACGTATGTTAGGTAGATCAAGCAGCAAACCGGCTGCCGCGTCAAGCCGGCAGTCGCAGCCGACCGAAAGGGGACACCAGATGGATGAAGCGAGCAGGCCGAATGTTCTGAGGGCGGGCGGCCGGAACTCGGCCTTCTTCACGGAGGAACATGAGATGCTTCGCGACCAGGTTCGCCGCTTCGTCGAGGAAGAGATCAAGCCGCACGGCGAGGCATGGGAAGCGCAAGGCTTCGTCCCGCGCGATGTGCTGCGGCGAATGGGATCGCTCGGCTTTTTCGGGATTCGCTACCCCGAGGCCTATGGCGGATCGGACATGGACACGCTCGGCAGCGTCGTGTTCGCGGAAGAACTCGGACGATCCACTTTCTCCGGTGTTGCCATTACCGCGCTGGTCCACACCGACATGGCTTCGGTGCATGTGTTCAATGCCGGGACCGAAGCGCAGAAAAACCGATGGATGCGCAAGATCATTGCGGGCGAGGCGATCTGCGCGGTCGCGGTCACCGAGCCGGACGCCGGCTCCGACGTGAAGGGCATCCGCACCACGGCGCGCCGATCCGAGGCCGGCTACGTCCTCAACGGGTCCAAGATGTTCATCACCAACGGGGTCTATGCCGATCTCTATTGCGTGGCTGCGAAGACCGGCGACATCGGCAGCGGCAGCAAGGCGGTGACGATGTTTCTCGTCGAAAAGGGAACGCCGGGTTTGCGCGTGAGCCGGGCGCTCGACAAGCACGGCTGGCGCTCATCCGATACAGCCGAGCTGGTGTTCGAGAACTGCCTGGTACCGCATGACGCGGTCCTGGGAGAGGAAGGTCGCGGCTTCTACGCCATCATGCGAAACTTTCAGAACGAGCGGACCGTGATCGGCGCCATGGCGATGGGGGAGGCGCAGGCCGCGCTTGATCTCACGGTCGCCTATCTCAAGACCCGCAAGGCCTTCGGCGCGCCGCTATGGGACAAGCAGGGCATCCGGCAGCGCATCGCGATGCGCGCGGCTGAAGTGGAAGCCGGCCGTCAGCTTGTCTATTCCGCCGCCTGGCGCGACGCGCAGGGCCACGATGTGACCCGCGAGGTTTCGATGGTGAAGGCCTATTGCGGCGAATTGGTCAATGCCGTGATGTACGACTGCGTGCAGTTTCACGGCGGCATGGGCTTCATGCGCGAGAGCACCATCGAGCGGATGGCGCGCGACGCCCGTGTGCAGGCGATCGGGGGCGGAGCCACCGAAGTCATGCTTGAAGAAGTCGCCAAGCGACTTTGAGGAAGCAGCCATGGATGCCTCGGACGGTTCCCGGATATCACTCGACGACAAATATGCTGCGGATGCGGGCCGCATTTATTTGACAGGCGTACAGGCGCTGGTTCGCCTGCCGATGGTGCAGCGGCGCGCCGACCGGGCGGCCGCCTTGAACACTTCGGGCTTCGTGTCCGGCTATCGGGGCTCGCCGCTCGGGACATACGATCGCGAATTGTGGGCCGCGAAGCGGCACCTCGAGAAGGAAAATATCGTCTTCCAGCCGGGTCTCAACGAGGATCTGGCCGCAACCAGCGTGTGGGGAAGCCAGCAGGTCGGATTGTCGCCCGGGGCGACCCGCGACGGCGTGTTTGCGATCTGGTACGCCAAGAGTCCCGGCGTTGATCGATCGGGCGACGTGCTCAAGCACGCGAACGCGGCCGGCACCGCGCCGCTCGGAGGCGTGCTCGCGATTGCGGGCGACGACCACGCGTGTAAATCCGCCAGCCTGCCGTCGCAGTCGGACTATGCGTTTCTCGATGCTTCGATTCCGGTGCTGCATCCCGCCAACGTGGCCGAGGTGCTTCGCTTCGGCATGATCGGCTGGGCGATGTCGCGCGCGACCGGACTTTGGGTCGGCATGAAGGCGCTGGCCGATACCATGGACTCGGCCGCCGTGGTTGATCTTGCCAGCGCAACGCCACGGCTCGTCATACCCGACGGGCCGGGCGATGTATCGATCCGGTGGCCCGACAGCCCACTGGAACAGGAGCGTCGGCTGTTCGACGTCCGCCTTCCGGCGGCGGTCGCCTTCGGCCGCGCCAATGGATTGAACTCCGTCGTGGCCGATCCTGGCATCAGCCGCCGCCGATTGGTGATCATGGCGGTCGGCAAGTCGCGCCTCGACGTCATCCAGGCGCTGGCGCTGCTCGGCATCGGCCGCACGGAGCTGGACCAGTTTGGCATTGGGTTCTGCGCCATCGGCATGCCATGGCCGCTCGACCCAACCTTTGTTCGCGATCATTGCGCCGGAGCCGGTGAAGTTCTGGTCGTCGAGGAGAAGCGGCCGCTGGTCGAGGATCAGCTGGCCCGCATTCTTTTCACGATCGATGCAGACCGGAGGCCGGCGTTGGCCGGCAAGGTCGACGTGGATGGCAAGCCGCTCCTCTCCGCGCGCGCCGCCTTTAGCGCGGATCATCTGGCAGGGGTCATCGGGGAACGGCTGGCGGGGCTGGGGCTTGGCGACGCAATTTCACCGCGCCTCGTCGCGCTCCGCACTATGGCGCAAGAGGCAGAACCCGCGCTTGCCAGGCGGTTGCCCTATTTCTGCTCGGGCTGTCCGCATAACCGCTCGACGGTTGTGCCGGATGGAAGCCGGGCGCTCGCCGGAATCGGCTGCCACTACATGGCGCAGTGGATGGACCGGGCCACAACGACGTTTACCCAGATGGGCGGCGAAGGCGCGAGCTGGATCGGGCAGGCGCCGTTCACAAGAACGAAGCACGTCTTCGTCAATCTCGGCGACGGCACCTATGCGCATTCGGGGCTGCTCGCCATTCGGGCCGCAATCGCGGCCGGCGTCACCATGACGTACAAGATTCTCTACAACGACGCTGTAGCCATGACCGGCGGCCAGACGGCTGAAGGCGGCTTCAGTGTCGCGCAGATCGCCCGCCAGCTGGCAGCCGAGGGGGTTCGCCACATCCGTATCGTCGCGGAAGAGCCCGAACGCCACCATGGCGAGGTCATGCCATCAGGCGTGCTGATCGATCCGCGCGACCGGCTCGAATCCGTGCAGCGCGCCTTGCGAGAGACCGAAGGGGTCTCGGTCCTGATCTACGATCAGGTCTGTGCCGCCGAAAAGCGCCGTCGCCGCAAACGCGGCCAGATGCCCGACGCCGGCAAGCGTATCGTGATCAATGAGGCGGTATGTGAAGGCTGCGGGGATTGTGGCCAGCAGTCGAATTGCGTGTCCATTATTCCGCTGGAAACCGAATTCGGCCGCAAGCGACAGGTCGATCAGACGACCTGCAATCAGGACGCGACGTGTGTCGATGGTTTCTGTCCGAGCTTCGTTACGGTCGAGGGAGGTATCTTAAGGAAACCCGGCATCGACAGCGCGCGACCTCCGCAAGTGCCTGCTCCGGCGCTCGATCTGCCGCGTTCCGCCAATCTCGTGGTCGGAGGTATCGGCGGTACCGGTATCGTTACTATTGGGGCGATCATCGGCATGGCGGCGCACCTGGATGGGCGGGGCGTATCGGTGATGGATCAGATCGGTCTTGCCCAGAAGGGCGGCGAGGTGACCACCCATATCCGGATCGCGGCGAATCCCGATGCGATCGGTCCGGTACGCTTCGCGGCTCGCGAAGCCGATACGCTGATCGGCTGCGATCTTGCGGTCGCCTCAAGTCCGGAGGTGCTCTCGCTTCTGTCCGAGCGCGCGCTTGCGATCGTCAATGACCATGTCGTGATGACGGGCGAGTTCACGGCGCAGCCGGACGTCGTTTTTCCCGACGCGCTGATGAAGCGCCGGATCGAAAGCCATTCCGACGCGACATTTACGGATCTTTCCGAACTTGCGACCCGACTTCTGGGAGACGCGGTCGGCGCCAACATGATGGCGCTCGGCATGGCCTGGCAGAAGGGACGCGTCCCCGTCACCGAAGACTCCATCCTTCGAGCGATCGAGCTGAACGGGGTTGCGATTGCGATGAACAAGGCGGCCTTCGCCTGGGGACGCGCGATCGCCAGTGATCCGGGCGCGGTCGCGGCGCGAATGCCAGGCTCCGGCGCGGCGACGTCCGCGACGACGCTCGACGCGATTGTTGAAATTCGCGCGGCCGAACTCGCCCGCTATCAGGACGAAAGGCTGGCGCGGCGGTTCAGGGCTCTGGTGGCGAAGGCCGCGGACGCCGAGAGAAATTGCCTCCCAGGTTCGAGCGAACTGGCCGAGACCGTTGCTCGCGCCTTTCACAAGCTCCTCGCCTACAAGGATGAGTACGAGGTGGCGCGCCTCCATGTCCAAACCGGCTTTCTTGACCGGCTCGCGCGGGAATATGATGGCGGCACCATCGCCTTCCACCTGGCGCCGCCGCTGTTTGCGCGACGCGACCCCGTCACCGGCCATCCGCGGAAGATGCGCCTCGGGCAATGTGTCGTTCCGGTTTTCAGGATTCTTGCGCGATTGAAATTCCTGCGCGGAACGTGGGCGGACCCGTTTGGATACACCGCCGAACGGCGGCTGGAGCGGCGAATGATCGACGCTTATGAAGCCTTGCTCGTATCGCGCATCGTTCCCGGTCTCACAGTCGAAAATCACGCGCTGGCCGTCGAGATCGCGCGCCTGCCGCTTTCGGTCCGGGGTTTTGGCCACGTGAAGGCGGCTGCCGAAAAGGTCGCCGCGGCAAAGCTTGCTCGATTGCTGGACCGATGGTCCGGCTATTCGGCAATGCAAACGGCCGCCGAATGAAGAGAGCGGGGATACGATGCAGGAACCGGCAATAACTGCGACGATCGCTGAGCAGGTCGCGACAACGGGAGACAAGCGTGTGCGGCGTTCGGACGTATCGCGTCGGCAGATCCTGGATGTTGCCGCGAAACTGTTCCGCGCGCGAGGTTATACCGAAACCTCGCTCCGCGACATCGGCAAGCAAGCAGGCATGAAGGCGGGAAGCATCTATCACCATTTCGTATCGAAGGAGCAGCTCGCCACCGAAGTTTTTGGGATCGGCGTGCAAAGGGTTCATGACGCCGTGGTGACGGCGGTGGAGGGGCTTGGCGCGACGGCGAGTGCACAGTCGAAGCTTCAAGCGGCCATGGCAGCGCATCTCGAGACGCTGCTCGATGAGAGCGACTATACGTCGGCCCATATTCACTGCTTTCCCTATGTTCCGAAGACGCTGCGGGATCAGCTCAGTACCGCCCGGCGGGAATATGAAGCGCTATGGCGGGTGCTCCTGAACGACTTCGCAGCCGACAACTCTCTTCCTCCCGGCGCGGACCCAAGCGCGGCACGCCTCGTCATCCTGGGGGCGCTCAATTGGTCGCTGGAATGGTACGATCCGGCACGAGGCAAACCATCGGAGCTTACTCAAACCTTGCTTGCAGCGTTTTCACGTTGAAGCGGAGATGCGGAGCTCCCGGAGTACGCTTTCGCTCGATGTGGTAAGCTTCGTTGAACGGAGCAAAGCGTTCTCGCCCTGTACGCCAAAAAGTCGCAAGCTCCACGGTCGTGCGCGCTCACGTGGCGCGGCGGGTAGCCGCTCGGAGCCGCGGTCGAGCTTGCACCGATTTCGCCTCTATCTGTTGAGGTTCCACAGCTAGGGCGTCGAGCCCGTCGCCAGGATTCGCTTCCGCAGCGATTCAATGTGGGCTTTCATCGCCTCGGCAGCGGCGCCGGAATCATGCTTCTCGACAGCCTTGAGCAATTTGTGGTGCTCCGAGCTGGTCATGTCATAGTCGGAAAACTGCCAGTGCGGCATGAACCACAGCCGAGACATGCGTTCGTGAATGGGCCGCAGCACCTCGACAATCAGCTTGTTGCCGGCTACCCGCGCGATCGTCGTGTGAAAGCGGCGATCAAGCTCCATCAGGCGGATCGAATCGGACTTTTCCCGGAGCTTTTCGTACTCGTTCAGGATTTCCTTCAGTTCGGCGACATCGGCCATCGTCGCCCGTTCCGCGCATTGCGACGCGCAGTAGGGCTCGATCAAAGCGCGCACTTCGAGCGCCGTGAAGATCTCGGTGAGCGAATCGACCTTGATGAAAATACCCTTGCGCGGGATGATCTCGAGCAGGCCCTCCTGCTGGAGCTGATGCAGCGCCTGGTGCACGGGTGTGCGTCCAAGCTTCAAATCCTCGCAAATGGTGCTTTCCTGCAGGAACTGGCCGGGTACATAGCGGGCGGAAACCAGCCGCTCCTTGATCAGGTCGTAGGCCAGAGCCTGAAGCGTCTGGCCCGCGACGGGTTTTGGCGAAGAACGTGAGGCTGACGGGCTGGTTCTCGCGCGCGCACTCCGCGCCATGAGAAAACTCCAAGATGAGAATCGATAGAGATACGCTTAATATATCAATTGCACCCGGCCTTCAATGAAGGCGCGGCGACGCATCCTAGCGTCGGCCGGCCCCGATATGGGCGACGCCTTCGATTTCCACAAGGATTTCGGGCGAAGCCAGGTTGGAGACCTCGACGAGCGCGGAGGCGGGGAAATCGCCGGTGAAGAACTCCCGGCGCGCCTTCCAGACCTGCTGACGATTCTGGATGCGTGTCACGAACACGTTGATCTTGACGATGTCCGCCATGGCGCCGCCGGCCGCCTCGATCAGGGCCTTGAATTTCTCGAAAATCGCCTTGGTCTGCTCATACTCGTCGGCACCCGCGATGGACTTGCCGTCCATTCCACGCGCGGTCAGTCCGGAAAAATAGGCGATGCCGCCGACGACGAGGCAATTCGACCAGAGACCCGGCTCGGCCTCGGCGACGGACGGCGATGTGATGCGACGAATTTCCATGGGAGACTCCTTTCAGTACCGACTCAGGATGGCGTTTCGGTCATGCGCCCGATCGCGCGGGCGATCGCGCGGGGAATGAGGTGGGCGCGATAGCTCGCGCTCGCATGCATGTCGTCATTGAGATCGTCAGGCGCGACGATGTAGTCGCGCAGCGCGGCAGCCGACAAATTGTCGCTCAAAAGCCGCTCGCAGGTCTTGTCACGATAGACGCATGTCCGCGCACCGTTGATCGCGACGCGAACATGGTCGCCGAAGTCGGCCACGAAGGCACCCACCGTGACATAGCCGGACGCCGGATTGGCGACCTTGAAGTAGCCGGCGCGGCGGGCTTTCGGAAAGCGGACGGCAACGATGATTTCATCCGGCTCGAGCGCCGTGCTGAAGAGATCGGTGAAGAACCGATCCGACGCGATTTCGCGGCGATTGGTGATGACCCTGGCATCGAGCCCGAGCACCGCCGCCGGATAGTCCGCCGCGGGGTCGTTGTTGGCGATCGAGCCGCCGATCGTGCCGAGATTTCGCACCTGCGGATCGGCGATGCCGCACGCGAGCATGGCAAGCCCCGCTGCGCCGCTATCCTTGAGCCGGGCAACCTGTGCATGGCGGACCATGGCTCCGACTGTCACCCCATCATGCCCGATCGAGAGGTCGGAAAGACCGGCGATATCCTGCAAATCGATCAAGAGCGACGGCGCATTCAGTCCGTGCTTCCAGGCAGGCAACAAGGTTTGGCCGCCGGCCAGCAGTTTGGCGTCCGGATCGGAGCCGAGAAGGCGCTCGGCCTCGGCGAGGCTCGACGCACGGATATAATCGAAGGCGTGCAAATCGGGCCCTTTCGGTCAGCGGGCGTTCGAGCCGCGCATGGCGGCTGCGCCGGCGACGACGGCGTCGACGATGTTGAGATAGCCGGTGCAGCGACACAAATTGCCATGCAATTGATCGCGGGCCACTTCGGGGGTCACTTCCTCGTTCTCGCGTGCGATGGCCATGGCCATCATGATCATCCCGGGCGTGCAAAATCCGCATTGCAGCGCATGATGGGCCATGAACGCCTGCTGCATCGGGTGCAGGTCGTCGCCTGCGGCAACGCCTTCGATCGTCGTGACCGATTTCCCGTGCGCCTGAACGGCGAGCATGGTGCATGACTTCACGGCCTTTCCGTCGACATGCACCGTGCAGCAGCCGCATTGGGAGGTGTCGCAACCCACATGCGTGCCCGTGAGCCCCAGATGCTCGCGGACAAACTCGACCAACAGCAGGCCGGGATCGATCGTCTGCCGAACCGGGCGGCCGTTCACCGTCAATGCGAGCTCAAACATGCGGACTGCCATTTCGGAAGGCGTCACTCGGGCTTGGCGAGAAACTCGCCGATGGTCTTGTCGGTGTGGAAGACGGGCTTTTCGTAGTAATGCGGGCCGTCATAGATCTCGATGAGCAGCGACCGTTTGCGCGCGATGGTGGGCCCGTGCGGGCTGTCCTTCGGATTCATGTAGAACGAGCCGGCCCGCAAGGTCAGGTTGGAGCCGGAATATTCATATTCGCCCGAAATGCAGTACATGAACTGATTGGAGGCGTGCGAGTGGGCGACCGGCACGCCGCCGCCTTCCTGGAAGTCCAGCAGAGCGATGCTCGCGCCGCTGGTGGGATGCTTCCAGAGAAAATACTGCTTGAATCCGTATTCGGGAAAATCGAGCCAGTTGTCCTTGTCCAGCTTGGCGGTGTCGATCAAAACTTCCAGGCTCATCAGTTTCCTCCGGGTGCCGTGATTGTGATGCTGCGCAAGCAGTTCGAAGACCGCTCGCGGAGTGAAGGGCAGGTTGATCGGCATATCTATCCGCGCGCCAAGCGCGTCGGCGACGGCTTGCGTGATCGCGGGCGGAGCGCCGATGGTCCCGACCTCGGCTCCGCCCTTTACGCCAAGCGGATTGGTCGAGGTCGGCACCGAGTGCTCGATCGAGGTGATCGGCGGAATATGCTGGGCGCGCGGCATCGCGTAGTCGAGAAAGCTGGTAGTGAAGAGCTGGCCGCTCGTGTCGTAGACCACGCGTTCGCCGATGGCCTGGCCGATGCCCTGCGCGGTCGAGCCGTGAAGCTGGCCCGCGAGCAGCGTCGAATTGATGACGTTGCCGACATCGTCGGCGGCCACGTAGCGCACGACATTGACGGTGCAGAGATCGGGATCGATCTCGACCTCGGCGATATGACAGCCATTCGGGTAGTTCTGCGGCGTCGCCGCGAAGTAGCCGACGGCTTCGAGGCCGACCCCGAGATGAACCGGAAAGCCGAACGGCTGATAGGACGCTTTCGCGGCATCGCGCAGATGGATGGTCGCGTTGCTCGAACGATGGCTGAATATCCCATCCTCGAAGCTCACCTCGGCCGGGTCCACCTTCATCATCCAGGCGGCGATATCCCTGGCCTTCGCAACAATGATGTCAGCCGCGTTCTTCAGCGCTGAACCGCCGACGGTCAGGGAGCGGGAGGCGTAGGTACCTCCGCCATGCGAGACCTTGTCGGTGTCGCCCTGGATCACCCGGATGTTGTCGGGCGCGAGCCCCAGCCACTCTGACAGAAGCTGGGAATAGAGGGTTTCGTGCCCCTGGCCGTGCGAGAATGTGCCGGCGAGGACGCTGACGGTGCCGCCCGGATCGAACCTGATTTCCATCCGTTCGTTGCTGATCGCCGCCACTTCGACGAAGCAGCAGATGCCGCGGCCTCGCAGCTTGCCGTGCCGCTCGCTTTCGCTTCGCCGCGCGGGAAATCCGTCCCAGTCGGCGGCGAGCAGCGCCTTGTCCATCACCGCTTCGAACTCGCCGCAATCGAACTTGTCGTTGACGGCGGTCCTGAACGGCATGGCCGTGGGCTTCACGAGATTCCGGCGGCGGATAGTGACCGGATCGAGCCCGAGATGTCGGGCCGCCGCATCCATCGCCCGCTCGATGAAATAGGTCGCTTCCGGCCGTCCGGCGCCGCGATAGGATGTGGTCGTGCGGGTGTTGGTGAATACGCCTTGCAGCCGCACGTGCGCCGTCGGGATAGCGTAGGGACCGACGATCATGCGCGCAGTGAGGAACGGCGAGACGCCGGTGGCCGGTCCAAGGCGGCATCCGAGATTGTGCCGCGTCGTCACGTCGATCGCGAGAATGCGGCCATCTTCGTCAAGCGCGATGCGGCCATCGGCGGCCTGGTCGCGGCCGTGGAAATCCGCCAGAAAACTTTCGCTGCGGTCGGCGGTCCATTTCACCGGCCGGCCGAGCCGACGCGATGCCCAGAGCACGAGAACGTCCTCGGGATAGAGCCGTCCCTTGGTTCCGAAGCCGCCGCCGACATCCTGCGCGACGACGCGGACCGCGTTTGCGGGCACTCGCAGCACGTTTTCGGCAAGCAGGCGGCGTACGCTGTGCGGATTTTGTGTCGAGGTCGTCAACGTCCAGCGTTGGTCGGATGGATCGTACCAGCCGATCGAACAGCGCGGCTCAAGCGCCGCGCCGATCAACCGAGGCTGGCGGGTCGCCACGTCGATGATATGAGCCGCGCGAGCAAAGGCCGCCTCGGTCGTCTTGACGTCGCCCAGCGTGACATCGAAACACACATTGCTCGATTTGTCGGGATAGAGCCGCGGCGCGCCGTCGGCGAGCGCATCCTCGATCGATACGACGGCCGGTCGCGCCTCGTAGGAGACGGCCACGAGTGCCGCCGCGCGCCGGGCGGCGATCCGGCTCTCCGCGATCACAAGCGCGACCGCATCGCCGACGGCGAGAACGCGGTCCGCGATCAGCGCCTGAAAGGGCGTGCGCTGCCAGCCGTTGCCGGCGACCGCGGCGGGAATGCTTTCGCACGGGATATCGCCGAACTTGTCGGCCGCGAGGTCGGCGCCGGTCAGGACGGCGATGACGCCGGGCAGGGCGGCCGCCTCGGTGGTGTCGATCGCCACGATATCCGCGTGCGCTTCGGTCGAGCGGACAACGACCGCATGGCAAAGCCCGGGGAGCTTCAGATCGTCGACGAAGCGCCCCTGGCCCGTGACAAGACGCCGGTCCTCCTTGCGCCTGAAAGCGCCGGTCGATCCAGGCTGATCTTGAGCGGTGATCATTGCAGGCGCGGTCAATCGAAGAATGACGGCGGAGGAGCCATGCCCCATTGCGTCGTCTCGTGGGCCTGGCCGACGAAATACACCGGCTCGTAGTCGTCATTGACGAGATCGGTGTCGGTATAGTGCTCGATTCGATTGCCGAACGGATCGAGCCAATAATCGTAGATCAGGCTGCCGAGATAATGCCGTCCATAGCCGGCGTCGAGCTTCCATCCCTTTGCCGCCAGATGCTCATGCCCCGCGATGACGGCGTCGAGGTCGAGCACCTCGTACGAGCTGTGATGGCAGCCGAAATTCTTCGATTCGTTGACGAGGATGCAGTGATGCTCGACATATTCCTTGCCCTCGTCGTAGCGAAGGAAGGTACCCTTGATGATCGGGTCGGGATCGCCTGGCGCGCAGATATAGTCCGACGGCACCAGCCGGAAATACTTGCGGAACCAGTCGACCTCGGCCACCGCGTCCTTCACCCAGAGCACGAAATGACCAATCCGCAGTACCGGCGTTGCTTCGGCGCGCTGGCGAACGGTGCCGTTGAAACGCAAATGCTCGGAGGCGAAATTCATGCGGTAGGAGCGGCGGATCGGCTGCGCGGCGACTTTTGCGGCGCCGTGCTCGATCCAGATCGAATGACCGTTCGGCGTCGTCAAGGTGACGCGAAAGCCGCCACCCGGATCGAGGATCGGCTCGACGGCCGACGCGCCGGGAATGCCTGCCGCCTTCTCCAGCTCCTCACGGCTTTCGACCGTGAATGCGCCGCCGAGGAATTTCGGTTCAGCGCCGAGCCGGGTGACATGGATGTGATGCGCATCACCGGTGCCGCGCATGAAGAGGCCGGTTTCGGTTCTGGCCGACCGCATCATGCCGAAGTCGACCAGGAACTGCTCCATCACGTCGAGATCGGGGGCCTGGTAAGCCGTGTAGGCGACCCATTTCAAACGAACCCGTTCCACGCCCGACCTCGCCCTGCTGTCAACATGAGATACTATTATGATATATTATGTGCATTGTCCAGAATTCTGCTATTTCCCTGACCGGACGGCGCGAGCAGCCGGTCCGGCGTGAACGGAGGGGCGGGCAGGCGGCGTCCCGAGGCGCGCGAGATCGCACTGCCGATTGCACAAACCGTCGCAAGGCATGCCGCCTCGCGGATCTGGCCCGGTTCGGCCTGTGTTTCATCGACGCTCGACGCGGTGAAGACCGTGACGTCGGGCGCCTGAATCGTCGCCGGAAAATCCTTCGGAAACAGTACGGCTTGGCTTGCGCTCGCCGCTTCGCTTCGACGCAACGCGATGAAGAACGCATCCATCACCGCCGCCTCGGCGATCTCGGCGCAGCCCGACGGCAACGGGTTCGCGGAGACGACGGCCACCACCTTGCGCAGGCTGACGATCGCTGTCTCTGCGTCGAATTCGAGGTCGACGAGGGCGATGGACGTGATGCCTGCGTGCTCGACCAGCGCCACCGCCGCGGCTGGAAGATGCCGCTGCGCCGATTGAACGGGAGGATTGCGCCGCGACGGCCAGTCGAAAGCAGCGGCGGCCTGATCGAGCGCCGGCAACGCGCCGGCCTCCGCCACGCGCGAGCGCAATGCCTCCAGCGGATCGATGTTTTTCAGTGCGTTATCCTGATCCACCGCCTGCTGGAGCGACAGCGCCGCGACGATCTGATCCCTCGAGGGAAGCGCCTCGTGCGGGATGAAGGTTTCATCCGGCTGCTCGCCGGCGGCGATGACGGCATCGATGATGCTCGAATAGCCCAGACACCGGCAGACATGGCCGGCCAGTGCATGCCGGACGTCGTTTCGGGTCGGACGCGGATTTGCGGCGAGCAGCGAAGAGGCGGAGATCAGGATTCCGGAAGCGCACGCACCGCATGGATTGATGTCCGTGCGGGCAAACAGGCGCCTGAGCGGATTGAGCTTTGCGCCGCGTAGTCCGGCGGCGGTGACGACGCGCCCGCCGCGGCTCGCGCCCGCCAATGTCAGGCACGCGAGCACGGGCGCGCCGTTCAGGAGAACGGTGCAGGCGCCGCATGTGGCGGCCTCGCAGGAAGGTTCGTTTTTCGGCTCTGCACAGTCGTTCGCCTTCAAAGCCTGCCGCAGCGTCGCGCAGGTGTCGACTTCCATCTCTACGGGACATCCGTCGATGTCGAGCGCCAGATACATCGCCTACAACATGCTTTCTGCGTCATCGAAGGGGTTGTGCTTGGACCGAGCCCGGCTCGCCGCTTGTTCGAGCGAGTCGCGCGCCAGCACGGCGGCCAATCTGATCCGCAATTCGCGATCGGCCAGCGGCGTGTCCAGCGTTCGCAGGCTTTCCGCGGCCTCGCGTCCGGCCCGCTCGTAGCTCGCCGTCCTTGCGGGCGCGCCGCGCAACAGGGATTCCGCGGCCGATATGTGCAATGGCGCGGGCAGGCATCCTCCCAGCACAAGCGTGGCTTGTTCGATCGAATTGGCGTCGGCGCTAAGCGCCACATAGGCGGCGGCGATCAGCGGCTTATCCGCAACCACGATCTTGCGGAAGGCGCTGCCGGCGTCGGGCGAAGGCGGCTGAACGAAGATCTCGCGGACGATCGTTCCGCGCCCGAGCGAGAACCGTCCAGCGTGGTCATAAAGATCGTCGAGCTTGAGGGAAACGGTGTCCCCGTTTGGCAAGACGGCGCGTGCGGTTGCTCCCAGCGCCATCAATGCCGGCATCAGATCGTAGTCGGGGCGGCCGCAGCAGACGTTGCCGACGACGGTCGCCATCTGGCGGATTTGCGGGAGCAGCATTTGCTCGACGGCTTCGTGTAGCGCGGCCCAGCGCTTGGCGACCCATAGATGGTTTGCGATCGCATCGATGCGTACCAGGGGGGCGATCGAAAGCCCGATCTTGGGATGAGCTGTCAGCCGATCCGCACCGGCGATATCGGACAGCGCGATCAGCCGGTCGGGACGAACTACCCCGGCGCGCAGGCTCATGGCGACCTCGCATCCGCCGGCGACGACAACCGCGCCGGGCTCGAAAGCCATGCGCGCAGCCTCCGCGAGCGAATGGGGACGAAGCCAGGCGGTCTCGCCGGCTTGGGGGCTGTCGCTGCTGCGGGTTTCCGATTCCTTCATTTCGGCAAATACCGGCTATCTCTTGTGCGCATGATATATTAGAAGATGGTAGATGCAACTGGGCTTCCGGAGCCATTTTGAGGAAACAGGCGATGACTCTCTCGGTTGAGGCGCGTGACATGCTTCGCGGCGTGAATGTCGCGACGCTGACAAACTGTCTGCTTTCGCGCGGGCTGCGCAATATCTTTCTCCACGGCATCTCGCCGGTCGCCGCGACCGCGGAGAACATGGTCGGAGAGGCCTTCACCATGCGCTTTATCCCCGCGCGCGAGGACATCGACAATATGGCGGCATATGCCCGGCCCGATCACGTGCAGCGGCGGGCCATCGAGGAATGTCCGGCTGGGTCAGTGCTTGTTATCGATTCGCGCGGCGATGCCCGCGCGGCCTCCGCCGGTGATCTTCTGGTCGCGCGGCTAAAGGCGCGAGGGGCGGCCGGAATCGTCACGGATGGCGGCTTTCGCGATGTGGCCGGCGTGGCAAACACCGGCCTGCCGGCATACCAGAAACAGACCGCCTCGCCGGCGAGCCCGATCATCCATCATGCGGCCGATCTCAATCTGCCGATTGGCTGTGCCGGCGTTGCGGTCTATCCCGGCGACATCGTGGTCGGCGACCGCGAAGGCGTCGTGGTCTTTCCCGCGAAATTTGCCGAGGAAGTGGCGCGTGAAGCCTATGAAGCGACGCTTTATGAAGAATTCGCCGATGCCGAGATCCGCCGCGGCCGATCCATCTTCGGCCTGTTTCCCGCCACCGACGAAAGCCGCAAGCAGTACCAGGAATGGCGCAAGCAGCAAGGCAAGGTCACATTGCCGCGGTAATTCCTCGCATGCTTGACCGAACTTAAGAAATATCATACGTACATCAAGCGAATATTTCACGGATTGATCGCATGTTGCGGGTCTTGATCGCAGGGGGCGGGATCGGCGGGCTGACCGCGGCGCTGCATCTGAGGCGGCGTGGCTTCGAGGTCGAGATTTTCGAGGCGGCTCCCGAAATCCGCGAGCTCGGGCTCGGCATCAACATCCAGCCGCACGGTGTTCGCGATCTCGTCGTGGTCGGTCTGGCGGAAGCGATCGCGCGCGATTCCTGCGCCGTGGCGAAGCTGGCTTATTTCAACAAGCACGGCCAGGAGATCTGGCACGAGCCGCGCGGTCGCGCGGCGGGCTATCTCTATCAGCAGGCTGCCATCAATCGCGGCCGCTTGCAGGGGCTATTGCTGGAAGCCGTATCGGCGGCGCTCGGGCCTGACCGGATCCACGCCGGACATCGTCTCGAACGTTTCGAGCAGTCCGAGCAGGAGGTTGTCGTGCATTTCGCGGCCGGTCCCGATGGGCAGCGGCCGTCGTCCCGGCGCGGCGATATCCTGGTCGGCGCCGACGGCATCCACTCGGCCGTGCGCAAGACGTTCTATCCGAACGAAGGCCTGCCGAAGTTTGGCGGGCAGATCATGTGGCGCGGCATCTCCCGCGTTCGCCCCTTCTTTGACAGCCGGACCATGATCATGGCCGGACATCGGGACAAGAAGGTGGTGGTCTATCCGGTTGATGCTGCTGTCGGCGAGGATGGGCTCATCAACGTCAACTGGGTGGCCGAGGATACCATCACGGACAGTATGCCGCCGCGCGAGGACTGGAACCGGCAGGCGTCCGTGCCTGACGTCGCGGCAAGGTTCGTCGACTGGCGCTTTTCCTGGCTGGACGTGCCAACCGTGCTCGCGGCTGCGCCCACCTGCTACGAGTTTCCCAAGGTCGATCGCGACCCTGTGACGCAATGGAGCTTTGGTCGAGTCACATTGCTGGGCGACGCGGCTCATCCGATGCATCCGGCTGGCTCGAATGGCGCCACGCAGGCGATCATCGACGCGCCAGCGCTGGCGGACAGTCTGGCCGAAGGCGGCAATCCCGTGGCGGCGCTGCGTGCCTATCAGGACAAGCGCCTTCCGGTCCTGGCCGAGCTGGTGCGTATCAATCGCGAGAAGATGGGGCCGGAGTCGGTAATGATTCTCGCCGAACAGCGCGCGCCGAATGGGTTTACCAACGTGCTCGATGTGCTGACGCAAGAAGAACTGGACAACGCGTCGAATGCATACAAGGCCGCAGCCGGGGCTGAGCGCGCGAAGGGATAGGACTTTGGGACGGCACGGCGTTGGCCGGCCGGTTATCATCGATCCAGGCAGGGGGGAGTGATGCGAGTGAATAAATTCTTTCAGGGGGCCATCTTGGCTTTGGCGTTGACCGGTTTTGGCCACGGCGCATGGGCCGGCGAAGTCGAAGACCGCCTGAAGCCGCTGCTTGAAAAGCTCGGCTACGCCGACGGCAAGCTTCCGGTGCCAAAGCCGGCGATGGGCAATTATGTCGACGCCATCCAGGTCGGCAAGATCCTGTATCTGTCGAGCGGCGGGCCGCAGACCCCGTCGGGAGAGTTTGTCAAGGGTCGCGTTCCCGACCAGGTCAGCATGGAGGCCGCGGAAACGGCCGTTCAGCTCGCCTGCGTTCGGCAGCTTGCGCGGATCAAGGTCGCCGTCGGCGATCTCGATCAGGTTAAGCGCATCGTCTTTCTCCGCGTCAAGGTTCGCACGGTCGAGGGCTTTAACGACCTGACCAAGCTGTCCGACGGCTGCTCGGCGATGCTCGTGACGGCGTTCGGCGATGCGGGCAAGCACACAAGGACCGGCGAAGGATACGTTGCATTGCCCTTCGGTCTGACTTCCGAAGTCGAAATGACGGTCGAACTGAAGTAAGCCCCGAAGGTCCAGCTCCGAGGAGACAGACGATGTTCATCAACCGCCGACTTCTTCTTTCGGCCGCGGCGATGATCGCGGTGCACATCGTGCCCGCTGCTGCCCAAGACAAGACGCCGGTCAAGATCGGCTTTCACGCGGGCCTGACCGGACCGGCGTCGGCGGACGGCCTGTCGGCCGAAATCGCGGTCAAGCTGGCTGTCGAGGAGGCGAACAAGGCCGGCGGCATCGACGGGCGGCCGATCGAGCTCGTCAGCTATGACGATCAGGGCAAGCCGGACCAGGCTGTCCCGATCGCCAACAAGCTGATCGGCGACAAGGTTGCCGCCGTCATCTCGGCCGGCTTCTCCGCGCCCACCAAGGCCGCCGCGCCCGTGTTCCAGGAAGCGCACATTCCCTATGTTGTCGCCATCGCGTTGCAGCCGGATATCACGAAATCCGGCGATTATGTCTTCCGCGTCGGCAGCATGGGCGAGGTGGAGGGGCGTGCCGGGGCGAAGCTGATCGGTGACGTGCTGAAGGCGAAGTCGATCGTGCTGCTCACCATCAAGACCGATTTCGGCAAGACCGTCGCGGCCGGCCTCAAGAGCGCGGCGGACAAGTTCAACTTCAAGATCGTCAGGGAATACGAGTATTCGCCGGCCGACCGCCAGTTCGGTCCGATGATCGCCAGCATCAAGGAAGACAAGCCTGACCTGATCTACGCGTCGGGCTTTTATTTCACCGGCGGCCCGCTGCTCAACCAGATTCGCGCCGCCGGCGTCAGCGTGCCGTTCGTCGGCGCGCAGTCCTACAGCTCCACCAAGTTCATCGATATCGCCGGGCCCGCGTCGGACGGTGCCATCATCACCAATGTGATCGACTGGTCCGGCACGACGCCACAGGAAAAGGCGTTCTTCGACGTCTTCGAGAAAAAGGCGGGCTTCCGCCCCGAGGCCGCGGGCTCGCAGGCCTATGCAAGCGCTGAAGTGCTGATCGCGGCGCTGCGGGCCGCCAAGAGCACCGATCCGGCCGCCATTCGCACGGCGCTGGCGGCAACCAGGATGCACACCGTGGTCGGAGATCTGAGCTTCAACAGCCTGCACGAGGTGCAGCGATCGTTTCCTGTCAGCATCGTGAAGGACGGCAAGTGGCAGTCCTATGGCGTGATCGAGGATCCGGTGCTGCTCGCGCCACCGACGCAGTAGCGATCCCGAGGCGGAGCCTTTCGTACCGCATCATGAAACTGATCTGGGAGCTGGCATTCCAGGGACTGCTGAACGGCTGCATCTACGCGTTGATCGCGGTAGGTCTTGTCATGGTCTATGGCCTGCTGCGGGTGCTTCACATCGCGCATGCCGGGCTGTTCACGCTCGGCGCCTACGTCTCGCTCACCATCACCAATGCCAGCGGCAGCCTGGCGCTGGCGCTGGCCTGCTCGGTCGTCGTGGTGGGCTTGGGCGGCGTTGCGATCTATCGCTTCTGCTATGAGCCGATCCTGAACCGGCCGCCCTACGTGGTCCTGATCGTATCGATCGGCCTCTTCATCACAATGGAAGAGGTCTTTCGCATCGTGTTCGGGCCTTACGGTCTATCCTACCTCAAGCCGCCGCTGCAGGAGCGGTTCAATATCCTGGGCATCGGCGTGACCGCGGCAGAACTCAGCGTCATTGTCGTCACGCTCCTCTTGTTCGCGACGCTGGATGCTTTCAACCGCCTGACCCGCATCGGGATCGCATCGCGGGCGACGGTGTCCGACCCGCAGATGGCTTCCTCATTCGGCGTCGATATCCGGCTGATCCGGGACATGACCTTCTTCATCGGATCGGCCTTCGCCGCGGTGGCGGGCACGATGGTCGGGGTGCTGAACAACATCGTCGAGCCGACGATGGGAAGCGTGCCGAGCTACAAGGCCTTGGCCATTATTGTTCTGGGCGGCATGGGCAGCATCAGGGGCGCACTGGCTGCGGCCCTGTTTCTCGGCCTGATCGAGGCGTTCGGCACGACCTATCTTGGAACGCTGCTCGATCGCGACGCCATCGCGTTTGCCGTGCTGCTTGTCGTGCTGATGTTGCGGCCCGCGGGCCTGATGGGGAGGACCGCGTGAGCGCCTATGTTCTCTCGATCGTGTCGCTCGTCGGCATCAACATCATCCTGGCGCTCGGATTGCATCTGATTTCAGGGCTTTGCGGTCAGGTGAGCCTCGGCCATGCGGCATTCTACGGCGTAGGCGCCTATACCGCGGCCCTGCTGGCCAAGGCCGGATATCCGATCGGGTTCACGCTTCCGGCCGCCATGGCGGCGGCGGCCGTGGCTGGCTTTGTCGTCGGATTATGCAGCCTGCGCGTCCGCGAGGACTTTCTGGCGATCGCAACCATGGCGGCGGGCTTCATTTTCCTCGGCGTCGTCAAGCAGAACGATGCGCTGGGTGGCGAGATCGGGATCAGCGGCATCGCGACGCCTTCTTTCGGACGCGACGGCTTTGTCGCCCTCGAGCTGGTGACGACCGTCCTGGTGATCCTGTTTTGCCTGCACGTCCGGCGCAGCTGGCTCGGCTTCGGCTTTTCGGCTGTGGCCGACGACGACGTCGCGGCGCAGATGATCGGAGTCGACAACAGGGTCTACAAGCTGACGGCATTCTGCATCGGGACGGCGCTGGCAGGACTTGCGGGCGGTTTTCTGGCCTACTATCTGCGCGCCGTCAGCCCCGACGCCTTCGGCTTCACCACGTCGATTTCGGTGCTGTGCATGGTCGTGCTGGGCGGGATGCAATCCATCACCGGCTGCATCGTCGCGACGACGATCCTGACGATCATGCCGGAACTGCTGCGATTTGCCGACAACTACAAGCTCCTGATCTTCGGCGCGTTGCTGTTTCTCACCATGCGATTTCTGCCCGAAGGCCTTGGCGGTCTGCTCGCTCTGGTCAGGCGGAAGGAAGCCGGCTCGCCATGACCGCCAGCGACGCAGCGTTTCCCGCCCTTGAGGTGAAAGATATCGCCGTGCAATTCGGCGGCATCCGGGCGATCGATCATGTCTCGTTCGCCGTCGGCAAGGGCGAGCTCGTCGGACTGATTGGACCGAATGGCGCGGGCAAGACGACCATGCTGCGCGTCGTCTCGGGGCAGGTTCGGCCGCAGGTCGGCCAGGTCCTGCTCGATGGACGCGATATGCGCCGCTTCCGCGTGGCGCAGCGGGCGCGCGCGGGCCTCGGCATGTCCAATCAGATCGTCCGTCCGTTTCGCCATCTCACGATTCTCGACAACGTCGCGCTCGCCGTCGGGCACGACCGTACCGCGTCTCCCTTGGTGGCGATCGGAAGCGTCAGCCGCAAGCGGCAGCGAGAGCAGGCAATGGAGCTTCTTGCGCTCGTTGGGATCGCCTCGCTTGCGCATGCCGAGCCTCGCTCGCAGCCGCTTGGCGTCCTCAAGCGCCTGGAAGTCGCACGCGCACTCGCGATGAAGCCGGTCGTCCTGTTGCTCGACGAGCCGCTCGCCGGTCTCAACCAGGCCGAGGCCGGCAAGCTTGCCGATACGATCCTTGAGCTCAACGGCGGGGGGGTTACGATCGTGCTGATCGAGCACAACCTTGCGGAAGCACAACGCATCTGCCGGCATTTTCTCGTCCTCGATAACGGGCGAAAGATCGCCGACGGTCCGGTGGCCGCCGTGATGGCGGACGATGCGGTCATTACCGCCTATCTGGGTGAGGGGTGGCGGAATGCTGCGCATTGAGAACCTCACCTGCCGCTACGGCAAGATCGAAGCCGTGAGCGGGATCAGCCTCGAGGTGGGCGAGGCCCAGATCGTCGCGCTAGTCGGCGCCAACGGCGCCGGAAAATCCTCCACGATCCAGAGCGTCGCCGGGCACGTGCAGCGTACGGAAGGCCGCATCTACCTTGCTGGCGAGGATATCACCGCGCTGCCGCCGCGGGAGCGCGTCCGCAAAGGCGTTGCGGTCGCGCCCGAAGGCCGTCGGCTGTTTCGCGACCTGACGGTGCGCGAAAATCTGCTGATGGGCGGCTTCTGCCGCCCCCGCGAACGCGAGACGGCGAATCTAGGGCGGGTGCTCGACCTGTTTCCGCGACTGGCCGAGCGCATGCATTCCCGCGCGGACAACCTCTCCGGAGGCGAACAGCAGATGGTCACGATCGGACGGGCCATGATGTCGGAGCCGCGGCTCCTGATGATCGACGAATTGTCGCTGGGCCTGATGCCCAAAAACGTCGACCTCTGCTACGAGGCCATCGAGCGTCTCAGGCAGCAGGGCCTCTCGATCCTTGTGGTAGAACAGAACACCACCAAGGCGTTGCAGGTGGCGCAGCACGCCTATGTTCTTAGCTCCGGACGCTTGATCTGGAGCGGTAGTGCCGCAGCGGCTCGCAGTGACCCCTCAGTTGTTCAGGCCTATATTGGTTCAGCCTAGCATGAACTGCGAAACGATGATTGACCCGGATGTCAAGACCATCCAGGGCGGTGGCTGACGCCGAACACGGCCAGCCCTGCCGGGCACCGCCCAGCCGCATCGAGGCGGTCTTTGTGAGCCCGTCAGGTGTCAATTTTCTGCGTGAAAATCCACTGCGTGCCCCGTTGCGATAACGCCGCTGGATCTACTGCTCGAGCGGCGGGATGGCCTCGCCGTGTCGCCGTTCGGCCAGGATCGTCATCAATCTGGCCTTCGCGGCTTCGAGGTGCTGACGACAGAGCCGACCGGTTGATATCGTGGCAAGGCGAAGGGAAGGATCATCGTCAACGTCTGAGAGACGTGAGCGTCGCTCGCCGGTGACACGCCTAGCCGGCGGTCTGTCGCGCGCCCTTTTCAAGCGACTTCGATATGACGGGTCGAGGCCCACCGCAGGACGGTGCCTGGAATCCGGCCACCGCGAAGGTCGTCAATTGCCGGATCGCATCATCGGCGCTCCCGGAGCGGACGCGTTCAGAGCGCTTGAGCCCGCGCGGCAGCCGCGTCATGCGCGAGGGGCCGCCCATGGCGTAGATGATCGCGCCGACCATGTAGTTGTAGCGCCAGAGCACGTCCTCGATCGCAAGATGGGGCAACAGCTGACACAACACCTCGATATAGCGCGTACGGACTGGCTCGTAATAGGCTTCGAGGAACCCGGCTTCGCCGGGACTTGAGAACGCATGAGAAAGAAACTGCATCACGACCAGCGCGCGGCCGCTGCCGGATGCATCGGCGATTAGTTGTAGTGGAGGCGTCACGAAGGCTTCGACGACCTTTTCAAGCGCGGGCAGTTTCTTGTCGCCCGATTGCGCCAGAAGATTGTCGAGCAGTTCGAGTCTCTGATCGTTGAGCGGAACGACTCGGCGGCGAAAAATCTCCTCGAACAGCTTCTCCTTCGACGTAAAATGATAGTTGACGGCGCCGAGATTGACATTGGCCTCGCTCGCAATGGTTCGGATCGAGACCGCCTCGGGGCCGTGCGTCGCAAACAAGCGTTCGGCGGTATCGAGCACGTGCTGCCGGGTGGCCTGGCCGCCGGCCGCTCCTCGCTGGACTTTTCCTTTCTTGGCCTTCGCCTTCGCCGCCTCATTCACATTTCGTACTCCGTCCGTCGCGGCCCTTTCCCGACAACCCGACATGTCGGACCGACCGCAGATGTGACACGATTTCGCCAGCCTCGAAATAGCTTTCACAAGCCGCAATCAAGCGGCGCCCATGGCGCCGCAGACCTGTATCGCTCGCGATTGTCCTGCGCGGTGCCGCTTCGCTTTGTCGCGGCAAGCAGGCGCGTCCGGGCGTCGATGCGCCATCGAGACTGACGGCTCCTGACGCTATCTTGTCCTCGCGCTGCGGGGGCTGCCCTGACCCCGCGGGACAGCGGCTATTGACTTTTGCCTGCAAATTCATCAAATAGCTTTTAGTTCATACAGACGTATGAATCAAATGACGTAAGTGAGATATGCAGAGCAGAACGATCCTCACCTGTGCGGTTACCGGCGGTGACGACAATGCCGGTCGTTATTCGCAGTTGCCGGTCACGCCCCGGCAGATCGCCGAATCCTCGATCGAGGCGGCGAAGGCGGGTGCCGCGATCGTGCATCTTCATGTTCGTGACCCCGCGACGGGCAAGCCGAGCATGGAGCTCGCGCTCTATCGCGAGGTGGTCGAGCGGATTCGTTCGTCCGAAACCGACGTCGTGATCAACCTGACCACCGGTCCGGGTGCGCGCTTCGTGCCCGACATCACCGCGGTAAACGCTGCGGCGCCCGGTTCCAATGTGCGGCCGGCGGCCGAACGCGTGCGGCACATCATCGAGCTTCAGCCGGAAATCTGCAGTCTCGACATGGGCACGCTGAATTTCGGCGCCGGCGCGCTGATCAACACGCCGGCGCAGATCAAGGTTATCGCGGCGGGCATCCGGCAGGCCAACGTGAAGGCGGAGCTGGAGATCTTCGATACCGGTCATCTTGCGCTCGCGCGCCAGATGATCGCCGACGGGCTGGTCGATGAGGACGCCTTCTTCCAGATCGCGCTCGGGATTCCCTGGGGCGCGCCGGCGACGCCGCAATCCATGATGCTGATGAGCCACGCGCTGCCGCATGGCGCAAACTGGGCGGCCTTCGGCGTCGGACGCTCGGAATTTTCGATGGTCGCGCAAGCCGTGCTGCTCGGTGGCCATGTGCGCGTCGGGATGGAAGACAATTTCTTTCTTGATCGGGGTGTGCAGGCAAAGACCAATGCGCAGCTCGTGGAGAAAGCCGCCGCAATCGTCCACTCGCTCGGGGGGACGCTGGCCTCGCCGGCAGAGGCGCGCGCGATCATTGGCATTGGAAAGAACTGATCCAATGGCTGGACTCACGGTCGCATGCGTGCAACTCAATCCGGGCGACGATCTCGCGGCAAACGTCGCGACGGCATCTGAATTCATTCGGCAGGCGGCGGTAGGCGGGGCGCAATTCGTCGCGCTGCCGGAGTTCTGCACTTTCCTGCATCGGAGCGGAACTGCGATGCGGGCCGCGGCCAAGCCGGAAGACGAGCATCCGGGCCTGCAGGGATTGCTGGTTGCGGCACGAGATTCCGGCGTCTGGCTGCTTGCGGGCAGTATTGTCGTGAAGTCGGAGGACGACGCCGGCCGCCTCGCCAATCGCAGCTATCTGATTTCGCCGGAAGGCGCATGTGTTGCGACCTACGACAAGCTGCATATGTTCGACGCGATCCTGCCCGACGGAAGGGAGACTCTGGAATCGCGCTCCTATCGCGCAGGCCGGCATGCGGTGGTCGTCCGTCTTCCTTCGGCCACGCTTGGCCTCAGCATCTGCTACGACCTGCGGTTTCCCTCATTATATCGCGCGCTTGCGCGCTCGGGCGCGGACATCCTGATGGTGCCTTCGGCGTTTGCGGCCGCGACCGGCAAAGCCCATTGGCACACCTTGTTGCGGGCGCGCGCGATCGAGAACGGATGCTTTGTCGTGGCGCCCGCGACGTGCGGCATGCATCCGGGCGGATGGCAGACGTTCGGCCACTCCATGATCGTCGATCCCTGGGGCGAGATCCTCGCCGAGAGCGGTCAATCGCCCGGCCTTGCGACGGCGACGATCGATCTTTCCGCGGTCGCCAGCACGCGGTCGCAGCTGCCGACGCTGCGCTCCGATGTGAGCTTCGACGTCGAGGAATTTGATTCCACAAACCCGGTCAAGAGGCCGTCAGATGAACTCTCCCATCACTAACGCTCCCCAGTTGCGATCGAACTTCGTCGACGCGCGGTCGATGCCGTGGCAATCAACCGATTTCGAGGGCATCGAAATGAAGATCCTCTACAAAGACAATGAAGGCCGCTCGACCATCCTGTTCAAATTGGCTCCGGGCGCCGTCGTGCCGCTGCATGAACACACCGACCTTGAACAGACCTTCATGCTCGAAGGGGCGCTCGAGGATGACGAGGGCGTGGTTGCGGCCGGCAACTTTGTCTGGCGTCCGGGCGGCAACATGCATATTGCGCGCGCGCCGAACGGCGCTCTCTTCCTGTCAGTGTTCAATCGGCCGAACCGGTTTTTCGACGGAACCAAGTTCTTCACCGCCAAGAGTTGAAACGCCGGGAACTGACGCTTCGAGAACTGAAGCCAGGAATTGAAAACGTTGGATCGAGGACCGCTCATGACCGAGGGCTTGCAGACGCCCGTCGCGCTCAATATGAAACGCGTCGAAAAGACCTATATGCTCGCGAACGGCACGTCGGCGATCGCGCTCGCGCCAGTCACGACGCGAGTTTTCGCCGGCGAGTTCGTGAGTTTCGTCGGTCCCAGCGGCTGCGGCAAGACGACGCTGCTCAAGATGTGCGCCGGGCTCGTATCGCCCTCGCGCGGACATGTCGGCCTGGGGGAAACCGACGTCCCGGTAGGGCCCGGCTCCTATGGCTTCGTCTTCCAGTCGGCCGCGCTGCTGCCGTGGAAGACGGTGCTCGCAAATGTGATGCTGCCCGCGAACATTCTTCACCTCGACAAGCAGCAAGCGAGGCAACGCGCGCTGCAATTGCTCGACATGGTGAAGCTGTCGCGGGCGCCGAACAAATATCCGCACGAGCTGTCCGGCGGCATGCAGCAGCGCGTATCGATCGCGCGCGCCATGCTGCATGATCCCGAGCTGATCTTCATGGATGAACCGTTCGGCGCGCTCGACGCCATGACGCGCGAGGAGTTGAACATCGAACTGCAGAGACTGCATCAGAAGAACCGCAAGACGGTGCTTTTCGTGACCCATGACATCGACGAAGCCGTCCTGCTCTCGGACCGCATTCTCGTTCTGTCTGCCGGCCCGGGCCGCGTGGTCGCCGAGCTGAAGATCGACCTGCCGCGGCCGCGAAGTGCCGCCGACAAGCTGTCGCCGGAGTTCCGGCGCTACGCCCTTGAAATCCGGGCCCTGCTGGATGAACAGCGCGATCCTGCCGAGGAGATGCATTGATGTCGGTGACTTCGGATACACATCAGGACCGGAAAGTCGCCGCCGGCGAGGCTCCGTCGTTGCCAAGGCCTCAATTCAATATCCCGACCCGGCTCTCGTCGTTCATTCTGGTCGTGCTGTTGCTTGGCTTGGCCGAATATGCCGCCAGGGGCGGCCACGTCTCCCGCCTCATCCTGCCGGCGCCGAGCGAAGTCGTGTCCGTTCTGTGGGACGGCTTCAAATCCGGCTTCCTTCTCGAACATGTGCTGTCTTCGACCTATTCGACTCTCGTCGGTTTCCTGCTGGGCGCGGCGATCGCGATCGGCGCCGCCGGATTTCTCGCCACGATCCCGGCTCTCGAGAAGATATTGACGCCCTTCATCGTCGCTTTTCAAAGCCTGCCCAAGATCGCAATTGCGCCCCTGATCGTGCTTTGGCTCGGTTTCGGCGACCTCTCGAAAATGACGATCGTGATCGTCGTCTGTTTCTTCCCGATCATGATCAATGCGCTGCAGGGCTTCAAGATCCGCGACCGCAACCATTACGAGCTGTTCAAGTCGCTTGGCGCCACGCGCATGCAGATGTTCTTCGGGCTGCGCCTTCCGCACGCCATTCCCTACATCTTCGCCGGCCTCCATATCGGCGCGATTTTTGCCCTGATCGGAACCGTGGTCGCCGAGTTCGTCGGCACCGACAAGGGACTTGGCTACGTCATGTTGCAAGCCAAGGCCAATTTCGACGTTCCTTCCGTGTATGCGTGCCTGGCGCTGTTGATGCTCATGGGCATTCTGCTGAATGCGTTGATGAGCTTTCTCGAAAGGAAAGTCTCGTTCTGGGCGAACGACGTGAGCGCGATGCCGTAGAGCAGCCTCGCGTCAAGTCCATCAAAAACAGGGGAGGAACCATGTTCTGCTACGGTCGCGTCTACTCGATCGGGATTTCGACAATGTCGGCCGCTTTGCTGTGGCTCGTCGCGGCAGTTCCTCTGCGCGCGCAGACAGCGATCACCGTTGCGATGCCGACGGCGGTACTGCAGCCGCTGACCGCATACTACACATCGATTCCCGCGACGCTGTTCTGGAAGGAAGAGGGGCTCGACGTCACGATCCTGGCGCTGAGCGGGGCCAACACGGCGGCGCAGGCGCTCGATGCGAACCGGGCTCAGGTCGCCTTCACCGCCAATACCGCATTGTTCTCGTTGTTGCAGGCCTATCCCGACACCAACCTGGTCGCGTTCTACACCTTCATCCAGAACTTCCAGAGCATGCCGCGGGTTCTGCCGGATAGCCCGGTAAAGACCGTGGGCGATCTGGAAGGAAAAACCGTCGGCCTGCAGTCGCTTGGCAATTCCCAGGTGCAGACCACCAAAGCCCTCGTCAAGCAGGCGGGCAAGGATCCCAACAGCATCAAATTCGTCGCCGTCGGCGAGGGCGCGGAAGCAGCCTATGCGCTGAAAACCGGACGGGTCGACGCGCTGGCGCTGTTCGATGGCCTTTACGCGCTGATCGAGGCGGAGGGCACGCCGATGCGCAAGCTCGAGAGCGACGCCGCTTCGCCGGACCGGGTGGGCTTTCAGTCATCCATCTTTACCAAGCGCAGCTATCTAGAGCAGCATCGGGATGTGCTCGTGAAGCTCGGTCGCGGCGTGGCCAAGGCAACGATCTTCGCGGAAGAAAACCCGGAAGCCGCAGTCCGCATTCACTGGAAGGTCTACCCGGCGACCAGGGCGCGCGGCAGTTCCGACGAGCAGGCGATGCGATTGAGCCTTGCCACGCTCCGAGCCCGGCTGAAGAACGTGACCGTGGTTGACGGTTTGATCGGCAATGCGAGCCGCGATCAGATCGCAGGCTATATGCAGCTGATCATCGACGGCGGCGTGCTGAAGCAGCCGCTCGATATCGACAAGCTCTGGACGCCCTCGCTTCTGAAAGAGATCAACGATTTCGATAAGGAAGCGGTCCGGCGCATGGCGCGCGAATGGAAGCCGTGAATCAACTGGACACGACGAGCGAGCACGGTCCGGAGGAGTGGATGCCGGCTTTCCGAGAAAGATCATGCTCAAACAACAAGATGGAGCGAGCGGGCTTTCGAAGAAAAGTCATCGCGCTCCGGTTCTGGAGTTGACCGAGTGAATTCGACGTTCTGCCTTACCGCCGTCGGCGACGTCTATCTGGCGAAGCGGCTGCGCGACGAAAGCCATCCCGGCTTTCTCGAAGTCGCAAGCCTGCTGCGCGCCGGCGAGGCCCGGTTCGGCAATATCGAGATGCTGCTGCACGACTACGACAGCGCGCCGGCCGCGCAATGCCAGGGTGCGTGGGCGGCAGCCCCCACGCATCTCGCGGAGGAGATCGACTGGCTCGGCGTCAACCTCGCGTCGCTTGCCCATAATCACACCAGCGATTACGGCCATGGCGGCGTGGCGAGCACACGGCAGGCGCTCGATCGGCTGAAGATCACTCACGCCGGCACCGGCCTTCATCTCGCGGCCGCGCGGGCGCCGAGCTATCTCGAAACGTCGTCGGGGCGATGTGCGCTGATCGCCGCGACCTCGACATTTCTGCCGCAGGCGCCTGCGGGATATCAGCGCGCCGATGCCTTGGGACGGCCGGGGGTGAACCCGCTTCGCTTCGAGACGGTCTATGAAGTCGACGATACAGCCTTCAAGGCGCTGGAACGGCTGCTTGCCGAAATTCCCGCAAGACCCCTCAGGGGTCATCGCGAAGGCCCAATGCAACACCGCGGCGCCGCCGATGGCGCTCTCGACTTCATGGGCAATCGGTTCGTGCAGGCGAAAGCCTTCGCGGTCCGTTCACGCTGCAATCTGGTCGATCTGGTTGAAATCTGCGCATCCGTCGCGGAGGCGAGAAGCCAAGCCGATTGGGTCGTGGTGAGCATTCACTCGCACGAATACGACCGGACGCAAGAGGAGCCGCCGGCGTTCGTCACCGAATTCAGCCGCGCCGCGATCGACGCCGGGGCCGATATCGTGATCGGGCATGGCCCGCATGTGCTGCGCGGCGTTGAGGTCTATAATGGCCGGCCGATCCTCTACAGCCTCGGCGCCTTCGTTTTCCAGCCCTATCTGTTTCCCCAGCAACCTGCCGACTTCTATGAGGCGCTCGGGCTCGATCGCGACGCGAGCCTTGAGGACGCCTATGCGCTGCGCAGCAAAGGCGGCGGCTTCTTCGAAAACCGCAAATTCTGGGAGACGGTTGTCGTTCGCTGCGAATTCGGCCCGGCTGAAACCCGTCTCGTCTTCCATCCGATCGATCTCTTGACCGGTATCGAGGACACCACGGGCCTGCCCATGGTCGCCAAGGGAGAGCAGGGGCTTGCAATCCTGAATCGATTGATCGGGCTCAGCGAACCCCTGACACAACGCTTCACCATCGATCGCAACGCCTGCACCGCAACGCTCGTCATCCACCGCAACCAATCCAAATCATCGTAGGGAGCATTTATGAAACTCTGGTACCAGCTCGTCTCTTCGGAATCCGGAATGAAGGATTTCATCAGCGCCACCCAGGCGCTTTGCGATCGTGCTGCCGCGCCCGGCACGAAAGTGGAGGTGCGCGGCACCACCGAGGGTGCGCTCGGCGACCAGTTCCGGCTGTTCTGGCACTATGATGTACGCGAGATCATCGCTAACGCGCTCAACGTTCGCAAATCGGGAGGCTATGACGCGTTCGTGCTGGCGAACTCGCTCGACCCGGCGCTGGTCGAGCTGCGCGAAATGCTCGATATTCCCGTCGTCTCCTTCATGGAAGTGTGCTGCTTCATCTCCTGCACGATGGGAGAGCGTTTCGGTCTCGTCGTCCCTAACCGGAAAATGACCGCGCGATATCGTGAAATCCCGATCGGCTACGGCTTGCGGGACCGGCTCGCCTCGGTCGAGGCGATCGAGTTTGACAATATCCGCGGCTTCAACGACGTCTTCGTCGACGAAAAGCTCGGCGACCGCTGCGTCGATCAAATTCTGGCGGCCAGCCGGCGTGCGATCGACAATGGTGCGGAAGTCGTCATTCCGGCTGGCCCGCCGGCGACGCTGCTGGCGCAACGCGGAATATTCAAGCTCGGCGGCGTGCCGCTGCTCGACAGTTACAGCCTGCTGGTGAAGGCGGCGGAAATGATGGTGTCGATGCACAAGCTGACGGGCGTGCATGTCAGCCGGCATCTTCTCTATGAAGCGCCGAGCTCCGAATACATCCAGCGGGTAGCCAATGTCCGCAACATCGACGCTCTCCGCGCCGGCTAAAACGTCCACTTAACGAGGAAAGGAACTACCGGAAATGGAAAAGAAAATCATGCTTGTGGTCGAGTTCGAGATCAAGCCCGAGCATCGCGACAAGTTTCTGACGCTCATTCATGGCCATGCGCGCCGGACGCGAAGCCGGGAGGAGGCGTGCCTGCAGTTTGACGTCCTCATTCCGCAGGAGAAAGGCAACAAGGTCTTCCTGGTCGAGGCCTACAAGGACAGCCAGTCGCTCGACAGCCACTTCAAGAACTCCGGGCTGGATTACGTGCGCGAGATCTACAAGGACTGGATCGTCAGTCGCACCATCACGATCTGCGATAATCTGATCTGACGACCATCGCCGCCATGGATCGCTCGCGACTGGCCATCAACCAGATTACGACCCCGCGTTGGTCGCTGTCGCAGGCGATCGATGGCTATGCGAGGGCCGGTGCGACCGGCATCGGCATCTGGCGGGACAAGCTCGCGGAGGCAGGCCTTGCCTCCGCGCGCGCGATGATTCGGGACGCGGGCCTTTGGGTGCCGAGCCTGTGCAAGACAGGTGACGTCGGGCGGCTTGATACGGAAGGCGCAACGGCGGCTGTCGACGACTGCCGCCGGGCCATCGACGAAGCGAGCGAGATAGGCGCGGCTTGCGTCGTCTTCGTAAGCGGAGGTTCCGCGCCCTCCCGGGCCGGCGTTGACGAGGCCCGCAAGCGTGTCGCCGACGTCCTGCGGGCGGCGGCCGACTACGCGCGTTCAACCAATGTGCGGATTGGGCTGGAGCCCTTCCATCCCATGCATACGGCCGAACGCGGCTGCATCAACACCCTGTCGCAGGCCTTCAGGCTCCGGGATTCTATCGGAGACGGCGTGTCGGTCGTGTTCGATATTTTTCATTGCTGGTGGGACCCAGGCCTTCTGTCCCATATTCGAGGACGCGACCTTTCGGCGATCGCAACGGTTCATCTGTGTGATTGGCGCGTGCCGACCCGGCATCCGGTGCAGGATCGGGCGATGCCGGGTGACGGCGCCGCCGATGTCGCGAACGTCGTGCGCGAATTCGAGCGGAGCGGATATCGCGGCCCCTACGAGATCGAGGTCTTTTCCGACGATTGGGCCGAGCGCGATCCGAGCGAAGTTGCCGACATCTGTGTCAAGCGCTACGATTCCCTGGCGTAAGCAAGCGCAATCGAGGCCGCCTCGGTCCGAGGATTGTCGTGTGATCGGGCAGCGTTCGACACAGCGAGAGCTCTGATTTCCTAGTGAGCAGGCGGTCCGAGGCGTCATGCTGACGTCGAATTGACGAGAGCAGGGCAGCGACCTGTGAACGAGAAGCTGATCTCGTTTGTTTGTCGGCGGTGGCGAGCAGACCTGCCTTCGTCTCGTCGGTGGGGTAGGGGGCTGCCGTCCAGCGCAACGGTGAAGAATGCTGAGGTCGCCCATCCGGAGGCGGGCATGAAGAATCCGAGTGCAATTATTGTCGGTGCCGGTCCTGCTGGCCTTGCCTGTGCGGCTAGTATGCGCGCTCAGGCGATAGACGTTACGGTATTGGAAAAGGCAAACGCGGTCGGCTCAACGTGGCGACGTCACTACGATCGCCTTCATCTCCACACGGATAGCAGCCATTCGGGTCTGCCCGGAATGGAGATGCCACGCAGTTTTCCGACCTACCCCTCGCGAACACAAGTCGTTTCCTATTTGGAGAGTTACGCGGCGCACTTTGGCATCCGGCCTGTTTTCGACACCACAGTAACTGGCATCAGGCGGTATGGTTTGCAGTGGTGTGTGGAAACAACTCGAGTACCCGTGTCAGCGGAGGTGGTGGTCGTTGCTACCGGATGGGCCGATTTTCCCTACCGGCCGTTTTGGCCCGGATCGGAGGCGTTCCGCGGAGACTGCATCCATAGTTGCGAATATCGTAACGCTTCGCCCTATTTGGGAAAGCGCGTTTTGGTTGTTGGATTTGGCAATTCCGGCGGTGAAATTGCGCTCGATCTCGCGGTCGCTCGGATCGACACCACCTTGGCGGTGCGCGGTCCGGTTCAAATCCTGCCCCGCGATCTATTGGGCATTCCAATTCTGACCTGGGCAATCGCACAACGGAGCCTGCCGGCCAAATTTGTCGATTACGTCAACGAGCCGATCATACGTTTGGCCATTGGGCCAATTGAGCGGTTCGGATTGCGCCGCGCCGGCAAAAGACCTCGCCGCATGGTCGAGGAGGACAGACGAGTTCCATTACTCGATGTCGGTACACTGGCAAAGATCAGAGACGGGTCGATCAAGGTGCGTAGGGGCGTCGATCGTTTCACGCCCGACGGCGTGGTCTTCTCGGACCTCAGTGCAGAGCAGTTTGATTCTGTCATACTTGCGACCGGCTTCCGCCCCGATCTGCGGCAACTGCTTTCGGATGCGAATGATGTGTTGGACGAAAACGGAAAACCCGTGGAGACGGGAAAGACGACGAAAGAGCCTGGGTTGTATTTCTGCGGCCTTACCGCATCTCCTACCGGGCAATTGCGCGAGATTGGCCTGGAAGCCAAACGTATCGCTAAACTCGCGAAGCATTACCTGGCGAGCGTTCGCACCTAGCGACACTCTGCCAACTCCGCGGCTTCATGGCGCGCGTGCATTGGAAGGCGGCGTGTGCACGACGTGTGCACCGGGAGATCAAGAAAAATGTTGTGACAACCAGTGTGAGCAGGCCCTTTGGCGTGAGGCACGGCGACGATGTGCACGACAAAGGTTCTCCGGGGGGAAGAGGAGGTGTGCGAGCGACGGAGTAAGAGCAAGCCTTAGTTGTCGGAGGTGAAAGACAGTCACACGTCACTGCGCAGGAGGCGCGCCAATCCGTGCCGTCTTGCAACCTGGCCGCAACAACAGGCCTTCGAACAAGCGTCCGAGATGGCTCCGCTAGCGCGTATCCCTCAACAGGTCACGTGAAAGAGCCCGATCCTCTTCGCGCGCGACCGGTTGAATGTCCGGATCGCCTCGGGTGTCGGTTTCAACAAGACTTCGCAGTCCTTTCTTTCGAAATAGGCTTCAGCTTCCGGTGACAGACGCACGTTGCCCATCTGACCCGAGCCAATGACGACTTGGTCGCACCCCTTTTCGAAGAGAAATTTTGCCTCATCTTCTGAAAGCACGTGCGAGGTGCCATAGAGCTTCTTTGATAAATTTTTTTTCCGTTTTACCACTTTGCCGGAAAGGCGAACGATCACATCGTGCTCATACGTCTTTCCGTCAATCGTAATCGCGCCAAATATGGTGCTGTCAATCGTCATCGCGAGCTCCCAGACTACTCAGGCCCCAAATCGCGGCGTTTCAGTGCGCCTTCATGGGAAGGACAAAGATCTGGCCGGGATAGATATGATTTGGATCTCGGATCCGCTCTCGGTTCGCCCTATACACGAGCATGTATTGCGTGCCCGCCCCGTAAGTGGTGCGGCTGATCCGCCACAGGCTGTCACCAGGGGATACGACCCGGGTCAAACTCCGGTGCGCGACCAAGGGGGACAATGAACGTCCATTTGAAGGAGCGGCGGCAAACATGTGCGGCCGCTGCAAAGTAGCATTGTCCAGCAGTTTCGCGGCGGGCAAACGGGGTTGTGGCGACAGACGCGCTTGAGAAGACTTACCGGTGTGATCCAGCGGTAACCCCTGCGTCGTCACCGTCTCTGCAGCATTGAGCGGCGGCGCGTCGGCGCGCGACCGGGCCGCGCCAGAGTCGGACCTCACTTCGTCGAGTGCGACTGCGACACCCTGTTTCGACGTTGCCAGCGTGCCGTCCAGTGATCTGGCGGTCAACGTCAGCTCGTAGCTCCCGGGGGGCAGGAGCGGGGCCATGACGAACTGTCCAGATGAATCCGCGACCGTTCGATCAAGACGCTCGCCACTGCGCAACAGGTCCACGATCGCGCCAGGGTCCGCTCTACCGGCGATAACCGCGTCGCCCGTTGGTTCAATGCGAGCGATGTCGAAGACGGGCACAGACTTATCCGTGACCGGATCAGTGACCGGCGAGGCTGGAGATACGGCAGATGCAGCCGCCCCGGCGGCTGTTTGAGTCTCCGTCGCCGTGAGCGCAGGCGAGCTCTCAATCGGAGCGCCGGATGCAGGATACGAGGGCGTCGACGCCGTGGGTGCGAGACTCGCCTCAACCGCCGGCTCGCGCGGTACATCCTTGACGGCCACAACAAGCGCTATGGCGGCAAGCGCGACAAACGGAACGAGTATCCGGCCTATCGACGTAGCGGTCATCATAACGACCCCGATCGATAGATGCTTAATCAGCAGCTGAAACCCTGCGCCGATTTTTTCCGGTCATCAAGTCTGCCCGGCCGCAAATTTATCAGTCAATGGCGCTGACCAATCCGCCTCAACGACTCACGCGGTGGAACCAGACGGGATCGAGTGTTGATGCGGCTGCATTCGCTGCGAGCACGGCCGCGGCTCCGGCGCGTGCCGCCCGATACAGGTGAACGGCGGGCGTCGGCCATTGAGCACCTCTGGCACTCTTCAGCCGCAGCACTTGAAACAAGCATGGTAAGAGTCGCGGCAAGAACCCTCATTGTTCTGCCCCCCGCTATTGCGATTTGCACCACCTCGGTCGACCGCTTTCGCGATCGAGGCGGCCTGCCTCGTCTCTCATCTGGGCCGCGAGCCGATCGAGCTGACTCGCCAGGCCGGTAAAGCTTCGCGCAATGTTCTTCAGTATGGACGCGCGATTCTTGGAAACTCCGGGGGCTTGCGCGAGCGTTTTATATTCGCGTGCGAGCACTTGGCATTGTGCGGCCGTCAGCATTTATGGCTCCTACGAGTGCGAAAACCAGGTTCTCGGAATACTCAGACGTCGTCCTTTGTTAAGCACTTCATACGAAAAGAGCACGCGGCTCGGGCGCTGATGAGCGCAGGATCCGCCAGCTCCGGCCGAGTTCAGGCGGAGATCTAGCCAACCCCAAAAGGCGCTGGATATTCCTTGCTGCCGAATTGTTCGGGTAGCCGTTAATGTGTGGTCGGGTTAGGCAAGAGGACAGCACCGCGGTCGCTGATTGCGCCACTTAAGTAAGTAACTCGGTCCCAATCCGCGCCTCGGGGCTGCTCTCGCAAGTTGCCGCCATCATCGATCGTGGAACATGGAGTCAGTGCGTGAGACAGTGAAACGCTCTGCGGGGCGGAGCTTGCCAGCATCGCGGTGCGTCGGCTCCGCAATGGTTTTTTCGGCACCAATCGGTTCGGAAGCGGTACCCGACCGGTTCCACACCAGTACCGTGTCCACGCGCACGGTACCGTTCTCGTCCGAAGGGCTGCACCGTTCCCACTACAGCTTGTAGCCGATCTTTCGCAGCAGGTCTTTCCGCCACGCAATGTCGGCGTCGGCTTCGACACCCAGCGGCGAGGCGCCATCCACCACGCCGAGCACGCCGCGGCCCAGCTCAGTTTGTGCGACGATCACCTGTGTCGGGTTGGCCGTCGCGCAATAGATGCGGCAGACCTCCGGCACGGCGCGCACAGCAGCCAGCACGTTGACGGGAAAAAATCCGTCGCCCAGGAAGATCAGGAAAGCGTGGCCGGCGCCGATGGCCAATGCGTTGTCGCGTGCGAGGGCGAGGGCGGCTTCGTCATTGCCCGACCAGCGCACCAGCCGCTTACCGGAGGCCTCGCAGAAGGCCAACCCGAAGCGGATGCCCGGAACCGCGCCCACCAGCGCCTCGTGGAGGTCTTCCACGGTCTTGATGAAATGCGACTGGCCAAAGATGAAGTTGGCGGCGTCCGGCTTGACGATGGGCACCACGGTGAGTTCCATGGCTCCGCTCCTGCAGGATGAGCTACGCAAATCCATGGTAGGCCGCCGGAAGGTGATTGCAAGCCGCCACAAGCTATCGATCTGTGCTCGCTGATGTGGCGAGAGCCAATCTCGCACGAGCCGCTGGCATGAGGCGACCGGCGCCGGAAACCACATCGATGGCCGCGGGTTAGATCTTGCCGGCTGGAGGCCCCGACGGGAGGAACCCCCGAGATGGACGAACAAACGAGAACTGAACTTTGGGACCTGGCCGCCGGCACATTCATCGCAGTCTCGGTAGTCAGCAGCCTCGCGTTTGTCATTGTCAGCGCGATTCGCTAAGCGCGCGCGGCGCCGTGTCCTAATTCCCACAGTGCGAGCTGAACGGCGCCGCTGTGTCAGCCAGCGAACAGACTTGTTTGATCCACCCTTCAAGCTACAGGCGTTTGATTACCGATTGATACTGGCGGGTCGCCCGGTGGCCTTGGTAGGTGGCCACCGGGCTTTCGCGTCGTGGTGGACGAGGGCGATTTTCCTTCGCCGAAAAAATTTACGCAAAGGCACTTGGCTGCGAGAGGCTAGCTCACCAATAGCCCCAGGGTCCGTAAGGCCTGTAGAACCGGGCGATCCCAGGTTCCTGGATTGCTTGCCAAGGACCGTAATCGTAATAGGGGCCATAACCGACGTATGCTGGATAGTTGCTATAGCCGGCGTAGTAGCCGCCATAGTACGGGGCGCCATAGTAGCCGTAAGCGCTGCTTGCGATCGCGCCACCGACTAGGGCACCGGCTAAAGCGCCCGCTCCCCAACTCCAACCTCGTCCCCAGCCTCCTCTGTATCCCCAGCCGCCGCCGCGCCAGCCGCCCCACCGGACTTGGATCGAACTGTCGGCAACCAGCGATTTCATCGCTGTCAGGTTAGTCGGTAACGGTGCCGCACAGAGCGAAGCGGCGCTGAAGGCCATCAAGGTTCCAGCCAATGCGCATGCGAAGCCCAATCTGATGGTATGCATGTTTTCCTCCATCACTTGGTGCCAGAGGCTTCCGAACAGATACTCCGCAGGTTCGGTGATCAGTGGACGCGACGCTCCCAGCACAGTAGCCATTCCGGCATCACGTCGAGCGCATGGCACAGCTTTATCAGCTCGATCGGGTAGAGCTCTGCTCGCCCGCGCTCCCAGCTCACGATCTGTGCCTCACTGTAGCCCGTCAGTTCGGCGAGCTCCCTGCGATCAATGTGGGCCTTGGCCATCGCGCGCGTCAGGCGCTGGCCAATCCGCTGCTGCTTGGCGACGTAGTTCTCCCTGGGCATCGCCATGCCTCCCTGATCGGACTACATCCTACACTGAATTTGTCTGCGATGGCAGTCTCGGGTGAGTTTGGAGCATCGTCACGACGAGACTGGAGAATCAGCTCGCTGGAAGATATCACCGGCCCTGCGAGCGCCTTTCCCTCTCACGTCAACTCAGATGGTCACGCCCGCGCCGGCACGACTTTGTTGCCCGCCTTCACCGGCGCGCTCGACGCGAAGCAAAGCTATTTCACGCTGCAGAGTAGAAGTGGGTGTAGGGCAGGGACGTGATACCGAGTTGGACGTACCAAGCACGCTCAAATACACGGTTTTAGACGGGCTGGACGGCTTCGACGGACCTCTGACCTTACTCTAGGTATCGTCTATACTAGGCACGCCGTCCGACGGTCTGCCCTCGACCAGCCGCAAACTGAAAGAGGGTTATTTAGCGCGGACTTCCCAGCTATGGCGAGATCTTTGTCCGCCGGGTTCGGTCGATCGGCATTCGAGACCGCCCGACGTCTTCCCGCTCACCCTGGCAAAACGCCTACGCAGAACGGTTGATCGGCTCAATCCGGAGGGAATGCATCGATCATGTCGTGGTCCTCGGCGAACGCCATCTGCGCCACGTTCTGCTGTCGTACACTACAACGCGACGCGCACTCATTTGTCATTGAACCAGGATGCCCCGATCCCCCGCGGCGTCGAGTGGGCCGGGACTATCGTCCGCCGCCCGATCCTGGGCGGACTGCACCATCAATATGGCCGGATGTGATTTACGGTAGGCACAGCTGAGAACGCGGGGGCTTCGAGGTCAGTTGATCAGCCGCGCCTTTCGATCGCGGCTGCAAGACGATCCCTGGTATAAGCGGCAAGTTCGGTCAATGCCTCGACGGCGAGCGTCTTCTTGCGATCGGCGATGGCCGCAAAGATGCGCTTATGAAACGCGACGATCTCTTGTCGCTCTCGCACACGGAAAATAATCATATTGCTGATTGGCTGAAGGCCTTCGATGACCGAATGCATCAGAAATTGCATGAGGGAATTCGCGCTAGCGTCGACAATGGCGCGATGAAACCGGACGTCGGATTCGCAGAACTCCTCGTCAGTGAGGCTTCCCTTCCTCTGCAACTCAAGTTCAGTCCTCATAAGCTCCAACTGATCGTTGGTGCGGTGTTCGCATGCCAATTTGACGCAGACCGATTCAAGCTCCAGTCGCGCAGTCACGATTTCATCGACGTTGATGTCGCCGACCGCCACCATGAGCGTGGTCGTATTGGCAAGCGAACGTCCCGCTTCCGGCGGCGCAGGCGCCGTGACGAAGTTTCCACCGGCTGGACCGCGGCGCGACCTGATCAAATGTTGGGCCGCCAAGCGCTTCAACGCTTCGCGAATCGTCGGTCTGGA